>NZ_WBOF01000001.1:5227500-5437500 GCF_009569385.1 Streptomyces kaniharaensis
CGGTTGTTGAGGACGCGGGTGCCCATCGCGTGCAGGGTCTGCTGCAGCGAGTAGGAGTAGGTCTCGGCGAAGGCCTCCAGCAGGTGCCGCTTCACGTGGGTGTACGAGCGGTTCCAGTTGGGCTGCGCCTCGCCGTCGCGGCCGCTGTAGCCGTACTTCCAGCGGGCCGTCACCTGGGTGGCGAGGATGCGGTCGTAGGCTTCCTGAAGGGTGGTGTACCTGTCCTTGATGTAGCCCCAGAACTCCGAGTTGGTGGAGTTCATGACGACGAGGTCCTTGAGGCCGGAGATGACCTGGACGGACTCGCCGTCGTAGACGACCTCGGTGGTGCGGATCTCCTGGCCGTTGCGGACGAAGGAGTGGCCGACCTCCTCGGAGCCGATGAAGCGGGCCGAGTTGTCCGGGGTCTTGATCCGGTCCCAGGCGTACTCCTCGATCCGGATGCGGGCGCTGTGGACGACGCCGCGCTCGGTGTCGTCGACGAAGTGGCGTGCCAGGACGATGCCGAAGGCCTCGGCCGACTCGATCCCGTACTCCTTGGCGAAGGCGTACACGGTGTTCTTGGTGGTGTCGGTGGGGAGGCAGTTGGCGTTGGACCCGGTGAGGTGGACGTCCTCGAACTCGCCCTGGAGGGAGACCGAGACGTTCAGGTCCTTGATCTCGTGCCGGGTGGAGTCGCGGTAGACGCGTACGATGCGGTTCTCCGCCTTGCCGTACTGGTTCTGACCGAGCACGTGGGCCATGACATGGCTCCTAAGCTTCCAGGTCGGTCTACTAGCTTCCGCGGTAGACCGAGTATCCGAACGGGTTCAGCAGCAGCGGCACGTGGTAGTGGTGCTGCGCGGGCGCGACCGTGAAGACGATCGAGACCTCGGGGAAGAACGGCGCCTCCTCGGACGCGAGCGCGTGGTACGCGCCGGTGTCGAAGAGCAGCCGGACGACCGAGCCCGCCTCCACGGCCGGCAGGTCCTTGACCCGGCCGTCGGAGTCCGTGGCGGAGGTGCCGAGCACCTGCCAGCCACTCTCGGTGTGCAGTGCGAGCTCGACCGGGACACCTTCGGCCGGGCGGCCGAGGCTGGTGTCGAGCACGTGGGTGGAGATGCCAGTCATGGGTGAAGTGACCTTACTGATGGCAGAGGTGAGGCTACGTCAGCTCGTTCCCGCCGAGGGCGAGAGATGGATTTGACGATACGTCAGGATTTGTCGAGCAGCCGGTTGATGCGGATGTCGTTGATCTTTCGCAGCTCGCCCCGGACGATCTCCGCCTCGGCGGCGGGGTCGTTGGGGTAGCGCTCGCGCAGGGCGGCGAGCATGGTGGCCGCGGTGCGGCCGGTCGCGCAGATCAGGAACACGTGGCCGAACTTGGCCTCGTAGGCGGCGTTGGCCCGGTGCAGTTCGTCGAGGAGCGCTTGGTCCACGCCTTGGACGCCGGCCTGCTCGCGCTCGGAGGTGGCGTCGCCCGCCTTGGGCTCGCCGATCCGGGCGTGGCCGGCCATCGCGTCGTGCAGGTCGCCGACCGTCAACGACTCCATCGCCGCCGCGTTGGCGGCGAGCAGGGCGCTCCGGTCGGGCCAGGGTCTGGCCTTCGCGACGGCGGCGGCCCAGCGGGGGCTGGAGCAGATCTCCAGCAGGATCGCCTCCAGCTCGGCGGCGTCGGCCGCCGCCAGGGCGTCAAGGGCGCGGGGATGATTGGTCACGGGTGGACCTCCTGAAGAGTGGTGCCACCCGCACAAGCTAGATCCACCCCACCCGGTCGTCAACACTTTGTTGAACGGTTGGTGGTTACGTTTTGCACCGACCTTCATTGCCGGGCCGTTTCGTGTGCGATTCGCCGAGTGTGCCCCGCCGGCGGTCGGACCAGGCTGGCCGCACCGGCGGGTTCACCCGTTCGGAAGGCCCTCAGGGGGACGTCGAACCGTCCTGCCGGTTCAGGTAGTTGTACACCGTGAAGCGGCTGACGCCGAGTGCCGAGGCGACCGTCTCGACTCCGTGGCGGACGGTGAAGGCGCCGCGCTCCTCCAGGATGGCGACGACCCGCTGCTTCTCCAGGCGGTCCAGCTCGGCCAGCGGGCGGCCGTCGAACTGGCGGGTCATCTCGGCCAGCAGCCGGTCCAGTGCGCTGCTCAGGTGTGGCAGCCGGACGGCGAGCGCCGGGGCGCCCTCCCACTCCAGGACGACGTCCTCGGTGCGCGCCTCGTCCAGTGGGACGGGCGTCGCGCCGACCGCGTCCAGCAGCGGCTTTATCGCCGCGGCGAGCGGGTGTTCCACGTGCTCGGTCACCGCGTGCCGCCCTCCTCGCCCAGCACGCTGACCTGGACCGAGATCCGGGTCGCGCCGGCGTCCAGGGTCTCCCGGAGCAGCTTGGTCACCGCGCTGAGGACCTGCTCGGCGTCGCCCTCGGCGCCGGTCCCGAACGGGCCGACCGAGACGGCCAGGCCGGCCTCGTCGACCACCTTGCGGGCGGTCGCCGCGTGCTCCGGGAACGAGTCCAGTTCGAACGGCTCTGTCGTGAATTCCACCATCAATCGCACCTGCTCACTGTAGCGAGCGGGGGTCGGGCGAGGCAGGGGCTGGTCGATCGAACAGTCGCTGGCCCGGCGCGGGGCAGCCGGTGAGCCACTTCAACAAAATGTTGCGACAGCCTTGACAGTGGTTCAGCGGGCCGGAGAAGCTTCCATCAAGCAGAATCCTTCTTCCGTATTGTGGAAGTTGCGGATCGGAAGAGAGTGAGAGGTGATGGACGTGACGGCCGCATCCCGGCACAGCTTCACGGTCAACCTGTCGATCCTGTTCGGCGAACTGCCGCTGCTGGAGCGCCCCGCCGCAGCCGCCGCCGCGGGCTTCACCGCCGCGGAGCTGTGGTGGCCCTTCGGAGAGGAGCCCGCCCCGTCCGCGGCCCGGCTGGACGCGCTCCGCAAGGCCTTCACCGACGCGGGTGTGCGGCTCACCGGCCTCAACTTCCTGGACGACCTGAGCGCCGGTGCCCGCGGTACCGTCTCGGTGCCGGCCGCGAAGGAGCGCTTGCGGGCCAACGTCCCGGTCGCGGCCGAACTCGCCGCCTCGCTCGGCGCCACCGCGCTCAACGCGCTGTACGGCAACCGGGTCGAGGGCGTCGACCCGGCCGAGCAGGACGAACTCGCGCTGGAGAACCTGGTGCTGGCCGCCGAGGCCGCGCACGAGGTCGGCGCGATCCTGCTGATCGAGGCCCTGAACGTCGTCGAGTCGCCGGACTACCCGCTGGTGTCCGCCGCCGCCGCGGTCGAGGTCGTCGACAAGGTCAACGCCGCCACCGGCCTGGGCAACGCGAAGTTCCTCTGCGACCTCTACCACCTGGCCAGGAACGGCGAGGACCTGGCGGCCGTCATCGACACCCACGCCGACCGCTTCGGCCACGTGCAGATCGCCGACAACCCGGGCCGTAACGAACCCGGCACCGGTGGGCTGGACTTCGAGGACCTGTTCGCCCGGCTCACCGCCGCCGGCTACACCGGCCCGATCGGCCTGGAGTACCGCCCCTCCACCGGCGTCAGCGCCGACAGCTTCGGGTGGCTGCCGCGCGAGTACCGCGCCGCCCAGTAGTCCCAGCAGCCCCTGCCCCCTACCTACGGACAAAGGAACGACGCGATGAGCCGCAAGATCGCCTTCGTCGGCCTCGGCATCATGGGCAAGCCCATGGCCATCAACCTCATCAAGGCCGGTCACGACGTCACCGGTTTCGACCTCTCCCAGGCCTCGATCGACGCCGTGGTCGCGGCCGGCGGTCAGGGCGCCACCAGCATCGCCGCCGCGGTGAAGGACGCCGACGTCGTCATCACGATGGTCCCGGCCGACCCCCACGTCGAGGCGGTCATCCTCGGCGAGGGTGGCGTCCTGGAGAACGTGGCGGCGGGCACCCTGGTGATCGACATGTCCTCTATCACCCCGCAGACCTCCATCAAGGTCGGCAAGGCCGCCCGGGAGAAGGGCGTCCGCACCCTGGACGCCCCGGTCTCCGGCGGCGAGGCCGGTGCCGTCGAGGCCGTCCTGTCGATCATGGTCGGCGGCGAGGCCCCGGACTTCGCCGAGGCGAAGCCGCTGTTTGACGTGCTGGGCACCACGGTCATCCACGTCGGCCCGTCCGGCGCCGGCCAGACCGTCAAGGCCGCCAACCAGCTGATCGTCGCCGTCAACATCCAGGCCCTGGCCGAGGCCGTGGTCTTCCTGGAGAACGCCGGCGTGGACCTGCCGGCCGCGCTGGACGTACTCGGTGGCGGCCTGGCCGGCTCGACCGTGCTGAACCGCAAGAAGGCGAACATGATCAACCGCGAGTTCGCCCCGGGCTTCCGGATCGACCTGCACCACAAGGACATGGGCATCGTCACCGACGCCGCCCGCGCCGTGGGCGCCGCGCTGCCGGTCGGTGCCGTGGTGGCCCAGCTGGTCGCCTCCGCCCGGGCCAACGGCGACGGCTCGCTCGACCACTCGGCGCTGCTGCGCGGCGTCGAGCGGCTCTCGGGCCGCGAGGTCGGGTAGCGGCCTCCCCGTGACTCCTCCTGGTGGCGTGTACCCATCCGGTCGTGCCCGCGCCACCAGGAGGCCGGTTCCGGCCGGCAGCCGGGCCGGGGCTCATCCGCCCGGCCGCCGGCCGACCCAGCGGTGGCGCGCACTCCCTGCCGGGGGCACTTCGGTCGTGCCTGCTGCGCGTCGCCCGACCCCCTCCGCGCCGAGGGGAGCCCCTCGTACGTCGGAAGCGGGACGAGGGGGCGGCGGGAGGGGGTCGCACCCGGGCCCGACCGGGCGCAAGCTTGACGGGCCCGGGACGGGCTCGACCCGACCCGAGCCCACGCCCCACCAGCCCGAGCCCGGGCTCGACGAACCAGCGCCAGACCCGTACGGAAGTGAGGACCGCGCCATGCCCGCCACCCCCCACCGGGGCCATGTGGTCGTAGCTCCCGACAAGTTCAAGGGCACCCTGGAGGGAGCCGAGGCCGCCGCCCGGATCGCCGCCGGCATCCGTCGCGCCGCGCCCGGCACCGAGGTGCGCGAACTGCCCGTCGCCGACGGCGGCGAGGGCACCCTGGCCGCCGCGCTGGCGGCCGGCTTCACCCGCGTCCCGGCCAAGGTGGCCGGCCCGACCGGCCTGCCGGTGGACGCCGCGCTCGCCGTCCGGGACGACACCGCCGTGGTCGAGCTGGCCCAGTCCTCCGGACTCGCCCGGCTGCCCGGCGGCCGGACCGCCCCGCTCGCGGCCGGCTCGTACGGGGTCGGCCAGCTGATCGCCCGGGCGGTCGCGCTCGGTGCCAAGCGGATCGTGCTCGGCCTCGGCGGCAGCGCCTGCACCGACGGCGGCGCGGGCATGGTCCAGGCGCTCGGCGCCGGCCTGCGCGACGCCGACGGCGCCGAACTCGCGCCCGGCGGGGCCTCGCTGCGCAAGCTGGAGCAGATCGACGTCGCCCCGCTGGCCGACGCGCTGGCCGGTGTCGAGGTCGTGGTGGCCTGCGACGTGGACAACCCGCTGCTCGGCCCGCGCGGCGCCGCCGCCGTGTACGGCCCGCAGAAGGGCGCGGACGGCGACGACCTGGTGGTCCTGGAGGAGGGCCTGACCCGTTTCGCGGACAAGGTCGCCGAGGCCACCGGACGTGACGTGCGCGACGCCCCCGGCGCCGGGGCCGCGGGCGGGGTGGGCTTCGCCGCCCTCGCCCTGCTCGGCGCCACCATGCGACCCGGCATCGAGCTGCTGCTCGAACTGCTGGGTTTCGACGAGGCCGTGCGTGGGGCACGCCTGGTCGTCACCGGCGAGGGCTGCCTGGACGCTCAGACGCTCCACGGCAAGGCCCCGGCCGGAGTCGCCGCGGCAGCCACCCGGGCTGGGGTTCGGGTGGCCGCTGTGGCGGGGCGGCTGGAGCTGTCCGAGAGTGAGTGGCGGGAGGCCGGCTTCGCCGCCGCGATCGCGCTCACCGACCTGGCCGAGCGGCCGGGGGACAGCCTGACCAGGGCCGCCGAGCTGGCCGAGACGGCTGGGGAGCGGCTGGCCGCGGAGCTGCTCATCGGCTGACCGGCCGACCGGAAACCCGTCGGGCGTCCGAGCCCTCGTAGCTTCCTCCATTGACGTTTTGTTGAAGGCGGGCCTAGGCTCCCCGCAACCCTTCGCCTCCTTCGACGTTCGAGCACCCCCAATTCCAGTTCGAGCACCCCAACTTCCAGGTTTCTTCCAGGTTTCGGAGGTCCCCATGCCTGTCAGCCAGCCGGCGGTGATCCGCTCCCGACGGGTGGTCCTGCCCGACGGCGAGCGCCCCGCGGACGTGCTGATCCGGGAAGGGAGGATCGAGCAGATCGCCGCGCACGGCTCACTCCTCGCCGGCAGCCTCCGTGACACCGAGGGCGGGCTGACCGACCTCGGCGACACCGCCCTGCTCCCCGGCCTGGTCGACACCCACGTGCACGTCAACGAGCCCGGCCGGACCGAGTGGGAGGGCTTCGCCACCGCCACCCGGGCCGCCGCGGCCGGCGGCGTCACCACGATCATCGACATGCCGCTCAACTCCGTCCCGCCCACCACCACCGTGGACGGTCTGGCGGCCAAGCGGAAGATCGCCGACGGCCAGGCCTGGGTCGACCTCGGCTTCTGGGGCGGCGCGATCCCCGGCAACGTCGCGGACCTCGAACCCCTGCACCGCGAAGGCGTGTTCGGCTTCAAGAGCTTCCTCGCCCCCTCCGGCGTCGACGAGTTCCCGCACGTCGGACCGGCCGACCTGGAGGCCGCACTGGCCGAGCAGGCCCGGATCGGGGCGCTGGCCATCATCCACGCCGAGGACCCGGCCGTCCTCGACGCCGCGCCGCAGCAACCCGGTGTCCACTACCGGGACTTCCTCGCCTCCCGCCCCGCCGACGCGGAGACCGCGGCCGTCGCCCGGCTGCTCGACACCGCCCGGCGCACCGGCGCCCGCGTCCACATCCTGCACGTGTCCTCCGCGGCCGTCCTGCCGCTGCTGCGCCGGGCCCGCGAGGACGGCGTGCGGGTGACCGCGGAGACCTGCCCGCACTACCTGACCCTCGCGGCCGAGGAGGTCGCGGACGGCGACACCGCCTTCAAGTGCTGCCCGCCGATCCGCGACGAGTCCAACCGCGACGCGCTCTGGGCGGCCCTGGCGAACGGCGAGTTCATCGCCGTCGTCTCCGACCACTCGCCGTCCACCCCCGACCTCAAGCTGCTGCCCGCGTACGGCGGCAGCGGCGACTTCGCGGCGGCCTGGGGCGGCATCGCCTCCCTCCAGCTCGGCCTGCCCGCCGTCTGGACCGAGGCCCGCCGCCGCGGCCACACCCTCGCCGACGTCGTCCGCTGGATGTCCGCCGGGCCGGCCGAGCTGGTCGGCCTCACCGGCACCAAGGGCGCCATCGCGGTGGGCCGTGACGCGGACCTCGTCGCCTTCGACCCCGACGGTGAATTCGCCGTCCGCGCTGCCGAGTTGCACCACCGCAACCCCGTGACCCCGTACGCCGGACGGACGCTGACCGGAGCGGTGCGCACCACCTGGCTGCGCGGCCGGGTGGTGGACACCGCTGCCGGGCCCTTCGGCCGTCAGCTCACCCGCCCGACCCGACCCGAGGAGTTTCAATGACCGAGTCAAGCCGCCTGCGTGGCCGGCTGGACGGGGGTGAACTCCCGTCCGTCACGCAGAAGTGCCCAGAGCACGTTGACCCGGCGGCGGGCGAGCGCGATCAGGGCCTGGATGTGGCCGCAGCCCTCGGCGCGCTTCTTGAGGTAGAAGTCCCGGTTGGGGCCGTCCTTGATGATGCTGGTCTGCGCGGACATGTAGAACACCCTGCGCAGGCGGCGGCTGTAGCGCTTGGGCCGGTGCAGGTTGCCGGTACGGCGCCCGGAGTCGCGCGGGACCGGGACGAGGCCGGCCGCGGAAGCCAGGCGTCCGGCGTCGGCGTAGGCGGCCAGGTCGCCGGCGGCGACGACAAACTCGGCGCCGAGGATCGGGCCTATGCCCGGCATGGACTCGATGATGTTCGCCTGCGGGTGGGCGTGGAAGGTCTGCTTGATCTGCTTGTCAAGGCCGCTGATCCGCTCGTCCAGCACGAGCAACTGGGCGGCGAGGTCGGCGACGATCGACGCGGCGACGCCCTCGCCGGGCAGCACGGTGTGCTGAGCGGCGGCGGCCTCCAGTGCGATGGCCGTGACCTTGTCAGGCGAGCGGACGCCGCGCTTGCGCAGCCACGATTCCAGGCGGGTGCGGCCGACGCGGCGTATCCCGGCGGCGGTCTGGCGGTAGGTCAGCATGGTCAGCGCGCCCTTGTTGTTGGACCAGTCGAAGGCCCGCTCCAGGGCCGGGAAGATCCCGGTCAGCACGTCACGCAGCCGGTTGACCATGCGGACCCGGTCGGCGACCAGGTCGGTGCGGTGGGCGACCAGCAGCGCGAGGTCCGCGACCAGCTGGGCCGGCACGTCCACGGCCGCGAAGTCCCTGCGCAGGCGCGAGGTCTCCGCGATCACGAACGCGTCGCGGGCATCCGTCTTCGCCTCGCCCCGGTAGGCACCCGCCATCCGGTGCACGGTCCGGCCGGGCACATAGACCGGCTTCTGCCCGTGCGACGCGAGCAGGGCCAGCAGCAGCGCGGACGCGGTGCCGGACAGGTCGACCGCCCACTCCACGGCGTCCGCCATGGCCAGCGCCTCGGCGATGGCCTCCAGGATCGCCGCCTCATCGTTGTCGATCTTCTTCGACCAGACCTGGAACCCCGACTCATCGACCGCCGCCGCCCAGTGGTGACCCTTGCCCGCGTCGATCCCCACCCAGATCCGGGCCCGCCGCTCTGTCATCCCACGCTCCCCACGCCGAAACCAGCACTCTCCTCGGCCCGAAGAACACCCCGCCGTCAGCTCCGTAAACAGCGACCAGGACGCAGATCTCAATCAGCGGTCAGGGCGCCCCGGAGAACCGGACGGCCACTCCTCAGGAGCCACAGAAGGCAAGACCCCGTCAGCCACATCCGGCCCTCCCGGGCCGACCAACACCTTACGGAGACCCCGTGACCACCGCCGACACCCCGAGCGCTCCCTTCACCGAGCTGGTCGACCTGGCCTCCCGGCTGCTGGGCGCGGGCGTCGTCGCCACCAACGAGGACACCTTCGCCGAGGCGGAGAACCTGCTGGTCGCCAGGCCGGCGGAGTTCCGCCCGCACACCTTCGGCCACAAGGGCCAGATCATGGACGGCTGGGAGTCCAAGCGCCGCCGCGGCGTCTCGGCCGACCAGCCGCACCCCACCGACCAGGACCACGACTGGACGATCGTCCGGCTCGGCGCGGGCGGCGTGATCCGCGGCGTCATCGTCGACACCGCCCACTTCACCGGCAACTACCCGGAGAGCGCCTCCGTCGAGGCCGCGTCCGTCCCCGGCCACCCCTCGCCCGAGGAACTGGGGACCGCCGAGTGGACCACGCTCGTGCCGCGCACTCCGCTCCAGGGCGACACCGCCCACGAGTTCGCCGTCGAGGACGACGCCCGCTACACCCACGTCCGGCTCAACATCTTCCCGGACGGCGGCGTCGCACGGCTGCGCGTGCACGGCGAGGTGCTGCCCGACCCGCGCGAACTGGACGGCCTCACCTTCGACCTGGCCGCCCAGGAGTACGGGGGCGTCGCCGAGGCGGCGTCCGACCGCTACTTCTCCTCCCCGCACAACCTGAACGCTCCCGGCCGCGCCTCCGTCATGGGCGAGGGCTGGGAGACCCGGCGTCGGCGCGACAAGTCCAACGACTGGGTACAGATCGCCCTGGCCGGGGGCGGCGAGGTCCTGGCCGCCGAGGTGGACACCACCCACTTCGTTGCCAACGCCCCCGGCTGGGCCGACCTGATCGGCTTCGACGCCTCCACCGGGCAGGAACCGGCCGACGGCGAGTGGTTCGAGATCCTGCCCCGCACCCGCCTCCAGCCCGACACCCGGCACCGCTTCCGGCTCGACGTCGGCCGCCCGGTGACGCACGTACGGATCAACGTCTACCCGGACGGCGGCCTGGCCCGGCTCCGGCTCACCGGCCGCCTCACCGAGGCCGGTCGCGCGGCCCTGGCACTGCGCTGGTTCAACGCCGTCCCGGCCGCCGAGGCCGCCGCCGCGCTCACCGAGGCGGGCCTGCCGGCCGCCGAGGCCGCCGCGCTGACCGCCGCCCGCCCGCTCGCGGACCCGGCCGCGGCGACCGCCGCCGTCGCCGCGCTCCGGCCGGCCGACGGCCCCGACGGCGAGCACTCCTCCCGGCGGCGCTCGGCGCTCTGGCGCCTGCTCGGCATCTGACGCCCGCTCGGCGCTCCGGTACCCGTGCGCTGTCCGAGTCCGCGCCGTCCTCCCCTTCACGCACCGCCTGTACCGACACCTGAAGGACCCTCCATGCCCAAGATCCTGACTACGGAGTCCGGCGCCCCGGTCGCCGACAACCAGAACTCGGCCTCGGCCGGCGAGTACGGCCCGCTGCTGATCCAGGACCAGCAACTGCTGGAGAAGCTCGCCCGGTTCAACCGCGAGCGCATCCCGGAGCGCGTCGTGCACGCCCGCGGCTCCGGCGCGTACGGCTACTTCGAGGTCACCGACGAGGTCTCGCAGTACACCCGGGCCGGGTTCCTCTCCGAGGTCGGCAAGCGCACCGAGGTCTTCCTGCGGTTCTCCACCGTGGCCGGCAACCTGGGCTCCAGCGACGCGGTGCGCGACCCGCGCGGCTTCGCCGTGAAGTTCTACACCGAGGAGGGCAACTACGACCTCGTCGGCAACAACACCCCGGTGTTCTTCATCAAGGACCCGGTCAAGTTCCCCGACTTCATCCACTCCCAGAAGCGCGACCCGTACACCGGCGTGCAGGAGGCGGACAACGTCTGGGACTTCTGGGCCCACTCGCCCGCGTCCACCCACCAGATCACCTGGCTGTTCGGCGACCGCGGCATCCCGGCCTCGTACCGCCACATGAACGGCTACGGCTCGCACACCTACCAGTGGGTCAACGCGAACGGCGACGCCTACTGGGTGAAGTACCACTTCAAGACCAACCAGGGCATCCGCTCGCTGGACGGCGAGCAGTCCGCCGAGGTGCTCGGCGCCGACGCCGACTCGCACCAGCGCGACCTGCACCAGGCCATCGAGCGCGGCGTGTTCCCGTCCTGGACCCTCCACGTCCAGCTGATGCCGGTCGCCGAGGCCGCCGACTACCGCTTCAACCCCTTCGACCTCACCAAGGTGTGGCCGCACGCCGACTACCCGCTGGTCAAGGTCGGCCGCCTGGTGCTCAACCGGAACCCGGAGAACGTCTTCGCCGAGGTCGAGCAGTCCGCGTTCTCGCCCAACAACTTCGTGCCCGGCATCGGCCCGTCCCCGGACAAGATGCTCCAGGGCCGCCTGTTCGCCTACGCCGACGCCCAGCGCTACCGCCTCGGCGTCAACCACACCCAGCTGCCGGTCAACGCGCCGCATGCCACCGAGGCCAACAACTACGGGCGCGACGGCCACCACGCGATCAACAAGTCCGGCCGCGGTAAGAACTACGAGCCCAACTCGTACGAAGGCCCCGCCCAGACCGACAACGCGCTCGCCGCGCCGGTCAGGCTGGACGGCCACACCGGCACCTACACCACGCCGGCCCACACGAAGGACGACGACTTCTTCCAGGCCGGCGAGCTGTACCGGCTGATGTCGGCCGGTGAGAAGACCCGCCTGATCGACAACATCGCGGGCTTCCTGGCCCAGGTGACGCGCGACGACATCATCGAGAAGAACCTGGCCCACTTCCACGCCGCCGACGAGGAGTACGGCGCCCGCATGGAGGCCGCCGTCGCCAAGCTCCGCGCGGGCGACGAGGGCTGATACCGGTTCGGGGCATTCCAGGACCGACTGGCACGCCTTCCTGACAAACTCTCCTGACACACCCTCACCGGCCGTCCCCGGGCCCGCAACCCGGTGGCCGCACGAAGGGCCTCTCCCCCCCAGGGCAGTGGGGGGAGAGGCCCGTCGCGGCGCTTGCGTTGCCGCCCGTCGCGCGCCCGGTATTCCGTGAATACGGAGCTGCACCGAATATTCACGGAGGGCAGTTGCCGACGCCCCCGGGTGGATAGGCTGGAGGCGCCCGCGGTCGCTCCGCGGGGAAATCGGAAGGGGACGACATGTCGACACCAGCCCCGGGTCGTCACGCCGCGCTGGACCAGGGCCTGACCGGTCCGTTCACCTCCCTGCAGTACGCCCTCAGACTGCTGGAAGCCGTCGACCGGCACCCCGACGGTGCCACCCTGGTCGCCCTCGCTCGGGAGACCTCGCTCGGCCTGCCGACCGTCCGGCGGCTCGCTGAGCTCCTCGAGATCGAGGGCTATCTCCAGTGCCAGGACGGCGGTTGGGTGCTCGGCGGCACGTTCGCGCTGCTCGGCCAGCACAACCGGGAACACCTCGTACGAGCCCGCCTGAACCGCAAACTCGCCGAACTGCGCGACGAGTTGGGCGCGGCCGTGTACTTCGGCCGTTACCACGAAGGGGAGTTGTCGGTGGAGGCGGTCTCCTCCTCCGAGTACGCCCCTGCGGTGCACGAGTGGGTGGACTTCCGGGCCACCGCGCACGCCAGCGCGATAGGCAAATGCCTGCTCGGCCAGCTTGACGCGGAGGCCCGCCGTGACCACCTGTCCCGCCATCCGGTCGCCCGGCTGACCTCGCGCACCGTCACCGACGCCGACCAGCTGATGCACCGCCTGGAGCGGCAGCCGGCCACCGTGCCGGTGCTGGACATCCAGGAGTACGCGCTCGGCACGGTGTGCGCGGCCGTCCCGGTGACGGCGGGCAGCACGGTCGGCTGCTTGGCGACGTCGATGCCGGTGGACAACGTGCACCGGCTGAAGGCGGCGGCCGAACTGCTCGCTGCACGGGCAGCGCCGCTGATGCTGGCGATGGCGGTCTGAGCACCGGACCAGTCACCCGGCCGCCTCCCGGCCGTCTTTCCGTGGGCCCCGCCGGATCCGCCCCGATCCGGTGGGGCCCACGTGTGTTCGGGAGTGCTCGCGCGTGTTCGGGGGTGCTCGGGTTTCGGGGGTGCTCCTGGTTTCCGCGATGCTCGCGTTTCCGCCTCCCGGCGCACATCACTTATTAGACTCGATGTCGATAAGGGCCGCCGAAACCCTTGTCCGCGCCACTACCCGCGAGTACGTTTCCCTGAGCCGAGCCGCCGCCCCCAAGGTCAGGAGGGCCTGCCATGCCCCGATCCACCCCCGTCCCCGCCCTCGCCGCCCCCGCCGCGCGTGTCCACGACGGCCTCGTCCTGGAACCCCGGAACGTCCGCTTCGACTGGGCCGAGCTGCCGCTGCACTGGATCCCGGACGAGCCGATGGCCACCCACATCATCAACGTGCTGCACCTGCTGCTGCCCGAGGGTGAGCGCTGGTTCGTCAAGGTGTTCGAGGAGGCCCTGCCGCTGATCCGGGACGAGCAACTGCGCGAGGAGGTACTGGGGTTCATCGGGCAGGAGGCCATCCACGCCGAGGCCCACCAGGAGGTCCTCGACCACCTGCTCGGCCAGGGGCTCGACCCGCGCCCGTACGTCCGGCAGATGGCCTGGCTGTTCCAGCGCGTCCTCGGCGACAAGCCCGGCCTCACGCCCGCCCGGCGACGCGAGAGCATCATCGAGCGGGTCGCGTTCATCGCCGCCGTCGAGCACTTCACCGCGTTCCTGGGCAACTGGGCGCTCAACTCGCCCGGTCTGGACCGCGCGAAGGCCGACCCGACGATGCTCGACCTGCTGCGCTGGCACGGCGCCGAGGAGGTCGAACACCGCAGCGTCGCCTACGACCTGATGGTCCACCTCGACCCGGGCTACCTGCGCCGGATCCGGGGGATGGCCATCTCCGGTCCGCTGCTGGTCCAGCTGTGGGTGCGCGGCGCCCGCTTCCTGCTCGCGGCCGACCCCACCCTGCACGGGCGGCTCAAGCCCAGCTGGCGCGAGGCCGGCCGGATCGCCAAGCGCGGCCTGCTGCCCGACCCGGTCGAGTCGATCCGCTCCGGCCTGCGCTACCTGCGGCCCGGCTACCACCCCACCCAGGAGGGCTCCTCCAGCCAGGCCCTCGGCTACCTCGCCACCTCCCCGGCCGCCCGCGCCGCCGCTGGGCGCTGACGGGGCGGAGGCGAGCGAGCTTCAGTAGACAGATGACAGATTTCAGATGACAGAAGACGTTATCTGTCATCTGGAATCTGTCATCTGCCAGCCGTCACCTCTCGCCCGTCACCGCTCACCCCGCAACCCCCCGCCCCGCCCCAGGACCGAAGGGCCAAGGACCGCCGGATGGACCTGCTCAACCCACCCCCCGACCTCTACGGCCGCCCCCACGCCGACGCCTTCATGCGGCGCCTCGCCGCCCTCGGCGACCGCTACTCCCCGGCCCTCGGCGGCCCGCTGCTGCGCCGCAACCCCCGCCGGCCGTACAGCAGGCCCACCCCGCTGCTGCAACTGGTCGTCACCGCACGCCGCGAACTCGCCACCGACGTCGTCGAGTTGATGCTCGCCGACCCGGCTGGCAGCCCGCTGCCGCAGTGGCAGCCCGGCGCCCACGTGCGACTCGCCCTGCCCTCTGGCCGCGAGCGCCACTACTCGCTCAGCGGCGACCCCGCCGACCGCGCCGCCTACCGGATCGCCGTTCGCCGGCTCCCCGAGGGCGGCGGGTCCGTCGAGATCCACGACACCCTGCACCCCGGCACCCGCCTCGCCGCCCGCCGCCCCCGCAACGGCTTCGCCTTCTGTGCCGAGCCCGCCGTCCTCCTGCTGGCCGGTGGCATCGGCATCACCCCCCTCCTGCCGATGGCCCGCGAGGCGCAGCGTCACGGCCTGGACTGGCGCCTCGTCCACGTCGGCCGCAGCGCCGGCACCCTCCCGTACACGGACGAGCTGCGCGCCCTCGACCCGCACCGGGTCGTGCTGCGCACCGACGACGAGCACGGCGTGCCGACCGGCGCCGAACTGCTCGCCCACGCCCCGCGCGGAGCCGCCGTCTACTGCTGCGGCCCCGCCCCGATGCTCGCCGCCGTCCAGCGAGCCCTGGACGAATCCCCGGCCGGCGCCCTGCACTTCGAGCGCTTCGGCGCTGCCCCCGTCGCCGCCGGCGAGCCCTTCGCGGTGCGCCTCGGCGAGGACGGCCCGACCCTCGACGTCCCCGCCGACCGGTCCGCCCTGGACGTGCTGCGCGAGGCCCGCCCGGATCTGCCGTACTCCTGCCACCAGGGCTTCTGCGGCACCTGCGAGGTCCGCCTGCTGGCCGGCACCCCCGACCACCGGGACCGCCGGCTCACGCCCGAGCAGCGCGCCGCCGGCGCCCTGCTGCCCTGCGTGTCCCGGGCCGCCGAGGGCGAGACCCTCGTGCTCGACCTGTAACGTGCTCGACCTGCAGAAGGAGCCCCCGTTGGCGAAAGCGATCCCGTCCTTCCCCTTCGGCGAGCACGACCTCGCCCGCTTCCGCGAGACCCAGCAGCTCGCCTACGACTGCGCCGAGGAGGTCGCCGCCTGGATCGAGCCGGGCGTCACCGAACGGCAGGCCACCGCCGAGCTGCGCCGCCGCCTGGTCGCCGCCGGGGTGCAGGACTTCTTCCACGTCCCGTTCGCCTGGTTCGGCGACCGGACGGCCTTCCGGCACTTCCGCACCCCGCTCCAGTTCTTCGCCGGCAACCGCCGTCTGGAGGAGGGCATGCCGTACGTCCTCGACTGCGCACCCGTCGTGGACGGTTACACCGCCGACATCGGCTACGGCGGGAAGGTCGGCGAGAACCCGGTCTGGGAGCGCCTCGCCGCCGACCTCAAGGTGTACCGGGAGCTGATCCTCGCGGAGGTGCGCGCCCGCCGCCCGCTGGACGAGGTGTACGCGGCCGTGGACGCGCAGATCGCGGAGCACGGCTACGACAACCGCCACCGCGTCTACCCGGGTCGGGTGATCGGCCACCAGGTCACCCGTACCACCGCCCGCGGTCCGGCCGGGGTCACCCTGTTCGGCTTCGGCGTGCGCACCCTGCAGACCCTCGGCCGTGAGCTCGTCTCCGAGCGCCTGCACGGCCGTTCGCCGCTGTGGGCGGACGGCCGCTCGTCCCGGCACGCGCCCACCCCGGGCCTGTGGGCGGTCGAGCCGCACATCGCGTTCCGGGGTGTCGGCATCAAGTTCGAGGAGCTCCTGGTGGTCACCGGGGACGACGCCTACTGGCTCGACGACGACCTGCCGCACGTCCGACGCTGGACTGCGACTGCGACTGCGACTGCGACTGCGACTGCGACTGCGACTGCGACTGCGCCTGTGACCGCCGAGCCGGCTGCGATCAAGGACGAGCCGACCGCCGAGCCGACCGCCACCAAGGAGCTGACCCGATGACGCCCCCCGTCCGCCGCCGGACCGTCCACTCCGGCGGGCTGCCGCTCGCCGTCTTCGAGCAGGGCGACCCGGGCGCCCCCACCGTCCTCCTCGTGCACGGCTACCCGGACACCCACGCCGTCTGGGACGACGTCGCCGCAGACCTCGCCCGCGACCACCACGTGGTCCGCTACGACGTCCGCGGCGCCGGCGAGTCGGGCGTCCCCGCCACCCGGGACGGCTACCGGCTGGAGCAGCTCGCCGACGACCTGTTCGCGGTCGCCGACGCCGTCAGCCCGGACCGTCCGGTGCATGTCGTCGCCCACGACTGGGGCTCGATCCAGTCCTGGGAGGCCGTCACCACGCCCGGCGCCGAGGGCCGGCTCGCCTCCTACACCACCATGTCCGGGCCCTGCCTCGACCACATCGGGTACTGGCTGCGCCACCGGATGCGCCGCCCCACCCCGCGTCACCTCGGGCAGCTGCTCCACCAGGGCCTGCACTCCTGGTACATCACGGCCTTCCACCTGCCCTACCTTGCCCCCGCCGTCTGGCGGCTCGGCCTCGCCCGCGCCTGGCCGCGGATGCTGCGCCGCCTGGAGCACGTCACCCCGCGGCCCGACCACCCGCAGCCCGGTCTGCGCCGGGACGCCGTCCGGGGCATCGAGCTGTACCGGGCCAACTTCCGCCCCGTGCTGGGCAGTCCGCGTGAGCGGCCGACCGTGGTGCCGGTCCAGCTGATCACCCTCACCCGGGACCGCTACGTCGGCACCCACCTCTCCGAGGGCCTGGAGCGCTGGGTGCCCGATCTCACCCGACGGACGCTGCGGGCCGGCCACTGGTCGGCGCTGCTGGAGAAGGGAAGCACCGTGGCCGGGATGGTCCGCGAGTTCACCACGAAGATCGAAGCAGGAAACTCCGAACCCGCCGGGCGTGACGGCCGGTTGGTCGTCATCACCGGTGGCGGCAGCGGCATCGGCCGGGCCACCGCGCTCGCCTTCGCCGAGGATGGCGCCCGGGTGGTGGTGTGCGACCTCGACCTCGCCGCCGCCGAGCGCACCGCCGAACTCGCCTCCCTGATCGGTCCGCAGGCCCACGCCTACCGGGTCGACGTCGCCGACGGCGCGGCGGTGGACGCCTTCGCGCAGACCGTCGCCGCCGAGCACGGCGTGCCCGACGTGGTGGTCAACAACGCGGGCATCGGCCACTCCGGCACGTTCCTGCAGACCACCGAGAAGGAGTGGCAGCGCGTCCTGGACGTCAACCTGTGGGGCGTGATCCACGGCTGCCGCGCCTTCGGCGCGCTGATGACCGACCGCGACGAGGGCGGGCACATCGTCAACATCGCCTCCGCCGCCGCCTACCTGCCGTCCAAGGCGCTCACCGCCTACGCCACCAGCAAGGCCGCGGTGTTCATGCTCTCCGACTGCCTGCGCGCCGAACTCGCCGGACACGGCATCGGTGTTTCCACCATCTGCCCGGGCATCGTCAACACCAACATCACCCGCACGTCCACCTTCTCCGCGACCACCACCGCCCAGCAGGCCGCCAAGCAGGCCCGCGCCGCCAAGCTCTACGCCCGCCGCGGCTTCCCCCCGGAGAAGGTCGCCACCGCCATCCTCCACGCCGTCCGCACCAACAAGCCCATCGTCCCCGTCACCCCCGAGGCCAAGACCGCCCGCTTCCTCAGCCGCCTCAGCCCCGCCCTCCTGCGCCTGGCCGCTCGGTTGAACGTGACGTGAGGTGGGGTGCGTCCGCCGACGGGTGAGGGTCTCAGGCTCGGGCGAGTCCTCGAACTCCAGCGTCCTGCCGTCCCCGGGCGTCACCCGGATGGTGGCCGGTGAATGGCCGTGCCGGGCCGCCCCGGCTGCACTGGAAGCGCCATTCCCGAGCGCGAAGGAGCGACCCCCATGGCGATCATCGTGACTTTCGACCTCCCCGGCGTCACCCAAGGCCAGTACGACGGTGTGATCGAGCGGCTGACCGACGGCGGGGGCTTCCGCAAGCCCTCGGACCTGCCGGTGCCCGGCATCCTCACGCACGCGGCAGGCCCGACGGCCGACGGGTGGCACGTCACCGACGTGTGGGAGTCCCGCGAGGCCTTCGACCGCTTCACCGAGGTGCTGATGCCTATCCTCGTGGAGGTCGGCATCCCGACCGACCCGCCGCGGATCTTCGAGGCCCACAACGTCGTGAGCTGACCGGCTCAGGCCGCGTGCGGCCGCGGCGCCTCGTCGTCGCCCGCCGCCACCTGCGTCACGTCGTGGTGGATCGGCCCGTCCCCGGCGCTGAGCGGCAGGCAGCTGCCGCCGCGCCGGTGGGCGACGATCTCGGCGGCGACGGAGACCGCCGTCTCCTCGGGCGTGCGGGAGCCGAGGTCGAGGCCGATGGGGGAGCGCAGCCGGGCGATCTCGGCGTCGGTGAGGCCGGCGTCGCGCAGCCTGGCCTCGCGGTCGCGGTGGGTGCGGCGCGAGCCCATCGCGCCGACGTAGCCGACGGGCAGTCGCAGGGCGCGTTCCAGCAGGGGGATGTCGAACTTGGCGTCGTGGGTGAGGACGCAGAGCACGGTCCGCCCGTCGATGCGGTCGAGCTGGGAGTCGAGGTAGCGGTGCGGCCAGTCGACGACGACCTCGTCGGCGTCGGGGAAGCGTCGCGCGGTGGCGAAGACGGGCCGGGCGTCGCAGACGGTGACGTGGTAGCCCAGGAACCTGCCGATCCGGACGACGGCGGCCGCGAAGTCGATGGCGCCGAAGACGATCATCCGCGGCGCGGGGACGTAGGACTCGACGAAGCAGGTGACAGTGCCCTGCTCGTGCTCGTCGCACGGGCGTCCGTCGAGGCCGAGCACGATCTGCCCGGTGCGTCCGGCGTCGAGCATGGCCCGCGCCTCGGCGACGACGGCGCGTTCCAGAACGGTGTAGAGGGGGCTCGCGGACAGCGCGGGCGAGAGAGCCCCGTGGTGGGTGTCGGCGGTGACGGCGACGCCGGCGCCGACCAGCCCGCCGGGCCCGGCGACGATCCGGGCGAGCGCCACCGGGGTGCCCGAGGCGATGCACGCGATGCCGGCGTCCAGCCCGGGGTCCGCCCCCGGCACGACCGGCTGGACGAACACGTCGAGGACGCCGCCGCAGGTCAGCCCGACGGCGAAGGCGTCCTCGTCGCTGTATCCGAACCGCTCCAGCACGGGCTCGCCGGTCTCGATGGCGGTCTGGCACAGCTCATAGACCGCGCCCTCGACGCAGCCGCCGGAGACGCTGCCGATCGCCTCACCGGCGGCGTCCACGGCCAGGGCCGCCCCCGGGTCGCGCGGAGCGCTGCCGGAGACGCCGACGACGGTGGCCACGGCGAAGGAGCGCCCGGACGCGTGCCAGGCCTGCAACTGCTGGGCGATGTCGTGCATGTCTGAGGGCTCCTTGTCGCTTTCGAGGGTAGTGGGAGACGACTCCTGCGGCACGGCCGCGCTCGGCACCACGTGCAAGGCACCGGCCGCGCCGCCGTACGGGAAACGAGCCCGTACGGCGGCGGTACCGGACAACGCGGGAGAGCTAGTGCACGCCGAGCCAGGACTTGATCGGGGTGAGGGCGAAGTACGCCACGAAGACCGCGCTGAGGACCCACATCAGCACGCCGGGCTCGCGCCACTTGCCCTGGCCGGCCTTGAGGACGGTGTACGAGATGACGCCGGCGGCGACGCCCGCGGTGATGCTGTAGGTGAACGGCATCAGCACGCAGGTGAGGAAGGCCGGGATGGCGACGTCGCGGTCGGACCAGTCGATGTGCCGGGCCTGGCTCATCATCATCGAGCCGATGACGACGAGGGCGGCGGAGGCGGCCTCGACCGGGACGATGCCGGCGAGCGGCGAGAGGAACAGCATCAGGGCGAACAGGCCGCCGGTGACGGTGGAGGCGAGGCCGGTGCGGGCGCCGTCGCCGACGCCGGTCGCGGACTCGACGAAGACCGTCTGGCCGGAGGCGCCGGCCAGGCCGCCGACGGCTCCGCCGGCGCCGTCGATGAACAGCGCCTTGGACAGGCCGGGCATCCGGCCCTGCTTGTCGGCCAGGCCCGCCTCGGTGCCGACGCCGATGATGGTGGCCATCGCGTCGAAGAAGCCGGCGAGCACGAGGGTGAACACGGCGACCGACGCGCTGATCGCTCCCATGCCCCTGCCGCCGAAGGCGCCGAACAGGTCGACGTTGCCGAAGAGGCTGAAGTCGGGGGCGGAGACGGGGCTGCCGGGCCACACCGGGACGGAGTTGCGCCAGGCGTCGTGCGGTACGCCGGCGAGCCTGTTCACGACCACCGCGAGCACGGTGCCGCCGGCGATGCCGATCAGGATCGCGCCGCGCACGTTGCGCGCCATCAGCACGAAGATCGCCAGCAGGGTGACGCAGAAGACCAGCACGGGCCAGCCGGACAGCTCGCCGTAGGGGCCGAGCGAGAGCGGGGTGGGGCCGCCGGTGTGCACGAAGCCGGCCTTGTAGAGACCGATGACGGTGACGAACAGGCCGATGCCGATGGTGATCGCGTGCTTGAGCGGCAGCGGGATGCCGTTCATGATCTTCTCGCGGAGGCCGGAGACCACCAGCAGCACGATCAGCAGGCCGTAGATGACGCACAGGCCCATGGCCTGCGGCCAGGTGGTGTGCGGTACGACGAGGGCGGAGACCGCGCCGGACACCGAGAGGCCGGCCGCGAGGGCGAGCGGGACGTTGCCGACGACGCCCATCAGGATGGTGGTGACGGCGGCCGCGAGGGCGGTGGCGGTGGTCAGCGCGGCGTGGTCGAGCTTGACGCCGGTGACGTCCGCGCCGCTCAGGATGAGCGGGTTGAGCAGGATGATGTACGCCATCGCCATGAAGGTGGTGAGACCACCGCGCAGTTCGTTGGCGAGCGTCGAACCCCGGGCCGAGATCTTGAAGTACGCGTCCAGCGCGCCCTTCGGTCGCTCGACCGGGGCCGACGCGCTGATGTCGTCCTCGGTGGGTCTGTCTTCGGTGGTGCCGGTCTCCGTGGGGATCCGGGTCATGTCCACTCCCAAGTGTCAAAGGGGGTTGGGGTGGGCGAGCCGACCTGATCGCCAGTCAACGATGTTGGCGCAGGGGGACTGTTCGACTCACTGGGCGCACTCTCCGGCTGTGCCGTGGCGGTGCTGGGGGCACCCCCGGCCGGAGGCCGGGAGAGGGTGGAGCGCGCCGCTGCAGAACCCCGGCGTGGGAGAGGCAGCGGGCTGGTGCGGTCGCGTATCGGCAGGTGGTGTACGGGAGTTGCCTGCACTGCGAGGTTTCCCGTACTGCGAGGTGGGTTTGGCGCCTCCCCGGGGCGGCGGGGAAGACGGTCGCCGCCCCGGGGCCGTTCTGCGGTCCCGGGCCGTCAGGCCCCGGGCTTCTCGGTGGTCAGGTGCTCGGGCCGGACCGGGATCCGGGTGAGCGCGAGGCCGGTGGCGTCGCGGATGGCGGCCACGATCGACGGCGTCGCCGAGACGGTCGGGGCCTCGCCGACCCCGCGCAGCCCGTACGGGGCGTTGGGGTCGGGCAGTTCGAGGATCTCCACCGGGATCGGCGGGGTGTCCAGGATGGTGGGGATCAGGTAGTCGGTGAAGGACGCGTTGCGCACCTTCCCGTCGCGGATGATGATCTCCTCCATCACGGCGAGGCCGAGCGCCTGGGTGCAGCCGCCCTGGATCTGGCCGACGACTGAGAGCGGGTTGAGCGCCTTGCCGACGTCCTGGACGGCGGTCAGCTCGACCACCTTGACCAGGCCGAGTTCGACGTCGACGTCGACCACCGCGCGGTTGGCGCAGAAGGTGTACTGGACGTGGCCGAAGCCCTGTCCGGTCTCCTTGTCGAACGGCTGGGTCGGGCGGTGGTGGTGCTCGCGGGTGAGGTCGATGGCCTCGTCGCCGAGCAGGTCGACCATGGGGACGAGCGTGCCGGCGCTCTCCGAGACGACCTTGCCGCCGACCAGCGTGATGTCGTCGTGGGTCCAGCCGTAGCGGCGCCGGCCCTTCTCGATCAGCGCCCGCCTGACGGCCTCGGCGGCGAGCTTGACGGCGCCGCCGGTCATGTAGGTCTGGCGGGACGCGGAGGTCGAACCCGCCGACCCCACCTCGGTGTTGGCCGGGTGGATGGTGACCTGCTCGACGCCGAGCTCGGTGCGGGCGATCTGGGCGTGCACGGTGACGCCGCCCTGGCCGACCTCCGCCATCGCGGTGTGCACCATGGCGACCGGCTCGCCGCCGATCACCTCCAGGCGCACCCGGGCGGTGGAGTAGTCGTCGAAGCCCTCGGAGAAGCCGACGTTCTTGATGCCGACCGAGTAGCCGACGCCGCGCACGATGCCCTCGCCGTGCGAGGTGTTGGACAGCGCACCGGGGACCTGGCGCACGTCCAGGTGCTCGGTGTCCAGCGGCGGCGGCAGCGGCATGTCCTTGGCGCGCTGCAGCAGTTCGGCGACCGGGGCGGGCGCGTCGATCTGCTGGCCGGTGGGCATGAAGTCGCCCTCGGACATGGCGTTGAGCTGCCGCAGCTCCACCGGGTCCATGCCGAGTGCGGCGGCCAGCTTGTCCATCTGCGACTCGTAGCCGAACGCCGCCTGCACCGCGCCGAAGCCGCGCATCGCCCCGCAGGACGGGTTGTTGCTGTAGAGCGCGATGGCGTGCATCCTCACGTTCGGGATCACGTACGGGCCGTGGCCGAGCGAGGCCGCGTTGCCGACGACGGCCGGCGAGGCGGAGGCGTACGCGCCGCCGTCCAGCACGATCCGGCAGTCGGCGTAGACGAGCTTGCCGTCGCGGGTGGCGCCGTGTTCGTAGTGCATCCTGGCCGGGTGGCGGTGCACGTGGCCGAAGAAGGACTCGTCGCGGGAGTAGACGATCTTGACGGGCTTGCCGGTGTGCAGGGCCAGCAGGCAGGCGTGGATCTGCATCGACAGGTCCTCGCGGCCGCCGAAGGCGCCGCCGACACCGGCCAGCGTGAGCCGGACCTTCTCCTCGGGCAGGTCGAGCACCGGGGCCATCTGCTGACGGTCGACGTGCAGCCACTGGGTGGCGATGTACAGGTCGACGCCGCCGTCCTCGGCGGGCACGGCGAGACCGGACTCGGGGCCGAGGAAGGCCTGGTCCTGCATGCCGACCTCGTAGTCGCCGCTGACGACGACGTCCGCCGTCGCGCGGACCTCGTCGGTCACGCCGAGGCCGGAGACCAGCTTCTGCTCGTGGCAGATGTTGCCGTGGCCGTGCGACTTGTACTCGTGCGGCTCGTGCACGTAGCCGTACGTCTCGGGGTGGAGGCACTGCTCCTCGGTGACGATCGGGGTGAGCACCTCGTACTCGACCTTGATCTTCTTCACCGCGCGGCGGGCCGTCTCCGGATGGTCGGCCGCCACCAGCGCGATCGCCTCGCCGTGGTAGCGGACCTTGTCGATGGCCAGCGCCGGCTGGTCCTGGATCTCCAGGCCGTAGTACTTCGAGCCGGGGATGTCCTTGTGGGTGAGCACGGCGTAGACGCCGGGCACCGTGAGCGCCTCGGAGATGTCCACCGAGAGGATGTTGGCCCGGGGGTGCGGCGAGCGCAGCGCCATACCCCAGAGCATGTCCTCGTGCCACATGTCGGACGAGTACGCGAACTCGCCCTTCACCTTCAGGTTGCCGTCAGGGCGCAGCGGGGAGCCGCCGATGCCGTCCTTGGACGCCTGGTTGATGTTCTGGAGGTTCTTCTGGCCCTGGATGGTGCGGGTATGGGTCGTGCGGGTGCTCATGCCGAAGCCGCCTTCCCGGCGCACTTGCGGGCGGACGCCAGCCGCACCGCGTCCATGATCTTCTCGTAGCCCGTGCAGCGGCAGAGGTTGCCCGACAGCGCCTCGCGGATGTCGTCGTCGCCCGGCTGGGCGTCGTGCTCCAGCAGGGCGTCGGTCTGCACCAGCAGTCCGGGGGTGCAGAAGCCGCACTGGACGGCGCCGGCGTCGATGAACGCCTGCTGGACGAGGCCCAGTTCGCCGTTCTCGTCGGCCAGGCCCTCGACGGTGCGCACCTCGCGGTCCTGCACCTGGCCGGCCGCGACCAGACAGGAGCAGACCGGCACGCCGTCCAGGTAGACCGTGCAGGAGCCGCACTCGCCCTGCTCGCAGGCGTTCTTCGAGCCCGGGAGGCCGACCCGCTCGCGCAGCATGTAGAGGAGGCTCTCGCCCTCCCACACGTCGTCCGCCTCGACGGGCTTCCCGTTGGCGGTGAAAGTGACCCTCATGCCGCGCTCCTGATCTGCTTGCTGTAGTCGTTCCAGGTCCAGGTGAGGGTGCGGCGGGCCATCACGGCCAGCGCGTGCCGGCGGTAGTCGGCGGTGCCCCGGACGTCGTCGATCGGGGACGCCGCGGCCTTCACCAGCTCTCCGAACCTCTGGATCACTTCCGTGCCCAGCAGCTCGCCGGACTCCCAGAGGCCGCGCTCGGCGAGCACGCCCTGCAGGTACTCCTCGGCCTCGACGGCGCGGCGCGGGGTGGGGGCGGCCGAACCGATACCGGTGCCGACGGTGCCGTTCTTCGGGTGGAGGGCGAACCCGAAGGCGCAGACCGCGATCACCATCGCGTTGCGGGTGCCGATCTTCGAGAACTGCTGCGGGCCGTCCGCCACCGGGATGTGCACGGCCCGGATCAGCTCGTCGGCCTCCAGGCTGTTGCGCTTCACGCCGACGTAGAACTCGTCGACGGGGATCATCCGGGTCCCGCGCACCGAGGCCGCCTCGACGAGGACGTCCCGGCCGGCCGCGAGCAGCGCCGGGTGGGAGTCGCCGGCCGGGGACGCCGCACCGAGGTTGCCGCCGACGCCGCCGCGGTTGCGGATCTGCGGCGAGCCGACGGTGTGCGCCGCCAGGGCCAGGCCGGGCAGCGGCCCGGACAGCTCGTCGATGATCCGGGTGTAGGGGACCGACGCGCCGAGCCGCACGACGCTGCCGTCGTTCGTCCACTCGGTGAGCTCGGTGACGCGGTTCAGGTCGAGAATCGCGGATGGCCGGTGCACGTCGAAGTTCATCTCGACCATGACGTCCGTGCCGCCCGCGATGGGCAGCGCGGTCGGGTACTCGGCCTTCGCCGCGAGTGCCTCGTCCCAGGTGGCGGGCCGAAGGAACTCCATGCGGGTGTCTCCTCAAGTCGTCGCCGGCCGGACGGATGGGCACAGTGCCCGGAACTCGGTGTCCGGATTCCGCCCACCGTGTCGTCGCCTCGGCGTCGGATCCCGGTCACCGGGCTGTGTCCGGCGGCGTGTGGCCAGTGAACCGCTGTGACCGGGCCCACTGGGAGTCACCGATGGCATGAAGCCCCGGCTGTGGTCCCGCCCGGCATCCTGTACGTTCCTCTAAGGAGGACGATTTCGCAGCCCAGCCGTTTACCGGGCGCTACCTACGACCGTAATCCGGCCGTGATAGCCGAGCTACGGGCCCGTGACCCGGCATCCGGACGGACGTAACGCCAAGCACTGATGTTCGGGCACACTGTGACCCCGGCAGCGCGCCCGGGCCCTTCCCCGGCGCCCGCCGGCCGGCCGAGAAGCCCCCGTTCCCCACCCAGCCGACCCCAGTCCCCACCCCAGCCCGTTAGGAGTCCGCGGATGCGTGTCCGTGACCTGCTCGCCCCCGGCGCCCCGCGACTGCGCCTGCTCGCGGCCGAGGACGAGCTGGACCGGCAGGTCAGCGGTGTCATGACCACGGACCTGCACGACCCCGGCCGGTACCTGCACGGCGGCGAGCTGGTGCTCACCGGCATGCTCTGGCGCACCGGCCCGGCCGACTCCGAGCGGTTCGTCCGGACCATCGCGGCCGGCGGCGCGGTCGCCCTGGCGGCCGGCGAGGCCGAGGTCGGCCCGGTCCCCGAGGACCTGGTCGAGGCCTGCCGCCGGCACCGGATGCCCCTGCTCGCGGTGCCCGACGACATCGCCTTCGGCACCGTCGCCGAGTTCATCGGCCGCCAGGTCTCCGCCGACCGCGCCGCCGACCTGGCCGCCCTGGTCGACCGGCACCGGCTGCTGGTCTCCGCGGCCGGCGGCGGCGGGCTGGACGCCGTCCTGGACCTGCTCGGCGGCGACCTCGACCTCGACTGCTGGGTGCTCACCCCCACCGGCGCGGTGATCGCCGGGCCCGCCGAACGGCTCCCCGCCGAGGACCGCGACCAGCTGGTCCGCGCCCACCTCGCCGCCCAGCGCCAGCGCCGCCGCCCCCCGCACCGGGCCCGCCTCGCCGCCGGCTCCTACTCGCTGCTGCCCGCCCCGGCCTCCGCCGAGCACGAGGCGCCGCTCGCCGACTGGGTGCTCGCCGTGGCCGGCGACGTCACCGAGTGGACGACCAAGCGCCAGCAGCTCGCCGACAACCTGGCCCGCCTGGTCGCCGCCGAGCGCCACCGCCGGGACGAGGGCCGCCGGCTGCGCCGCCGCCTCGCCGACGAGGTGCTGACCCTGCTTCAGCGCGACGCCGACCCGGCCGAGATCAGCCGCACCCTGTACGCCTCCTCGGCGATGGCCGCCCGCTACGAGAGCCCCGACGCCAGGCCGCCGGCCCCGGACGGCTCCTGGCTGGTGCTCAGCGCGGAGGGCACCGGCCTGCCGGAGGGCGCGGTGCGGGCCGTCCTGGAGGAGGCCCTCGGCGGCACCACCGACCGCGCCCTGATCGCCGGGGCCGGGACCGGCGCGGTCGTCGTGATGCCCGCGATGGCGAGCGCGGTGCCCGCCGACAGCCTGCGCGAACTGCTCGCCCCGCTGGAGGCCGGGCTCGGCCCGGAGGGCAGGATCACCCTCGGTGTCTCCGCGCCCGCCTCCGAGGCCGGCGGCCTGCGCGGCGCCCTTGAGGAGGCCCGGCACGCCCGCCGGATCGCCGCCGCCCGGGTCGGCCGGGTCTGCGTGGCCGGCCCCGAGGAGCTGGCCTCGCACGTGCTGCTGCTGGCGGCCGTCCCGGACGAGGTGCGCCGGGCGTTCCGCAGCCGCCTGCTGGACAAGGTGATCGGCTACGACATCGAGCACCAGGCGGACCTGGTCCGCACCCTGGAGGCGTTCCTGCGCTCGGACGGCTCGTGGACGCGCTGCGCCGCGCAGCTGCACGTCCACGTCAACACGCTGCGGTACCGGATCGGCCGGATCGAGGAGCTTACCGGCCGTGACCTGTCGCGGCTGGAGGACCGGGTGGACTTCTACCTGGCCCTCGAACTGGCCTGACGAGCCGACCTGACGAGCCGGCCCGACACCACGTGAAGGGGCCCGCCGCGAGCGTCCGAGCGTTCGCGGCGGGCCCCTTAGGGGTCGGGACGTCCGGACTACTGCGCCGGGATGATCCCGGTCAGCCACTCGAAGATGCCCGGGACCATGCCCTTCCATAGCTCGGTGGAGTGCGGCCCCTGGGTCTCCTGGATCTGGACGGTGGTCGGGGCCTTGGCCGCGGCGGCGAGCGCCTGCGCGTCCTCCAGGCCGTCGCCCTTCTTGCCGCTGATGTACATCGCGACCTTGGGCGGCTGCTGGGCGCTCTTCAGGATGTTGACCGGGTTGTTGGTCTCGCGCAGCTTCGCGTCCTTGCCGACCAGCGAGTCCTTCTCGGCCGCCGGGTCGTTGTAGCCGGAGAGGCTGATCGCGGCCCGGTAGCGGTTCGGGTGGGCCAGCGAGAGCTTGGCGGCGCAGTGGGCGCCGGCCGAGTAGCCGGCGATCGCCCAGCGGTCCGGGGACGGGTCGGCGCGGAAGTTGTCCAGGACCATCTGCGGCACGTCGCGGGTCACCCAGGCGTCGGCGTTGACCTTGCCCGGGATGTCGGTGCAGCCGGCGTCCTGGTGGTTGCCGAGCAGCAGGGTGCGCGGCGAGACCAGGATGAACGGGGCGACCTTGCCCTGCTGCATGAGCGGCTTGAGCTGCTCGGACACCTTGAGGGTGCCGTACCAGGTGGAGGACGAGCCCGGGTAGCCCGGCATCAGCTCGACGACCGGGAACTTCTTGTCCTTGAACGCCGGGTCGTCGTACTGCGGCGGCAGCCAGACCAGCACCTCGCCGTCGACGCCGGACACCTGGCCCTTGAGCTCGGTCTTCTTGACGTCGCCCGGCACGGCCGGGTCGCCCACGCCGCCGAACTGCTGGAGCACCTTGGCCGGGGGCTTGGCGTCGCCCTGGCCGCCCGCGGGGGCGCCGGGGCCCTCGTCCTTCGGCACCGTGGGCACGGCGCGGACGTGGTCGCCGGTGCCCAGCAGGTCGTCCCAGCTGCCGTAGATCAGGTTCGCGTTGTTCACCATCACGAAGACCATCAGCACGGCCGTGATCTGACAGAACACGATCATGGCCACCCGCGACAGGACCTGCACCGGCTGCGGCCCGCGCACCTTGCCCCAGAGCAGCAGCGCGACCGCGATGGACACCGGTACGAGGACGACCGTGAGGAGGAAGAAGGGCGTACCTGTCAGTTGCATCGAGTTCTCGTATCCGGATCGCAGCCCGCCCGGGCCTCACTCGCCCGAACGCATTCCAATAGCAATGGACGGCGTGGAACCCGGGGTCGGTTGCCGTCCGAATCTGTGTGGAACCTGAGAGGAACATCACGTTTCCGTGATCTTCATCTTTCGGGTCGGCGCTTAGTGTGCCACCCGGGCAGCCGTCATCCGGACGCGATGTCCAGCGAACGTTCAGGAAGGTCCCCCGGGGAAACCTTACAGTCCGCGCCGCCTTCGCCGTCGGGCGAGGCGGTGCGAGGCCGCAAGGTGCTTGCGGAGAGAATCATGGGATGAGCTCAACCCGCTTTCGCCCGTCCCGCCGGCTCCGTCCCGTTGCCGCCGCCCTCGCGCTGATGGTCGCCGTGGCCGGCTGCAGCAGTACCGGAGGTAGACGCGCCGAGGAGGCCCGCGCCCAAGCCGCGGCCGCCGGCGGCAGCGCCGTCACGACCCCGCGCTGGAAGGTCGCCATGGTGACCCACGCCGGCCCTGGCGACGCCTTCTGGGACAGCGTGCGCAAGGGCGCCGAGCAGGCCGCCGCCAAGGACAACATCACCTTCCTGTACTCCAACGACGCGCAGACCCAGAACCAGGTCCAGCTCGTCCAGGCCGCCATCGACCAGAAGGTCGACGGCCTGCTGGTCACCCTCGCCAAGGGCGACGCCATGGCCGACGTCCTCGGCAAGGCGAAGGCCGCCGGCATCCCCGTGATCACCATCAACTCCGGCCAGGAGTACTCCCGGAAGTTCGGCGCGCTCACCCACATAGGCCAGGACGAGACCGCCGCCGGCCAGGCGGCAGGCGCCGAGCTGGCCGCCCGCGGCCGCCGGAACGTGCTCTGCGTCATCCACGAGCAGGGCAACGTCGGCCAGGAGCAGCGCTGCTCCGGCGCCCAGGCCGGCTCCGGACTGGCCGGCGGCGCCTTCCAGGTGCTCTACGTCGACGGCGTCAACATGCCCGACGCCCGGGCCGCCGTCCTGGCCAAGCTCCAGGCCGACCCGGCCATCGACACCGTGCTCACCCTCTCCGGCCCGATGGCCGCCACCGGCCTGCAGGCCGTCCAGGACTCCCACCGCGGCATCGAGCTGGACACCTTCGACCTGGGACCGCAGGTGGTCGCCGGGCTGAAGTCCGGCGGCGTCGGCTTCGCCGTCGACCAGCAGCCCTACCTGCAGGGCTACGAGGGCGTCGACCTGCTCTGGCTCCACCGCTCCAACCTCGACATGCTCGGCGGCGGCAAGCCGGTGGCGACCGGCCCGCAGATCCTCACCAAGGACAACGCCGACGCCCTCGCCGAGTACGTCGCGAGGGGGACCAGGTGACCACCGACCTCCTCGTCCAGGACCGCCCGGCCGCCGTGCGCCGGCTCCTCGCCCGGCCCGAACTCGGCGCGCTGATCGCCGCCGTCGCGGTGTTCCTGGTCTTCGCGGCCGTCGCCGAACCCTTCCTGCGGGTCTCCTCGCTGGGCACCGTGCTCTACGCCGCGTCCACCATCGGGATCATGGCGGTGCCGGTCTCGCTGCTGATGATCGGCGGCGAGTTCGACCTGTCGGCCGGCGTGCTGGTCACCACCGCCGCGCTGACCTCGTCGATGGTCTCCTACCAGTTCACCGCGGTGACCTGGGTCGGCGTCGTCGTCTCGCTCGCGGTCACGCTGGCCGTCGGCTGGTTCAACGGCTGGATGCTCGGCCGCACCAGGCTGCCCAGCTTCATCGTCACCCTCGGCACCTTCCTGATGCTGACCGGTGCCAACCTCGGTGTCACCAAGCTCGTCTCCGGCACCGTCTCCACCAAGCCGATCTCCGACATGGAGGGCTTCGCCTCCTGCCGCTGGCTCTTCGCCTCCGAGGTCACGGTCGGCGGGCTGACGATCAAGGCCACCGTGTGGTGGTGGCTCGGCCTGCTCGCCGTCGGCACCTGGGTCCTGCTGCGCACCCGGTTCGGCAACTGGATCTTCGCCGTCGGCGGCGACGCGGCGGCGGCCCGTGCGGTCGGCGTGCCGGTCGCACGGACGAAGACCGTGCTGTACCTGGGCGTCGGCTTCGGCGCCTGGGTGCTCGGCCAGCACCTGCTGTTCTCCTTCGACACCGTGCAGTCCGGCGAGGGCGTCGGCAACGAGCTGATCTACATCGTCGCGGCCGTCATCGGCGGCTGCCTGATCACCGGCGGCTACGGCTCGGTGGCCGGCTCCGCGCTCGGCGCGCTGATCTTCGGCATGGCGAGCAAGGGGATCGTCTACGCCCAGTGGAACCCTGACTGGTTCAAGTTCTTCCTCGGCGCGATGCTGCTGCTCGCCGCCCTGCTGAACGCCTTCGTCAAGCGCCGGGCCGAGCGGGGGCCGCGATGAACACCGAACTCCTGTCCCTGGAAGGCGTCGGCAAGAGCTACGGCACCGTCCGCGCGCTGCGGGACGTCTCGCTGACCCTCCGGGCCGGCGAGATCAGCTGCGTGCTCGGCGACAACGGCGCCGGCAAGTCCACCCTGATCAAGATCATCGCTGGGCTGCACCAGCACGACGAGGGCACCTACACCGTCGGCGGCGAGGAGGTCCGCCTCGACTCCCCACGCCAGGCCCTCGACCGCGGCATCGCCACCGTCTACCAGGACCTCGCCGTCGTTCCGCTGATGCCCGTCTGGCGCAACTTCTTCCTCGGCTCCGAACGCGGCCACCGCCGCTGGGGCGGGCTGCGCCTGGACGCCGACGGCATGCGCGCCACCACCCGCGCGGCGCTCGCCGAGATGGGCATCGACCTGCCCGACGTCGACCGGCCGATCGGCACCCTGTCCGGCGGCCAGCGCCAGTGCGTGGCGATCGCCAGGGCCGTCCACTTCGGCGCCAGGGTGCTCGTCCTGGACGAGCCGACCGCCGCCCTCGGCGTCAAGCAGTCCGGCGTGGTGCTCAAGTACGTCACCGCCGCCCGCGACGCCGGCCTCGGGGTCGTCCTGATCACCCACAACCCGCACCACGCGCACCTGGTCGGCGACCACTTCACCCTGCTCAGGCGGGGCCGGACGGCCGGCAGCCACCCGCGCGACGAGATCAGCCTCGAACAGCTCACCACCGAGATGGCCGGCGGCTCCGACCTCGCCGAACTCTCGCACGAGCTCGCCCGACCCACCGTCACTACTCCTCGTGAGGAGCGTCCGTGACCAGCCCCCAAGGCAGCACCCGGCCGGCCGTCCTGCCCACCCTGCTCGGCCTCGGCCCGCGCGCCGAACGCCGCCGCCGCGCCCTGCCCGCCGGGATACTGCGGCTGCCCACCATCGGCGTCGACATCGGCGGCACCAAGGTCGTCGCCGGGGTGGTCGACGGCGAGGGCAGGGTGCTGGAGAAGCTGCGCACCGACACCCCCCACAAGAGCAAGAGCGCCAGGGTCGTCGAGGACGTCATCGTCGAGCTGGTGCTGGAGCTCGCCGACCGGCACGACGTCCACGCCGTCGGCATCGGCGCGGCCGGCTGGGTCGACGCGGACCGCTCCAAGGTGCTCTTCGCCCCCCACCTCAACTGGCGCAATGAGCCGCTCCAGGAGGCGCTCAGCGAGCGGCTGCGGTTCCCGGTGATCGTCGAGAACGACGCCAACGCCGCCGCCTGGGCCGAGTGGCGCTTCGGCGCCGGGCGCGGCGAGGACCACATGGTGATGCTCACCCTCGGCACCGGCATCGGCGGCGCCGTCGTCCGCGACGGCTACGTCGACCGCGGCAAGTACGGCCTGGCGGGCGAGTTCGGGCACATGCAGGTGGTGCCCGGCGGCCACCGCTGCCCGTGCGGCAACCGCGGCTGCTGGGAGCAGTACTCCTCGGGCAACGCGCTGGTGCGCGACGCCCGCGAACTCGTCGCCGAGGAGTCCCCGGTGGTGCAGCCGCTGCTCGCCCGGGCCGGCGGCACCGTCGAGGGCATCACCGGCCCGCTGGTCACCGAGGCCGCCCGGGCCGGCGACCCGACCGCCACCGAGCTGCTCTACGAGGTCGGCACCTGGCTCGGCGTCGGCATCGCCAACCTGGCCGCCGCCCTCGACCCGGGCCGCTTCGTGATCGGCGGCGGCGTCTCCGAGGCCGGCGACCTCCTGCTCGGCCCGGCCCGGGACACCTTCCGCCGCACCCTCACCGGCCGCGGCTTCCGCCCCGAGGCCACCATCGTGCACGCCGCCCTCGGCAACGAGGCCGGGCTGGTCGGCGCCGCCGACCTGGCCCGGCAGGTCGCCCGGCGGTTCCGCACGATCAAGCGCCGCCGGGTCGAGCGCAGCGCGCCGTAGCGCCCGTCGTCGACCTCCCGCCGCCGTCCGGTATCCGGGGTGGCGGCGGGAGTTCGGCGACGAGCCCCCTCGGGGCTCCGCCCTCGGGCGTCAACTACCGGTCGGTAGCAGTGCGATGTGGTTGTCGGGACCTCGCCTCCTGTGAAACAACGGAGTTGACGTCGACTCAGGAGGACTCGGATGAGGGCTCTGACCCGTCTCGCTCCACCGCTGCTGCTCGCCACCGCCCTGGTCTGGTCCTCCGCCGGACCGGCCGGGGCGGCGGCGCCGCCGGCCAAGGTCCCCGAGGCGGTGGGCTGGGGCGGGGCGGTGTCCACCGTCTCGGTCGACGCCACCGCCGCCGGGATCGAGGTGCTCCGCGCGGGCGGCAACGCGGTCGACGCGGCCGTCGCCGCGGCAGCCGCCCTGGGCGTCACCGAGCCGTACTCCTCCGGCATCGGCGGCGGCGGGTACTTCGTCTACTACGACCACGCCACCGGCCGGGTGCACACCGTCGACGGCCGGGAGACGGCCGCCCGGACCGCCGACGAGGGGCTGTTCCTGGAGGGCGGCAAGCCGCTCGCCTTCCCCGACGCCGTCACCAGCGGCCTGTCCGTCGGCGTCCCCGGCACCGCCGCCACCTGGGACGCCGCCCTGCGGGAGTGGGGCAGCCGCTCGCTCGCCGACAACCTCCGGCCCGCCGAGCGGATCGCCGACGACGGCTTCGTCGTGAACCCGACCTTCCGCGGCATGACCGAGGACAACTACGCCCGGTTCAAGGACTTCCCCGCCACCGCCTCGCTCTTCCTGCCCGGCGGCAGGCTACCCGAGGTCGGCTCCGTGCTGCGCAACCCCGACCTCGCCGCCACCTACCGGCAACTCGGCAAGGACGGCGTCAAGGCCTTCTACCAGGGCGACATCGGCCGGGACGTCGTCAACACCCTCCAGCACCCGCCCGTCGACCCCGCCTCCGGCCGCCGGGCCCGCCCCGGCACGGTGGACGCCGCCGACCTCGCCGCCTACCAGGTCCGCCGGCAGGCCCCCACCCACGTCGCCTACCGCGACTACGACGTCTTCTCGATCGCCCCGTCCAGCTCCGGCGGCACCACCGTCGGCGAGGCGCTCGGCGTCCTGGAAGACGGCGACGTGTCCGCCTACGGCGGCACGCAGTACTACCACCACTTCCTGGAGGCCTCCCGGATCGCCTTCGCCGACCGGAACCGCTGGGTCGGCGACCCGCGCTTCTCCGACGTCCCCGTGAAGGGCCTGCTCTCGCCCCGCTACGCGGCCTCCCGGGCCTGCCTGATCAGCCCCGACCGCGCGCTCACCAGCCCGCTCGCCCCCGGCGACGCGCACCACCCGGCCGACTGCGCCGACACCGGGCAGGCCGTCCCCGAGCCCTACGAGGGCCAGAACACCACCCACCTCACCGTGGCCGACCGCTGGGGCAACGTCGTCGCCTACACCCTGTCCATCGAGCAGACCGGCGGCAGCGGCATCACCGTCCCCGGCCGCGGCTTCCTGCTCAACAACGAGCTGACCGACTTCGACTTCGCCCCGCTCGCCGCCGGCGTGCCCGACCCCAACCTGCCCGGGCCCGGCAAGCGGCCGCGCTCCTCGATGTCGCCGACCGTCGTCCTGCGCGACGGCGAGCCGCTGCTCGCCACCGGCAGCCCCGGCGGCGCGACCATCATCACCACCACCCTGCAGGTGCTGCTCGGCCGCCTCGACCGCGGGCTGAGCCTGGAGCAGGCGATCGCCGCGCCGCGCGCCAGCCAGCGCAACAGCGCCGCCACACAGGCCGAGCCGGGCTTCCTCGCGCTGCCCGAGCGATCGGCCCTGGAGGCGCTGGGGCACCGGTTCGCCACGGTGAACGAGATCGGCGCCGCCACCGGCGTCGAACGGCTGCCGGACGGCCGCTGGGCGGCCGCCGCCGAACCCGCCCGGCGGGGCGGCGGCTCGGCCGCGGTGGTCCGGCCGACGGGCTGAGCCCGCGGACCGGGCCCGCGGACCGGGCCCGTGACCTGCGTCCGCCGGGATTGTCGGCGGCGGGCGGTATGTTCGGGATGGGTGCCCGGCCGGCCGTGCCGGGTGCCCAGCCCCGTCCGAAACCCACCCGGGAAGGCCGCCCGCCGTGACCGTCCGCATCGCCACCTGGAACATCAACTCCGTCACCGCGCGGCTGCCCAAGCTCCTGGAGTGGCTGGAGAGCGCCAAGCCCGACGTGCTCTGCCTCCAGGAGCTCAAGTGCGCGGCCGACGCCTTCCCGTACGAGGAGGTCCGGGCGCTCGGCTACGAGACCGCCGCCCACGGCACCGGCCGCTGGAACGGCGTCGCGATCGTCTCCCGGCTCGGCCTCGACGACGTCGTCCGCGACCTGCCCGGCCAGCCCGGCTACCTCGCCGACGACGCCCTGCTGCCCGCCGTCGAGCCCCGGGCGATCGCCGCCACCTGCGGCCCCGTCCGGGTCTGGTCCGTCTACGTGCCCAACGGCCGCGAGGTCGACCACGCCCACTACCGCTACAAGCTGGAGTGGCTGGAGGCCCTGCGCAAGGCCTGCGCCGAGGACGCCGCCGGCCCGCGCCCGTTCGCCGTCCTCGGGGACTTCAACATCGCCCCCGGTGACGAGGACGTCTACGACGTCGCCGCCTTCGAGGGCCTCACCCACGTGACCCCGGCCGAGCGGGCCGCGCTGGAGGCCCTCGGCGAGGTCGGCCTGCACGACGTGGTGCCCCGCCCGCTCAAGTACGACCACCCGTTCACGTACTGGGACTACCGCCAGCTGGCCTTCCCGAAGAACCGGGGCATGCGCATCGACCTCACCTACGCCAACAAGCCCTTCGCCGACGCCGTCGGCGACAGCTACGTGGACCGCGAGGCCCGCAAGGGCAAGGGCACGTCGGACCACGCCCCGGTCGTGGTGGACCTCGATCTGTGACAGCCGTGCCGGTCACAGCGAGTGAGGGGCGGTAACTCGAACGGGCCTGACCGGTGGCCGGGTGCGGGGGGGCTGCCTAGCGTCGGTGGGTGACCGGGCGCAGTTGCTCGACCACGTGGACATCGGAGTCCCCGGCTGCGCCCGAGAATCCCGGAGGTTCCGGCATGCGCCCCACGCGTACGGCCGCCGCCCTGATCGGCGCCACGGTGCTGACCGGCCTGACGGCCCCCCTCGCGTCCGCCAGGGACGGCGCGGCCTCGGTCAGCCCGTCCCAGGCCGCACCGGGTCAGACGGTGACGGTCACGGTCTCCTGCGAGAAGTCGGACAAGCCCGAAGCCAAGACCATCACCGCCCACTCCGCCGCCTTCGAGGGCGGCCCGGCCACCCTCACCCTGGGCTCGGACGGCAAGCACACCGGCTCCGCCCGCCTGGCGGGGCAGCACGCCGGGGACAGCAAGGTCGACGGCACCTGCCCGGACGGCGGCGCGTTCTCCACCAGCGTGACGGTCACCAGTGTCGAGGCCGGCGCGCCCGACAAGGGACTCGGCGACTGGGGCAAAGCGGCGGGGGAGTGGGCCGGTTCGCTCGGCCAGTCCGGCGCCGGGAGCCAGCAGGTCGCCCCGCACGGCGCCGTGAAGACCGGCCTCGGCGGCTCGGTGGCGGCCGACCCGGCCGAGCTGGTCGGCGGCCTCGCGCTGGTGGCGGGCGGCGTCGGCGGCTTCTGGCTGCTGCGGCGACGCGGTGCCTGATGGGCCGTCGCGCAACTCCGCACGCGTGTCCTCCGCGCCGCCAGGCCGACCGTGCCCGGCGGCGCGGACGTGTCGTCAGGCCCGCCGCCGCTCCGCTTCCAGGGTGCCGCTGGTCAGCAGGTACTGGGCCAGGATGTACGTCGCCATGATCCAGAACTGATGCCCCGGCAGCTCCCGCCACTTCGCCAGCTTGGTCGCGATCAGCGTGTCCGAGAGCAGGAACAGCGCGCCGCCCAGGCCCGTCCGCCAGCCCAGCCCGGCCGAGGTCACGGCGGTGGAGGCGAGCAGCAGGCTGTAGCCCGCGACCGGCATCCTGAGTTCCCCGAGGTCCGGCCAGAGCTGCCCGATCATGCCCGCCCAGGCCGTCGCGTACGCGGCCGCGACCACCAGGGCGCGCTTGCGGTCGGTCAGCGCCCCGCGCTGGACGAACATCGTCACGTAGCACACGTGCGCCGCCGCGAAGGAACCCATGCCGGCCAGGAACGCCGTGTCGTCGCCCAGCTGGAGCAGGACGTCCCCGGCCGCGCTCGCGAGCAGCGCCGGCGCCAGCAGCTTCGGCGCCTCCCGCTCCTCCGCCGCCGCGGCCGTGACGCTGTGGGCGGCCAGCAGCGGCATCAGGGCCGGCTTGGTGGCGTGCTTCAGCACCGAGGTGCCCGAGAGGATCGCGCCCAGATGCGTCGCCGACGTGGCCGCGAAGCCGCCCAGCAGGCCGGTGGCCGAGCGCAGGCGCCCACCGAGGACGGCACGGGTGGTCGTACTGATGCTCATACGGCTGCTGACCTCCGGGAGCGGGCGGGAGCGAGGGGGCGTGAAGGGGCTGGGGGCGTGGCCCCCCGCGCTCGCACCCTAGGCGACCCGTCCGCGCGGCGGAAGACCGGGGTTACCGGCGCGTAGCCTCACCGGCGTCCGCCGATGACGGCCGGGCCCCGCGACCCGCGGCCGGGCACCCTACCGGAGGACGGGCGGCCACTTCGCCGCGAGGCCCGGTTGCTGCCACCGAGGACCAGGCCACCGTCTAGTCTGGTCCCCGACATGGAGCAGCAGGAGTACGCGACCGGCACCACCCGGGTGGCCGGCAGCAGGCCGTACGGGCGAAACGGCGGGGCGGGCCGGGAGGCCACCGACGCCGCCCTCGCCGTACGCGAAGCCGCTCCTGATCCGGTGCGTGACAGCCGTCCTGACGGACCGGAGGAGACGCCCGCCGTCCTCTCGCCCGACCCCGGGCTGCTCCGGCTGGCCCACTGGTTCGTCGCCGCCACCCCCGGCACCGCCGACGACCTCTGCACCGCCTCCTTCGGCCTCTACCCGGCCCGGCACCACGGCGTCCCCGCCGACGCGGCCGCCGACGCCGACGTCAGCTGGTGGCACGGCCCCACCGCCCACGCCGGCGCCGTCCGGCGCTCCCGCGAGGCCCGCCCCGCCCGCGGCCTGCGCCGCGCCCGCCGGGACGCCGCCGCGCTGCCCGTCGTCCGCTCAGGGGCGAAGCCGGGCACGCCCGGCAGGCACCGCAAGCCCGAGCTGACCCGGACCGTGCCCGGTGCGCACGACCGTTCCGGCCAGGAGCCGCCGGGTGGCGACCGGGTCCCCGTGGACCGGCTGACCGCCGAACGGCGGATCGCCGCCCGGCTGCTGCTCGCCCACCCGCTGGTCACCGCGTCCGGCCCGCACGCCGACGGCTTTCCGCTGATCCACCGTCACCACGACTGGCTCACCGAGCGCTTCGACACCCTGCTCGGCTACCGCCTCGTCGTCGGCCCCCGGCACGCCCGACTCGGCAAGGCGGGCCTCGGCCCCGGCGCCGCCCGCCGCCTCGAACACCCCGGCACCGGCGCCCCGTTCACCCCCGCCGGGTACGCCCAGCTCGCCCTCGCGCTCGCGCTGCTCGTCGACGCCCCCGAACACCTCCCGTACGGGCGGCTGCTCGACGCCATGCGCACCACCGCACCCGGACTGGCCGCCGCGCCCGCCGACCGCACCATGGCCCTCGCCGCGCTTGCCGACTGGCAGGTGCTCGCTGGCCTGCCGGCCGATCCGGGTGATGCGGCCGCGGTGCTCACCGTCGACCGTGAACTCGCCCGCGCCGTCCCGGCCGGACCACCCGGCCTCGCCGCCGACGCCGCCGACCTGATCCGCCGCGCCGCCGACGCCGAACCCGCCACCGCCGTCCGCCGCCTCCTCGCCGAGACCCCCGCCGTCCTCGCCGCCGACCTCCCCGAGGACCAGCGCGCCTGGCTCCGCGAGCACCGGCTCAGCGGGCCGGCGGCGCTCGCCGAATTCCTGGGCCTGGAAACCGAGTCGAGGGCGGAAGGGGTGGCGCTGCTGGACCCGGCGGACGAACTCACCGACCTCGCCCTGCCGGGTGCGGGCACGCTGCCCCAGGCCGCCCTGCTCCTCGTCGAGCGCCTCGTCGAGGAGGTCCGCCCGCTCCCGGGCGAGCCCACCGACGGCGACGTGCCGATCCCCGACGCGCTGATAGACGGCGTCCTCGGCGACATCGCGGACGAGTACGGTCTGCGGGCCGGCTGGCGCCGCGACTACCTCGCCGACCGCACCGCCCTGCGCCGCGACGCCCTCGACCTGCTCCACCGCCTCGGCCTGGTCACCCCCGCCCGCTGCGATACCCGCCCCCCGGCCTGGCTCCTGCGCCCACCCGCCGCCCGCTACGCCCCCGCGCCCGACCTCCACGCCACCGCGCCCAGCACCGGCCGCCACTGCAGGCCCGCCTCGACCGTGCCCGCCCCGACCGGCGAGCGCTACCAGGAACCCGCGTAAGGGCCTGCCCTCGGGGTCAATTTTTGTCCCGCGTGGCCTGGGCGCTGCTCGTCCGGGGTGGAGCCTCCTGGGCCCGGAAATGCGGGAGCACCGCGTCCGGAGGCGGACCGCGGTGCTGGTGAGGGCCGGTGGACTATCTGTCGGCGGTGGCCGTCGCCACGGTGGCCTTCTGGACGGTTTCCACGGTGGCGCCGACGCCGAGGGTGCCGAGGGCGATGGAGGCGAGGACGGCGGCGCAGGCGAGGAGGCGGCGGTGGCGCTGGGGGAGCGGGAAGCGCGGTTCCTGGTAGGTCGCCGGAGGGTTGGCGTTCATGCCGGAGAGGTTGGCAGGGCGGCGTGAACGGTCGGTACGCCCGGGTGAAGTCCGGACGGGGGTTGGGCGTCGGTTGGGACGGATGCGTCCTACCCCTCCTGGAGGGAGTGTCGTGCCTGGTCAGGCAGGCCGTGTTTCTCGTGGGGGCGGAGCCCGCCGGGTTCGCCGGTGCGGCTTTCGGCCGTTCGGGCCGGGCGTCGCCGATTGCCTTTCGCGGCGCCCGTCGCGGCCCTAGGATCCGGAGACGTGACCGGGGCGTGCCGTGCCGTGGAGCCGTCCGGGCGGAACGCCGTCCGGGCCGTCCGGACAGCCGTGTGCCCGTTCGTGTGGTGCCCGCTCGTGTGTCGTCCGAGTGGCTCCAGCTGTTCCCGCCGTTCGAGATCCCGCTGATCCCCCGGTCCCCGGCCGGGGTGCTCTCCGCCCGCGCGTGCCGCCCCGGTCCGGCCCTGCCCCGCCTCCGGCCCCGGCGGCGCGCTCCCCCGATCCGCCTACCATGGCAGTGAAGGAGTCCGATCATGGCCGACGACGTCCACGTTCCTCCCGATCAGGTCGGCCCCGCCGAGCAGATCGACGAAGCCGCGTACGACCGCCTGCGCCGCCGCCAGTGGCTGGCCGGCGAGGCGCGTGCCGACGGCGTCGACCGGCGCACGCTGCTGCGGCTGCTCTCCGCCGCCGGCGTGGTCACCACGCCCGCGCTCGCCGACACCGCCCTCGCGCCGTCCCAGGCCTCCGCCGACGGTCCGGTCGCTGCTGCCGGAGCCGCCACCGGTCCGGTGCCCGGGATCGTCAAGCCGCTGCCCGCGGAGTGGTTCGTGCCGCACGGCACCAACGCCGAGATGCGCTGGGACGCGCTGCGCGACACGGACGGCGGCACCGGCATCGGCCGTCACATCCCGGTGGAGCGGTTCTTCGTCCGCAACCACACCAGCACCCCGCTGATCGACCCCGACACCTGGCGGCTGAAGCTGTTCGGCACCGGCCTGAGCGGCGCCCCGACCGCCGACCGGCCGGTCGAGTTCTCCCTCGCCGACCTGCGGTCCCTGCCCGCCGCCCGGATCAGCGCCCTGATGGAGTGCGCCGGCAACGCCCGCAGCTACTTCCTGACCCAGCAGCACCAGGCCGTCCCGGGCACGCCGTGGACGCTGGGCGGCGTCGGCTCGGCCAGCTGGCGCGGCGTCCGGCTGGCGGACGTGCTGCGGGAGGCCGGGCTGGCCCCGGGCGCGGTGGACCTGCTGCCCACCGGCCTCGACCCGTCCTACGTCGTCGGAGGCACCGACTACGGCCCGGTGCGCCGCCCGCTGCCGCTCGCCAAGGCGCTGGAGGACGTGCTGCTCGCCTACGAGATGAACGGCGAGCCGCTGACCCCGGACCACGGCGCGCCCGCCCGGCTGGTGGTGCCGGGCTGGGTGGGCATCGCCTCGATCAAGTGGCTCGGCTCGATCGAGGTGGCCGACGGGCCGCTGTACTCGCCGTGGAACACGGACTTCTACCGGATGTTCGGCCCCGACTACCCGCCGGGCGGCGGCGTCCCGCTGACCGACCAGGTGGCGAAGAGCGCCTTCGAACTGGCCGCCGGCGCCGTGCTGGAGGCGGGCAGCACGCACCGGCTCCACGGCCGCTCGTGGTCGGGCGCGGCCGCGGTGCGCCGCGTCGAGGTGAGCAGCGACGGCGGCAGGACCTGGCGGCGCGCCGAGCTGCGCGACGAGCCGCGTGCCCACAACTGGACGCGCTGGACCTTTGACTGGCGCCCCGAGCGGCCCGGCCCGTACGAGCTGCGCGCCCGCACGACCGACCGCCGGGGCAACACGCAGCCGCGGACGGCGGTGTTCAACCGCGAGGGCTACCTGTTCGGCGCGGTGGTGGCCCACCCGGTGACGGTGGTCTGACGGCCTGAAGGGCCGCCGCGTGGTCTAGACCGTGGACCGGACCTCGTACGGCGCCGGGTACGGCGTCTCGTACGGGGTCAGCACCAGCCGCACCACGTCCTCCAGCCGCCGCCGGGCGTCCCCGAGGGTGGTGCGGCCGGTCACCCACGCGGTCAGCTCGCCCTGCCAGGCGTGCCCCACGATGTGGCGCACCAGATCGCTCGCGGCGGCCGGCACCTCGCCCATCAGCGCCTGGAGCGCGGCGCTGTCGGCGCGGGCCATGCCCTGCAGGGCCTCGCTGGCGAAGGGGTCGGTCGAGGCGGCGACGGCCACCCGCAGCCGGGCCAGTTCGGGCTGGCGCTGGTAGGCCCGCATCCCGCCGCGGACGAACCGCACCGCCCGGTCGGTGGCCCCCAGTCCCGCCCGCGGCCCGCGCAGCTCGGCCACCAGGTCGGCCAGCAGCAGGCGGTGCCACTCGGCGATCGCCGCCGCCAGGAGGTGGTCCTTGGAGGAGAAGTAGCGGTACGCCGTCCCCAGGGCGACTCCGGAGCGCTCGCAGACCTGCTTCATCTGCAGCCGCTCGACGCCGATCTCGTTCACCAGGGCGAGCGCCGCCGCGATCAGGCCTTCGCGGCGTTCGAGCTGACGCGGAGACATCGCCTCCACCGGCCGTGGTGACAGGTCAACCTTGGTCACCCGCACCATGATACGGGCCGGGGCCGCTCAGGAGTATGACACCGACCGGCACCCGTCCGTTCGCCGGGCGGACACGCGGCCCGCCGGCGCCCGTGCGGTCAGCGGAGCTCGCGGATCAGCGCCTCCTGGACGGCGGACGCGACCAGCCGCCCGTCCCGGTCGTAGAACTCGCCGAGCGACAGCCCCCGGCCGTCCGAGGAGGACGGGCTGCGCTGGGCGAACAGCAGCCACTCGTCGGCCCGGAACGGGCGGTGGAACCACATCGCGTGGTCCAGCGAGGCCATCAGCAGCCGGAGCGGCTGGCCGGACTCGACGCGCTGGAAGAAGTTCGGTTGCACGTGCAGCCCGGCGGTGGAGGCCAGGGTGAGGTCGGACAGGTAGGTGAGCGCGCAGACGTGCAGCAGCGGGTCGCCGTCCGGCAGCGGGGAGCCGGTGCGCATCCAGACGAACTGCTCCGGCATCCCCGGGACGGCGGGCGGCACGCCGGGCGCGTCCGGCGGGACGAACCGCATCTCCAGCTCGCGGAAGCCCTCGGTCCGGGCGAGGGCCGCGCGGGAGGCCTCGTCCCAGAGCGAGAAGGCGTCCGGCAGTTCCTCCGGGCCGGGCACCGGGGGCAGCCCGCGCTGCCGGTCGGCGGCGGGCTCGGGGCGTTTGAACGAGGCGGAGAGGGTGAAGATCGCTTCCCCGTTCTGCACCGCCGTCACCCGGCGGGTGGTGTACGACATTCCGTCGCGGACCTGGTCGACCTCGTAGCGGATCGGCTCGGTGGGATCGCCGGGCAGCAGGAAGTAGCTGTGCAGGGAGTGCACCGCGCGGTCGTCGTCGCAGGTGCGCCCGGCGGCGGTCAGCGCCTGCGCGGCGACCTGGCCGCCGAAGGCGCGCATCGGTGCCCCGGCGTGGCAACGGCCCCGGAACGTGTTCTCGTCCAGCCGCTCGATCTCCAGCAGTCCGGCGAACGAGCCGGCCGGGCCGACGGCCCGTCTTTCCTGTTCGGTCAGGTCTGTCACGGGGCCCATAGTGGCAGAAGCCAACCGTGTGGCGGTGTGACCTGGGTAACCTTCAGGAGGTTAGCCGTCTTGTAGAACCTGTTTCAGTCGCTGGTGCCGGCCGATGGGTTGTCAGTGCCCTCACCTAGCGTGCTCGGCATGACGCAATCCGCACACGCGTACGCCTATCTGCGCCCCTCGGCCGTCCTCGACGGTGTCGACGGCCGTCGCCTCGACCTGGCCACCTCCGGCGGCGCCACCCCGCTCGGGGCGGCGGCGAACCCGCGGTTCTTCGCGGGCTTCCTCGCCGACCCGGCGCCGGCCGCGGCCGCCCTGCTCGCCGTCGCGGACGTCGCCGCCGCCCGCTACTACCAGCCGCAGCTGCGCGCCTCGCTCGACCCGGTGGTCACCGCCAACGGGGACCGGCTGCGCTTCGAGTCCTTCTCCGGCTGCTGCGGCGTCTACGCCCGGCTCGACGTGCTCCAGGCCGGGCTGGACGGCGACGACATCGGCCACGGCACCACCAACGTGGACGTCAACAACCCATTGCGGGAGGCGCTGACCCGGATCGGCCCGGCCGATCCGCTGCACCTCGCGGTCGGGCCGGACGCCCTGGAGGTCACCACCTTCGACGGGCCGCTGGTCGAGAAGAAGGTGCCGCTGCCGGAGCGCTGGCTGCGCGGCTTCGCCGAGACGCAGGTCACCGCCGCGGGCTTCGACCTGCGGGCCGAGCTGCCCGCCGCCGAGGCGGTCCGCTTCCTGCGCTCGCTGCCGCGCGGCGGACGCAGCAGCGTCGGCTGGGTCGTCCCGGCCGGGCGCACCCTGCGGCCGACCACCCGCCCGGTGCCCGGCGCCGTCTGCCTGCCCGGCCCCGAGCGGCTGGTGGCGCTCCAGCGGGTGCTGCGGCACGCGCTCGCGCTGCGGGTGTACGGGCCCGCGGCCGCCTCCGGCCCCGCCGCGTCCGCGTGGGAAGTGGTGCTGCCCGGCATGCGGCTCACCCTGACCCTGTCGCCCGACGCCTCCCGCGGCTTCTCCGGCGAGGGGGGAGTGCTCGGCGCCCTGGCCACCGGCACCGCCGAGCAGGACGCCGAGTTCGTCGCGGTGCTGCTCGCCTGGGAGCCGCGGATCGAGATCGCCGACCTGGCCGAGCAGTCCGGGCTCACCCCGGAGCGGGTGCGGGCCGCGCTCACCCGGCTCGGCACGGCCGGGCAGATCGGCTACGACACCGCCGAGGCCGCGTACTTCCACCGGCAGCTTCCGTACGACGCCGGGCGGGCCGAGGCGGCCAACCCGCGGCTGCGGGCCGCGCGGGCGCTCGTCGCGGCGGGCGCGGTGCGGCTGGAGGAGGGCGGCGCCACGGCCCTCGTCACGGTGGACGACCACGTCCAGCGGGTGCGGACGGACGAGGCGGGCCGGGTGAGCTGCACCTGCCTTTGGTGGGCCAAGTACCGCGGCGGGCGCGGGCCGTGCAAGCACGCGCTCGCGGTCGGGATCGTGCGGGAGACCGAAGGGGCCGGAGCGTGAGTGCGGTGGAGGATCCGGTGACGGGCGACGTGACGGAGTCGTCGGAGGCCGCGGACCCGGTCGGGGAGCTGCTGGACGCCGTCCGGTCGGGGCTCTCGTCCGGCGTTCCGAAGCTCGTGGCCGCGCTGGATCCGATACAGCGGCGGGCGTGTCTGCCCGGGCTGAAGGCCATGCGCGCGGCGATCCGGGGCGATTGGTCGCAGGTGGCGAGCGCGCGGGCGAGTGCCCTGCTGGTCGCCGGCGCCGGGTGTCACGCGGGCGCGGCGGGGGCCGCGACGTGGATCGGCGGCCGGGACCTCAGCGGTCGCGTCGGGCGCCTGCCCTCCGAAGTGGCGGAAGTCGTCGAGGCGCAGCCGGTGGAGTGGCAGGCCGAGGTGGTCACCCGGCTCGCCGCCCGGCCGGCCCCCCGCTGGGGTTGGACGCTCTACCCGCTGATCGCGTCGGTGGTGCGGCGCACCGGCTGCGCGGTGCCGGAGAGCGAGGCGTTCGTCCGCGAGTGGATGCGGGAGAAGACCGGCGGCTCCGGCCCCCGCCCGGTGCTCGTCGAGGTGCTGCGCGCCGACCCGTTCGCCCCGGTGCTGCTGCCCCGGATGTTCGAACTCGCCGACATCGGCGACATGTTCTCCGGGTGGTTCGGCCTGCGCCCCGAGGAGGCCTGGGTCGGGGCGATGGCCGAGCTGGCCGAGAGTGGCGTGCTGGACCGGGCCGACCTGATCGACCGCTGCCTGGCCCGGCTGCTGCGCGGCGGAAAGCCCGCCGACCAGCGGATCTTCGTTGACATGCTGCGCGCCCTCGCGCTCACGCCCGAGGAGTACGCCGCCCGCGCGCGGGACCTGGTGGCGCTGCTGGACGGGCTGTCGGTGCTCGCCGGGTACGCCCAGGAGGTGCTGGCCGGGCTGGACGAGGCCGGGCTGATCGAGCCCGAACTGCTGGGCGAGGCCTCGGCGGTGGTGCTGTTCCGGGCCGAGAAGAAGCTGGTGCGCGCCCAGTTGGGATGGCTGGACAAGGCTGCCCGGCGTTCGCCCGAGCGGGCGGGCACGGTCGTGCTCGCCGCGGCCGAGGCCTTCGGGTACGCGGATTCGGGCGTCCAGGAGCGGGCGTTGAACGTCGTGGCCCGTCACCTCAAGGCGGCCGGGAGTGCGGTGCTGCCCGAACTCCGCTTCGCCGCCGAGGCGCTGAACCCCGTCCACCACCCGCGTGCGGGCGAGCTGTTCGGCGCGCCGGTCGGCGGGGACGACCCGGACACCGGGTGGAGCGAGCTGCTGCCGCCCGCCCCCGAACCGCTCCCGCTCGGGGTACCGATCGCGTCGCCGGTGGAGGTCGCGGAGGAGCTGTCCGCGCTGCTCGCCTCGCAGGAGCCGGAGGTGGCGGTCTTCGAGCGCGTGCTCGACGGGCTGGTCCGGCACGCGTGCGAGGACCGCGCCGCGCTCGTCGAGGCGCTGGAGCCGGTCCTGCGGGTGCACCCGTGGTACGGGGGCACGCGCTGGCAGGACTGCGGGCCGCGGGACGTCCTCTACGTCGCGGTGGCGGTGGCCGGGCGGGTTTCGACGCGCCGGCCACGGGACTGCCCGGACGGCGACAGCCGCTCGCCGTTGAGCGGCCGACACGAAACCGTGTACGGCCGGGTGTTCGCCGCCAGGCTGGAGGAGGCCGCCTGGCAGGTGACCTCCACCAAGCCCCCCTACCTGCTGGCCACACCGACGGACGCGACCGGCGCGCTGGACGCCGCGGTGCTGGTCGAGCGGCTGGCCGGGTACGAGGCGGCGGGTGTGACGCCGGGCCAGGCCGACCTGTGCGCCGCCCTGCTGCGGGTGGGGCCGGCCGCGGACGGCGAGGTGCTCCGCGCGGCCGAGGCGCTGACCACGCCGGCCGGGCGGTGGGCCGCCCACTGGATACGCACCGGCGGCCTGCCCGCCCAGCCGTCCGAGCGGGTGATCTTCGCGCCGTCCCGCAGCTCGCGGCCGAGCCACTTCTACGGCGAGCGCTGGTGGGAGGCCCTGCGGCGGGTCGCGGTCGCCCAGCCCGGCATCGGCGACGGGCCGAAGGGCCCGGACGGCCAAGGGCTCGACGCCGAGTTCAGGGCGCTGCTGGCCGCCACCGAGCCGAGCGTCGACCGGGCCCGGAAGCTCTCGATGTGGAGCTGGCAACCCACCGCGCACTGGGTGGCGATGCTCCCGTGGCGCCGGGAGGAGCTGTCCGCCCACTGGCTCGACCTGTTCGCCGCCGCCGCCGACCGCGACGAGCGGGGCGCCGGGCGGCTGCTGCCCGTCCTCGCCGAGGCCGGCGGCCCGGCCGGGCTCGCGTTGCACCTGGTCGTCGCGTACGGCCTGGGCGCCCGCCACACCGAGGACCGCACGGCCGCCGTCGACGCGTTCCTCGTGCTCGCCGCCCGCGGCGACCTCGACGGCGCGCTGCTCGGGCGCGAGCTGGGCGCGCTGGTCGACTGCGGCGCGGTGAAGCCCACCCGGCTCGCCGCGGCGCTCTCGCTGGCAGCCGGCACGGGCGCGTACGGGACGGTCTGGTCGGTGCTCGCCGCCGCGCTGCCCGCCCTGCTGGCCGGCGACCGGATCACGCGCGGTCTCGGCGACCTGGTGGCCATCGCGGCCGACTGCGCCCGCCGGACGGGCGCGCGCGGCCCGATCGAGGAGGTGACGGCGACGGCGGCCGCGGCCGGGTCGGGCCGCGTGGTCAAGGAGGCCCGGGCGCTGCGGGACGTGCTGGCGGGTGGCAGGTAGCGGCTGCGCGGGTAACAGATGACAGAAGACAGATGACAGATTTCAGCGAACAGATTTCAGCCGACAGATTTTGAAATCTGTTCGCTGACTCCCTGCGCCTCCGCCCGCGTCTGCTCCCGCTCCCGCTCCGGCAGCGCCCGCCCGTCCCGGCCCGGCGGCTCGGTGCCTCGCGGCGCGGTGGCGACCGCCCGCCACCACAGTCGCAGCGCTGGCGGGTCCACCGGTTCGAACGGCTTGCCCGGCCGGGGCGCCGCCAGCCGGGCACCCAGCGCGTGGGCCGCCGTGACCACCCGCTCGGCGGGCTCCTCCCACGGATGCAGCGCGAGGTTGAAGGTGCACCAGTGGATCGGCAGCAGCAGCGCGCCGCCCAGGTCCAGATGGGCCCGGACGCCCTCCTCGGGCGTCATGTGCACCTCGGGCCAGAAGTCGCTGTACGCGCCGACCTGGATCATCGTCGCGTCGAACGGTCCGAGCCGCCGGCCGATGTCGGCGAAGCCGGGGAAGTAGCCGGTGTCCCCGCTGTGGAAGATCCGGTGCCCGCCGCCGGCCACCACCCAGGACGCCCACAGGAACAGCGTGCTGGTGCGCGGGCCGCGGCTGCAGTAGTGCCGGGCGGGCGTGGCGGTCAGGGTCAGCCCGGCGACCTCGGCGGACTCCCACCAGTCCAGCTCGACGATCCGCTCGGCCGGCACCCCCCAGTGCTCCAGGTGCGCGCCGACCCCGAGCGGCACGGCGAACACCGTGCCCGTCCCGTTGAGGGCGCGGATGGTGCCCATGTCGAGGTGGTCGTAGTGGTCGTGCGAGACCACCACGACGTCCACCGGCCCGAGTTCGGACAGCGGCAGCGGCACCGGGTGCAGCCGCTTGGGGCCCGTCCAGCCGAACGGGGAGCAGCGCTCGCCCCACACCGGGTCGAGCAGCACCCGGCGCCCGCCGATCTCGGCGAGGACGGTGGCGTGGCCGAGCCAGGTGAGCCGCAGGCCGGAGTCGGGCGGCGTGGCCAGGTCGACCGGGAGCAGCCGGTGCACCGGCACGGCGGCGGCCGGGGCGCGGCGGGTCTTGTCGCCGGTGAGCTGGGCCCGGGTGATCTCCAGCGGGCTGCGCTCGTACACCAGGCGGCGGGTGGGCAGCGGGTTGCGGAAGGCGCCGTCGGCGAACTGGGGCGAGCGGTGGACCCGGGCCAGCCGTTCGCCGCGCGGCTCGGCCCCGAAGGCGTCGGTCCGGACCCGGTGCCAGGCCGCGCGGGGGAGCCCGGCGAGGCCGGGCCCGGTCAGGCCGGTGCCGGGGCCGGTGGACGGAGGGACGAGCTGAGAGCTCAGACCGGCGAGGCGGGAGAACCACGAGACGGTGCGGGGCACGGTTCCTCCAGGGACGGTCACGGCTACCGGGCATGCCCGGGGACGCACCGCCGGCGGTGAGGCCGGTGCGGTGCGACAACCATCTCGTCGGAGATTACTCGCCGTGAGCCGTTCGGACCTGGTGAAGGGCCCCGTGCGGGCCAATCGGCGTACGGGCGGCCGTACGACGACCCGGAGGTGCTCAGGCGTCTCAGGCGCTCAGGCGCCTCAGGCGTAGAAGCGGGTGATCGTCTCCGCCACGCAGTGCGGCTTGGCGCTCTCCGCGCTGGTGATGGTGAACCGCACGACGGCCTGGACCCCGCCCGGCACCTCGGTGGCCGAGACCAGTTCGGCGGTGGCCCGGATCGCGGTGCCGACCGGCACCGGCGCGGGGAAGCGCACCTTCTCCGAGCCGTAGTTCAGCGCCATCCGCACGCCCTCGACGCTGTAGCACTCCTTGGCGAGCACCGGGATCATCGACTGGGTCAGGTAGCCGTGCGCGATGGTCGAGCCGAACCGGCTCTCCTTGGCCCGCTCCGGGTCCACGTGGATCCACTGGTGGTCGCCGGTGGCCTCGGCGAACAGGTCGATCTGCCGCTGCTCGATGGTGTGCCACTCGCTGGTGCCCAGCTCGGTGCCGACGGCGGCGGTGAGGTCGGCGAGGGAGGCGAAGCTCGTCACGATGCGCTCCTGGAGGGGGGACGGGCCGGGTGGCCCGGTGATCAGGACGTCGGGCAGCGTATGCCTACCCGCCGGTACCTGTCAGGAGTCGAGCCGAGAACCCACCCTCAGAAGGTGCGGCAACAGAAGGACCTGTACGAGGCGTGACTGCACAGCGCACGAATCAGAAGCACGGTACCCCGCGCCCGGTCGGGCGCAGCCGGCGCCCGCTGACCAGCTCCGGCACCAGCGCGACGAACATCGGCTCCGGATCGCCCACCCACGGCCGCAGCCCGGACCGCAGCGCCCGCCGCAGCTGCTCGGGGTCGCCCAGCACGTCCGCCCGCCCGTGTACCAGCACGCTCCAGCCGGTCCGGGTGACCGGGTCCAGCAGGTCCGCCTGGAAGGCCACCACCGTGCCGTCAAGCCCGCGCGCGGTGGAACTTCCCCGGCGCACGGCGAGCAGGAGCCGCCCGTCCGCGACCTCGAAGGAGACCGGCAGGACGGCCGGCAGCGCGTGCTCGGTGTACACCACGCGCCCGACGGGCACGGTGCTGAGCAGGCGCAGGCACTCGGTCTCGCTCAGGATTTCCACACGGTCGTCACACTCCATGCGCCCGATGGTCCTCCGGCCGGCGCGCGGGCCGACAGGGCCCATGGTCCCTGAGCGGTGGGGCCGGGAGCCCCGTCGGCGGGCGCCGTGAGCGGTAGCCTGCCCCGGCGGGGCGGCCCCGGGAGGCCGGGGCCGGCGAGGAGGGGGCGTGCGGATGGTCGGCGGGGTCGATCTGGTGGTGATCGGGGCGGACGGCGGCCCCGATCGGGGCTTCGGCGGTTCGGCGCACGCGCCGGAGGGCGCCCGGCTGCTGGCCGAGGTCCTGCCCGGGATGTTCTTCGACGCCGGCGCGGGCGGCTGCCGGGTCACCTCCGTGGAGCCGGACGCGGACGCCAACGCGATGCTCACCGCAGTCCGTTCGGGGGCCCAGCACCCGGGCCGCTGGCTGCTGGTCTGCCTGGTCGGCCAGCTGGTCGCCGACCCGCGCGGGCGCCGGCTCGCCCTGGTGACCGGCGGCAGCACCGCCGACAACGCCTACCGGCGCGGCCTGGCCTGGGACTGGGTGGTCAGCGCGATGGTGCACGGCGACCAGGAGGAGGCGCTGCTGCTGGTCGACGCGGTTGCCGACCGGGACACCTGGGCGGCGCTGGAGCGCGGCGGCGGCGAGGAAAGCGCGGGCGAACTGCTGAGCTACTCGCGCGTCCCGCTCTGGGGCCGGATAGGCCGCTACACCCCGGGCAGACGCGGCCGGGACGCCGTACTACCGGGTGGCGAGGGCTCGTTCAGCCGCGCCCTGACGGCCGTGCTGCGCCAGGGCCTGCCGGGCGCTCCCGCCGCCGTAGGCCCGCTGGACCTGCAACCGGCCGTTGCGGCGCTGCTGAACGGCGCGGAACCGGCCGGAAGTTCGGGTGCGCCGGGCGCGCGCCTGCTCGTTCCGCCGGAGGGCGGGCGCCTGTTGATGCGCAATCGCGCGGCGGTGCGGGGCGCATTGGCCGGATTGTCGCTTTCGGAAGAACTGTTGGCTGTTCTGTGGCGCGAAAGCGCCCCGACGGATCCGCCTTCCGCGTAAGGTCAGGGGGCCCGAGGTGTTGCCGTGATGGGGTGGGTTGGCGAAGAATCGATGCCCCGCGGAAACATCGGTGGGACGGCGGAGTTCTTCCGGCGGCCACGGAACTCGATCGGGTTCGGTCGCGATGAGGTGGGGCGATGAGGCAGCGCGGAAATGTGTTGCGCCCTGGGGCGGTTGGGGTCGGTGGGGTGGTCTTGGCGATGCTGCTGGGTGCCTGTGCGAGCAGCGGTGCCGGCGGTTCCGTGGATCGTCTCGGGACGGGCGCGCCCACGGTTGCGGGGGTGAACCCGGTAACTCCTTCGGGTGGTTCCGTAAACGCCCGGATCGCGCCGACCAGCGGGCCCGAGGGATCCGCCGGACGCCTCGCCCTGAAGACCTATCAGGACTGGTGGCAGGCCCAGGCCGACGCATTCGGGCGAACGGATTCGGACGGAATCGCTCTGGAGACGTATTCCTCCGGCAAGGCTCTCGCCGACACTCTCCTGGGACTCCGTCAACTCCACGACACCAAACTGGTGATGGCCGGTGCCCCGCGCAATTCCGCCGCCGTCACGGCGGTCGACCTGAAGGCCGATCCGCGGACCGCGGTGATCGAGGACTGCCTCGACGTGTCGGACTGGCGCCGGGTGGACGCCGTCACCAAGGCGGAGAGGGAACCGGTGGGGCGGGTGAACCGCTACGTGGCGACGGCATCCCTGCGCTGGTTCCAGGCACGCTGGCTGATCTACGACTTCAAGCGGGAGGCGGACCGGACATGCTGAACACCAGGAACCCGGCACGACGATTCGCACTCCTCGCGCCGTTATCGGCGGGGCTGTTGCTGACGTCGGCGGTCCCGGCGATCGCGGACGAACCGCCGGGCGGAGGAGCCGAGCAGTGCGCCCCGACCGTGATCTGCGGGGGCGTCAACGGCGGGGCGAACAAGCCCACCGGCGGTGGCGGGGGAGGCGGTGGTGGCGGGGGCGGCAGCAGCGACGGCCCGCTGCTGTGCAGCTACCACGGGGTGGAACATCCCTGCCATGACCCGGAGATGGGCTGGTTCAGCAACAGCACCGGCTGCTACTACACCACCGTCGACAAGCCGGCCGGCGACCCCGCGTGGAAGGGGCACAAGCCGTCGGAGGGCGCGCTGTATCTGCCGTCCTGTCCGCAGGGCGGCGGGTGGGGCCCGGCCGAGATCGAGTTCCACGAGACGGCGCCGGCCGCGCCGCCGCCGGATCCGCGGGCGATGGCCATGCAGATTCTGAAGGACAGGATGCCCTTCCCGGCCCCCGCACCGGCCGCCGCGCCGCTCGGCACGGCCGTCGTGAAGTCGCCGGTCTGGCTCTGGGTGAACGGCCACCAGGCACCGCAGCAGATGTCCCTGACGCTCCAGGGCGTCACCGTCACCGTCACGCCCAGGCTGAAGAGCGTGCTCTGGAACTTCAGCGAGAAGTACTCGGTGACGTGCGACAGGCCCGGCACGCCGTACGACCCGGCCTACGGCGCGGCCAAGTCGCCCGACTGCGGCTTCGAGTTCCCGACCGGCTCGGCGGGCGAGCCCGGCGGCGCCTTCACCGTGAACGCCACCGCGAACTGGGTCGGCGAGGTCACCGTCACCGGCCTGAACACCAGGAAGTTCGAGATCCCGATGCCGCAGAACGCGAGCTTCCGGCTCAAGGTCGCCGAGGTGCAGGTCCTCAACTGACCGCCCCGGCACGCCAGCACACCCACGCCAGCACACCCGAAGAGCCGCACGACGACGAACGCAGCCGCACGACGACACGCGAAAGGCCGGAACCCGGTGGAGAACCGTACGTACGCGACGCCGGGATCCGGCACACCCGCAGGCACCGCCGTGTCCGTGGCCGTCCCGGAGCAGGGCCAGGGCTCGCCCCAGGGCAAGGGCGGGGCCAAGGGGCGCGCCACCCCGCACGCCCCCGCCCGGACCCTGCGGGCCCGGCGGCGCCGTCCGGCGGTGCTGGCCATGTCGGTCGCGCTGATCGCCGCCGGCGGGCTGGGCGGGGCGGTCCTCTACAACAGCACCGGCCAGCGGGTCGCCGTACTCGCACTCGCCCGCGACGTCCCGTACGGACAGGTGATCACCGACGACGACCTCGTCGTGGCCCGGATCGCGAGCGACCCGGTGCTGCGCCCGGTGTCGGCCCAGGACCGGGCCGGCGCGATCGGCATGCGGGCCGCCACCGACCTCAAGCGCGGCGCGATGCTGACCAAGGGGGATCTGGCCCAGACGCTGTCCGTCCAGCCGGGCCAGATCGTGGTCGGCGTTTCGGCCCGGCGCAGCCAGCTGCCCGCCTCCCGGCTCCAGCCCGGGATGCAGGTCGTCCTGGTGTACACCCCGGACAACGGCCGGTCCGACTCGCTGACCGCGACGGTCATCACGGTGGGGCGGCCGGACACCGACGGCAGCCTCGTGCTCGACGTGGCCGTCGCCGCGGCGGACGGCACCAAGCTGGCGCAGTGGGTGGCCAGCGGGCGGATCCAGGTGCTGCTGGCCCCCCGAGCGGCCGCCGGCGGCGGCGCGGCGCCCTCCGCGGCTCCGTCCGGCACGGCGAGCAGCGCCCCCACGGCCGGGGCGAGCCCCACCGCCGCGGCGGGAGGGGCCTGATGGCGGTGATCGCGGTGGCCGGCGGCCCGGGCGCGCCCGGCGCGACCACGACCGCGCTGGCGCTGCTGCTGGCCTGGCCGCTGCCGCCCGGGCGCCGGATCGTGCTGGTCGAGGCCGACCCGGACGGCGGCGCGGTGCTCGCGGGCGCCCTGGAGGGCCGGGTCGAGGCGGTGTACGGGCTGCGCAACCTGGCGATCGCCGACCGCCGCGGACTGCTCGCCCAGACGCTCTGGGAGCAGCTGATCGACCTCTCGCCGGAGGGCACCGCGCAGCGGCTCCTGCTGCCCGGGCTGACCGACCCCGCCCAGGCGCCCGGCCTCGCCTACACCTGGGAGCCGCTCGCCGAGGTGCTGCACGGGCTCGAACAGCAGGGCTACGACGTCATCGTGGACCTCGGCCGCTCCGGCGCCACCGGCCCGAGCGCCGTGCTGGCCCGCCGGGCGGACGTGGTCGCCGTGACCGTGCGGACCACGCTGCGCGGGCTGAGCTCGGCGCGGCCCCGGCTGTCCGCGCTCGCCGAGGACCTGGCGGCGGCCGGCACCGGGGCGGACGCGCTCGGGCTGCTGCTGGTCGCCGAGGGGCCATACTCGGCGGCGGAGGTGTCGCGCGAGTTCGGCCTGCCAGTGCTCGGGCTGCTGCCGCACGCCGTGCGCACCGCGCGGGTGCTCTCCGACGGCGGGGACGTCACCGACCGGCGGTTCATCCGCTCGGAGCTGATGCGGACGGCGCGCACGGCGGCGGACGAGGTGCAGTTGGCGGTGCGCCGGCGGCGGCAGCGGCTTGCGCCGTCCGCCGCGCCGGTACAGCCGGTACCGGGGCGGATCGCGCCGCCGGTTCCGTCACCGTCACCGATTCCGTCACCGATTCCGGCGCCGGTGCCGCCGTCCATGGCCTCACCGGCGGCAACGCCGATGACGTCACCCGTGCCGTCGCCGTCAGGGCCCGAGGGGGAACCGCTGTCGTACGCACCGCCGCAGCCGGTCCCGCCGGTGATCGTCACCGGCCCGGTGGCGCCGCTCGCCGGGCTGGCTCCGCACCCGGCCGCACCCGCTCCGTTCCCGGGCCCCGTCCAACCGCACCAGCAGGTCCCGTACCCGCAGCAGGTCCAGTACCCGCACGAGGGCCCGTATCCGGAGCAGCACCCGAACCAAGCCGCCGACGACCAGGGCGGGGCTCCGGTGAACGGGCGGCCCTACGGCTCCGGGGAGGTGCTCCGTGCGCGGTAGCCCCCTGCACCAGCGCCCGTCGGCCGACCCGGCCGCGCTCCCGTGGTCGGCGCCGCTGCTCCAACCGGGCCCGGTCCGCCCGCAGGCCGTGTCCGACGGCCGGCCGGCCGCGCCCCAGCCGACGGCGTACACCGCGCCGACACCCACCGCGCCCACGCCCACCGCCGTCCCGTCCCAGCTGCCGTCGCTCGACCTGCGCGGCGCCGCCACCCGGCCGGCCGTCGACCCGCAGGTGGCCCGCGAGCTCAAGCGCCAGGTCGCGGCCGAACTGCACCAGCAGATCACGCGGTTGACCGCCGGCTCCGGCGCCGAGCCGGACCGCGCCACCCGCCGCCAGCGCGGCCGGGCGCTGATCGAGGAGGCCGTCGCCCGCTGGTCCGACGCCTACGCGCAGACCCACGGCATCCCGCCCACCCGGGAGCAGGACCGCGCGCTCGCCGAGGCCGTCTTCGACCTGCTGTTCCGGGCCGGGCGGCTCCAGCCCTACCTGGACGACCCCGAGATCGAGAACATCCTGATCAACGGCTGCGACGACGTCTGGGTCTCCCGGGTGCACCAACCGCTGCGCCAGGTCCCGCCGGTGGCCGACAGCGACGCCGAACTCGTCGAGCTGCTCCAGGACCTGGCCCGCCAGCACGGCGGCGGCGAGCGCAGCCTCTCCACCGCCAGCCCGACCCTCGCCCTGCGCCTGGAGGGCGGCATGCGCCTCCAGGCGCTCACCGAGGTGACCCCCCGCCCGTACGTGGCGATCCGGCGCCACCGGGTGGCCTCCGCGACGCTGCCCGAGATGGTCCAACTCGGCACCCTGGACGGCACCCTGGCCGCCTTCCTGGCCGCGGCGATCCGGGCCCGGAAGAACGTGATGATCACCGGCACCCAGGGCGTCGGCAAGACCAGCCTGCTGCGCGCGATGGCCGCCGAGATCCCGCCGGACGAGCGGATCGGTACCCTGGAATCGGAGTTCGAGCTCTGGCTGCACACCCTCGGCCACCTGCGCCAGGTCGTCCCGATGGAGGCCCGCGAGGGCAACGGCGAGCGCGTCGAGGGCCGCCTGGCGGGCGAGTTGACGATCGGCGACCTCATCCCGGCCGCCCTGCGGATGACGCTCTCGCGGATCATCGTCGGCGAGGTCCGCTCCGGCGAGGTCGTCCCGATGCTGCGCGTCATGACCAACGGTGAGGGCGGCTCGATGTGCACCCTGCACGCGCGCGGGCCGCACATGGTCGTCGACCGCATCGCCGAACTCTGCCTGGAGTACGGCTCGCACATGACCGACGCCCTCGCCTACCGGCTCACCGCCAATGCCCTGGACCTGATCGTGCACGTCGCCATGGTCGACGAGACGGCCGTCGGCGGGCGCCGGCACCGCTTCGTCTCGCACGTCCTGGAGGTCACCGGCCTCGGCGAGAGCGGGCGGCCCGCGCTGAACACCGTGTTCGGCCCGCGCCCGGAGCTCGGCGAGCCGCGGGCCGTCCCGCACACCCCGCCGCAGTGTCTGGACGACCTGCGCCGTGCCGGCTTCGACGCCTCGCTGCTCGGCTCCCGGTACGGGAGTTGGGCCGCCCCGCTCCAGCTGCGGATCGGCGGTGGCACCCGATGATGCTGCTCTTCGTGCTGTGCGGGCTGCTGGTCGCGGCCGGGCTGGTCGCGCTGGTGGCCTGGGCCCGCGGCAGTGAGCAGGCGGACGACCAGGACGGAGGGGACGGCGAGGAGCGGGACAACCCACTGGCCGGCCGCGCCCACGTGCTCTGGTACGGCGCACCCGGTACCGCCCCCGCCCGGATGGTGCGGCTGCGCCGGATCCAGCTGCCGCTCGCGCTCCTCGGCGGGCCGCTGGCCTGGTTGTTCACCGGCGTGCCGCTGACCGCCCTCCTGGCGGCACTGGCCGTGTTCGGCCTGCCCTGGCTGTTCGACACCACCCGCTCGGACACCCACCGGATCGAACGCCTGGAGGCGCTCTCCGAGTGGACCCAGCGCATCGCCGACGTGCTGCTGCTCGGCGTCGGCCTCAACCAGGCGATCGTCACCAGCCGCCGCACCGCCCCCGCGGCCCTGGAGGACGAGATCGGCGAGCTCGCCGCCCGGCTGCAGGCCCGCTGGCGGCCCGAGGAGGCGCTGCGCGCCTTCGCCGACAGCCTCGCCGACGCCACCGCCGACAAGGTGCTGGCCGCGCTCGTCCTGCGCGCTGGCGACAGCGGCCCAGGCCTCGCCCGCGCGCTCGCCGACATGGCCGACTCGGTGCGCGAGGAGGTCCGCCAGCGCCGCGCCATCGAGGCCGACCGCGCCAAGCACCGCACCACCATCCGCTGGCTGGTCGGCATCATCACGCTGGTCGTCACCATCGGCGCGTTCAACACCGACTACACCCGGCCCTACAGCACGCTGGTCGGGCAGATCGTGCTCGCCGTCGTGGCCGCGCTGTTCGTGGCGATCATCGCCTGGATGCGCGCGCTCGCCGCCCACCCGCCGGTGCCCCGGCTGCTGGTGGCCGACCGGCGCAGCCGTACCGGCCGCCACCGGCCCGCCCGCGACGAGGCCGCCGACGGTCCGTCCGAACTGCTGCGGGAGGCCCGGTGATCTCCCCCTGGTCCGTTCTGGCCGGCGCCGTCGCGGCCGGCGGCCTCGCCCTGCTGATCTCCGAACTGCGGCCCGCGCCACCGGACCTGCGCCAGGCCCTGGACCGGCTGCACCGCGCCCCCGCGGACCGGCCGGAGGACCCGGACGAGCGCCCGCGCTGGTACGACCGGGTCGGCGAGCGCTCCGTCACCCTGCGCGGAGTGCGCGTCCCGCACCGCGAACTGGCCCTGATCGGCCGCACCCCGGCCCGTTTCATGGTGCACAAGCTGCTGTTCGCCGTGATTGGCCTGATGCTGCCCGCCTACCTCGCCGCGATGGCCGCGCTGACGGGCATCGCCCTGCCGTTCGCCATGCCGCTGGTCGCCGGGCCGCTGCTGGCCGCGCTGCTCTGGTTCGTCCCCGACGCCATCGTCAGCGGCGAGGCCAAGGAGGCGCGCACCGAGTACCTGCACGGCATCGCCGCCTACCTCGAACTCGTCGCGCTGGAACGGGCCGCCGACTGCGGGCCCGCCGAGGCGCTGCGCCGGGCCGCCTCGGTCGGACGCGGCACCGTGTTCCTGCGGATCCGCGACGCCCTCGACCGGGCCGCCACCGACCGGCTGCCGCCGTGGGCCGGACTGGACGCGCTGGCCGCCGAACTCGGCCTCACCCCGCTCCAGGACGTCGCCGACATCATGCGCCTGTCCGGCACCGACGGCGCCGCCGTGTACGACACCCTGCGGGCCCGCGCCAAGGGCCTGCGCGGCGAACTGCTCGCGGAGGACCTGGCCCGCGCCAACGCCGACAGCGAGCGGATGGTCGCGCCCGGGTCCGCGCTGACCCTGCTGATGACCGTCCTGATCGTCTTTCCCGCGCTCCACCAGATGCTCGCCTGATGCCCGTCCACCGGGCGAGCGCCTGCCACCGACCTCACCCCTGGAGACCCCGATGACCGTACGACCGGCCGTACGACCGGACACTGGACCGAGCACGCGACTGACCGCACGCGTGGCCGCACGACTCACGTACCTGGCAGGCCTGTGGCTCAGGCCGGTGCTCCTGCCGGTCCAGTTCGCCCTGCTGCTCTTCACCTTCCGGCTCGGCCGGCTGCGTGCCGCCCGGGCCCGTGGTGACCGCGGCGCGATCAGCATCGAACTCGCCCTGGCCATCATCGCGCTGGTGGTCGTCGCCGGGGCCGTCGCGGCCTCGCTGGTGATCCTGCAGAAGAAGGTCTCGACCAAGGTCGAGCAGGACCCGAAGTACCCGGGCAGTGCGGCAACCTGATGAGACGTCATGTTCGTCGCGGTGGCGACCGGGGAGCGATGAGCCTGAGCCTGGCCGTCGTCTTCCCGGTCGTCCTGCTGCTCCTGCTGCTGGTCGTCCAGGCCTCGCTCTGGTGGTACGCGCGGCAGGTCGCGCTCACCGCCGCCCGCGAGGGCGTGGAGGCGGGCCGGACGCAGGGGAACGCGGCCGACGCCGTGAAGGACGCCGCGGCGCAGCGGCAGGCGGAGGACTTCCTGCACCGGCAGGGCAGCGGCTCGTACCAGGTGAGCACCGACGGCAGCACGCCGGAACTGGTGCGGGTCACGGTCCGGCTGACCCCGACGCTGCTGGTTCCCGGGCTGTCGGCGCCGAGGATCACGCAGTTCGCCGAGGCGCCGCGCGAGCGCTTCGTCCCGCCGGCGGCGGCGCCGTGACCGGGCGCGGCTTCCGGCGCGGGCGCGGGCCTGCGTTCCGGTTCCGGCGGCGCCCGGACGGCGGCGGGGTGGCCGTGGAGGCGGCGATCGTCGCCCCGTACGTGGTCGGGCTGGTGCTGATCGCCATCGCCGCCGGGCGCCTGCAGACCACGTCCGGCACGGTCGAGGCGGCGGCCCGCTCCGCCGCCCGGACGGCGTCGATGGGGCGCAGTTTCGACGGGATGGAGGAGCCGGCCCGGAAGACGGTCGAGCGGTCGCTGAAGCAGCAGGGCGTGTACTGCCGGGACCTGGCCGTCGAGGTCACCCCGGGGGAGCTGCAACTGCCGGGCGGCGCGGTCGCGACCGTCAGGGTCCGGGTGGTGTGCGAGGTCGGGTTGGGTGATCTGCTCGGCTGGCTGGAGGGGGTGCCCGTGACGAAGACCCTGGCCGGGGAGTTCACCTCGGTGGTGGACCGTTACCGGGGCACGTGACAGGACGGCGTGACAGGACAGGAGGAGGCGGTGACCGGACCGGATCGGGGGATTGGGGACGGCCCGCGCGGGGGAGACGCAAGCGGAGAGCGCTCGGGTGACGACGGAACGAGGCCGAGCGGCGCCCCGCGGGGGCCTGGGGCGGCCGGGGTGCGGTAGCGGGAGGGGGTCTGAAGATGCGTGCAGGTCTGGTCAGCCGGCTGGAGGGCCGGCGTTCGAGGCTCCGGCGCCCGCTAGGACGTCCGCGGCGCTCGGACCGTGGTGCCGTCTCCCTCTTCGTGGCGATCTGCGCGGTCCACCTCGTGTTCGTGATCGCCATCGTCGTCGACGTCGGTGGCCGGCTGCGGGTCGCCGAACGCACCGACGCCTACGCCCAGGAGGCCGCCCGGGTCGGCGGCCAGCAGCTCGACCAGGCCGCCGTCCTCCAGGGGAAGGGCGTCAAGGTCAAGCAGGAGTACGTCGAGCAGGCCGCCAACGCCTACCTCGGGCTGTACGGCCTCAAGGCCGCCCGGGTCGACTTCTCCGCGGACGGCACGGTCGTCACCGTCACGGTGCAGAGCGACTTCCGGCCCGTGCTGCTGGGCAAGTTGGGAGAGCGGAAGGTAATGGGCAAGGGCAGTGCCACCCTCGTCCACGGAGTCGAGAAAGCGGAGACCGACTGATGGCCGCGCCACGCGTCAAGGACCAGGCCCGACCTGCCCCGGATCAGGCTCGAACCGCCCAGGCCCGAACGCCCAAGGGGCATAGGAGAGTTCCGGCGGCGCCGGCCCGGACCGCCGGCGGCCGGGGCCGCACCGGTGCCGTGATCACCGCGCTCGCCGCGCTGGTCACCCTGGCCGCCCTTCTGCTGGGCCTGCCCGCGCTGCTGCTGTACGGCACCCAGGCGGTCGCCGCGATGGGTGACGTCGCGCCGGACGGCATCGGGCAGGCGCTCACCAGTCCGGACGACGGTCGGCTGTTCCTCTGGCTGCTGGTGGTCGTCGGCTGGCTCGCGTGGGCCTGTTTCGCGTTCTCCGTCCTGCTGGAGATCCCCGCCCAGTTGCGCGGGCGGATCGCCCGCCGGATCCCCGCCTTCGGCTGGAGCCAGCGGCTCGCGGCCGGGCTGGTCGGCTCCGTGCTGGCCCTGTTGCCGGTGGCCGGGTCCGCCTTCGCGGCCGTCCCCGAACGGCCCCAGACCGCCACCGCCCCGGCCCGGTTGAGCGCCGGCGCGCAGCGGGCCGCACTCCCCGCGGCGCAGGCCGCTCCCGTCCTGACGCCCGCCGCCGACCCGCACCCCACCTACACCGTGCGGGACACCAGGCCCGCCGACAGCCTGTGGTCCATCGCCGAGCGGCAACTGGGCTCCGGAGAGCGTTGGGTGGAGATCGCCAAGCTCAACGACGGCCGGGTGATGGACGGTTCGGGCATCCGCTTCGACGCCGACCGGCCGATCCAGCCCGGGTGGGAACTGCTCATGCCGGGCGACGCGAAGCCGGACGAGGCCAAGGCCCCGGCTCCCGCTCCCGCCCAGGCGCCGACGCCGCGGTCCGGGACGGACGGGTCGGGTGCGGCTGGCGGGGCCGGGTCCGGGCACGCGACCGTGACCGTCAAGGAGGGGGACAGCCTGTCCGCCATCGCCCAGCGGGAGTTGGGCGACGCCGACGCGTGGCCGAAGCTGTTCGAGGCCAACAAGGGCGCCCAGGCGCCGGACGGCGAACGGCTGACCGACCCGGACGAGCTGGTGCCGGGGATGGTGCTCGCGGTGCCGGGGGCGGCTGCGCCTGCTCCCACGCCCGCGCCTGCCCCCGCCCCTGCTCCGGCACAGCCGACCCCAGCGCCGTCCACACCCGCCACCCAGCCGCCCGCCACCCAGGCTCCGGCCACCCAGGCTCCGGCTCCCGCGCCGACCAACGCCACCCCGGCACCCGCGCACGCGCCGGACAACGCGCCCGCCCCCGCCGCGCACGCCGACGCGGCCCACGGCGGCGACTACACCGTGGCCCTCGCCGCCTCCACCGTCGGCGTGCTGCTCGCGGCGATCATGGTCGGCACCGTCGCCCACAAGCGCGGCACCCAGCTGCGCGCCCGCCGTCCCCGGCACCGCATCACCATGCCCACCCCCGAGGCCTCGTCCTTCGAGAACGAGCTCCGCGCCCGCCGGGACGACGCCGGCCTCGACCTGCTCGACCGCGCCCTGCGCACCATGGCCCGCAACACCGTCCGCGGCGGCAAGCGCCTGCCCGCCATCGTCGCCGCCCGGATCACCCCCGGCCACACCGTCGAACTGCACCTCTCCGGCCCGGCCACGCCGATCGCGCCGTTCCGTGCCGCCCACGCCCCCGACGTGTGGTGGTGCAGCGCGGACGCCGGCGACCTGCTGAACGCCGCCCAGGCCCGCCGGACCGCCGCGCCCTACCCCGCCCTGGTCACCCTCGGCACCTCGCCCGACGGCTCGGTCGTCCTCGCCGATCTGGAGACCGTCCGGCTGCTCCACCTCTCCGGCCACCCCGACGACGCCCGCGACGTCCTGCGCACCCTCGCCATCGAGCTCGCCCACAGCCCGCTCGCCGACCGGCTCCACCTCCACCTGGTCGACCTGGCCGAGGAGGTGCCGATCAGCGGCCCTGCCGCCGAACGCGTCCACCGCCACGCCACCCTGGAGGCGGCGCTCGCCGCCCTCGGCCCGCGCACCGCCAAGGCCCGCGCCACCCTGGTGGCCGCCGACGCCACCAGCCCGCGCGACGCCCGCAGCCGCGGCCGGGCCGACGAGTCCTGGACCCCGGAGATCGTGCTCTGCGCCCAGCAGCCCGGCGGCGGCATCCCCGCCGAACTCGGCCGCCTGCTCGACGCCCGCCCGCGCACCTGCGTCGCCGTCGTCACCCGGGCGCCCGAGCGCGGCACCGGCCCGATCGCCCGCTGGACCCTGCCCGCCACCGGCCAGGCCACCATCCCCGGCCTGCACCTGACCGTCGAGCTCCAGCGACTGACCGGACAGCAGTACGACCGGCTGGCCGAACTGCTCCGGGCCGCCGACGACACCACCCAGCACCCGGCCCCGGCCTGGACGCTGGACGGTCCCGGGCTCGACCCCGCACCGGACTCCGACGCCGACACGAACGCGGACAGCGACTCCGACACCGCCGAACTGCCCGCCGCCGTACCGGTGCTGGCCATCGTGGGCGGCCCGGCGCAGGCCGGTGCCGGCGGCGCCGACCCGGCGGCCGGACCGCGCTTGCTCACCCGGGTCATCGGCACCGGCGCCAGCCCGTTCGCGGGCACCGACCCGGCCGCGCCGACCGCCGGCCACGGCCGCCATGCCGTCAACGGGCAGGGCCGGCAGGCGGTCGGCGCCGAGGCCGGGCCGGCCGCCGACGAGAACACCCGGGACCTGCGACTGCCGGCCGAGGCCGAGGCGTCGGGGGAGGCCGTGCTCCCGGTGGAGCCGGTCGTGCCGCAACCGGCCGCCGAGCCCGCGCCGACCCACGACCCCGCCCCCGCGTCCACGGGTACCGACCCGCGCGTCCCGTCCCGTCCGGAGCCGGAGCCGGAGCCGGAGCAGGAGCCGGAGCCGGAGCCGGTGCCGGTGCCCGTGTCCGTTGCCGATCCCACGCCCGAGCCCGGACCGGCCGCCACGGCCGCCACCGCCCCCGCCGCCCGCGTCGCCACCTCCGGCCGCAGCGACTGCGACGACCTCCTCGCCATCCTCCGCTCGCCGGAGGCGCACACCGCCCGCAACGCCCCCCGGATCCGCCTGCTCGGCCCGGTCGACGTGGCCGGCACCCTCGGCACCGCCGACGCCTCCGCCCTGCCCCGTCTCACGGAGCTCGCCGTCTACCTCGCGCTGCGACCCGGTGCGGACCACCACGCCCTCGACCACGACCTCCACCCGGGCGCCGCCCACCTCGACCCGCACCCGACCGCGGCCGACGCGAAGAGCCCGCTCCCCGGCAAGGTCGCCGACCTGGCCGCCTGGTTCGGCACCACCCCCGAGGGCCGCGCCTTCCTCGCCACCGACAATCCCGACGGCTACTCCTTCGCCCCGGCCGTCACGTGCGACTGGGACGAGTTCCGCAGCCTCTACCGGCGCGGCATGCGCAGCACCAGCGCGACCGCCGACGCCGCGCTCGCCCACGCGCTCGCCCTGGTCCGCGGCGCCCCCTTCGCCGAGGCCCCGCCCGCCTCCTACGGCTGGGCCGAGGCCGAACGCCAGGACATGATCGCCGCGATCGTCGACACCGCCCACGAACTCGCCGCCCGCCGCCTCCAGTACGGGGACCACCGCTGCGCCGAGGCGGCCGTCTTCCGCGGCCTCGCCGTCGCCCCCGACGTCGAACTCCTGCACCGCGACCTCTTCTACGCCTACGCCTCCGCCGGCGCCCGCGACCAACTCCTGCGCGCCGTCAACCGCCTCGACGCCCTCAGCCGCCGTACCGGCCGCGAGCTCGACGCCGACACCGTCGCCCTCCTGCGCGACCTCCTGGCCGGCTCCTGACCCGGCCGCGCCCGCCCCCTCCGGCGCTTGCCGGAGGGGGCGTCACGCGCTGGCCGTCCGAGCACAGTTCGATCACCGGTCGGCCGGAAAGCTTCACACGTCGGGGGAGTGTCGTGGCTGGGTGTTCCGAACGTCATCCAACGACCGTTCCCCGACGGGAAGTTGACGGAGGCTGCGGCGGCTCGGCCGTCGGCCGGGGCGTCGAACGCGCCGATGGACGCGCCGATCGGCCACCCGGCCTGGCTCGGGCGTGCCGGGATCTCGTAGGGTGGCGCGAACGGGAGTGGTGCCGGATACCGGACACCGCGCAGCAAGGGCATCAGACGCCGCACGAGCGGCGGGGTGGGGCGGTGACCAGAAGATGGCGGAGACGACAGCTGTCCCCGGCGGCCCCGATCCGGCAGCGGACGCGGGACCCCGGGACGCCGTACCGCCGTCCCCTCGCGTCCCGGCCGACGAGCACCCGCCCGGTCCGGCCGCCCTGTACGAGCCCCCGGCCGCCCCGCCGGCTCCGGCGCCGGATCGGCCGCCCGTGCAGCCGCCGGCCGCGCCGACCGGATGGACCCTCACCGGCATGCCCGCCGTCGGCGCGCCGATCCCCGGGCCGACCCCTGCGCCGGCCTCGGGTCCGGGCTCGGCCACCGCGACGCCGCTGCCCTTCGCCGTGCCAGGCGTCGGCGGGCTGGGGACGGCGCCGCGCGGGCGGATCCTGGTCGTCGAGGGCGGCTACGGCAACGCCGGCCGCCGCACCTGGGGCCGCGGTGGACCCGCCCAGGCGCCCGTGCTGTCCGCGATGCTCGCCGCCGTCTCGCCGCAGGTGCTGCTGGCCGCCGACGCGGTCGACGCCGTCCACCTGCCCGGCGCGAGCGACCCGCAGACCGTCCTCGCCCACCTGCGTGCCGCCGCCCGCCACCCGGGCCCGCTGCTCGTCCACCTCGGCGGCCACCTGCTCGCGGACAAGCGCGGCGGCCAACTCCACCTGACCCTGCGCGACTCCAAGCCCGGCAGCATCCGGCAGGACGGCCTGCCCTGGCAGGCGGTCGCCGCCGAGCTGAGCCACCGTCCGGCCGACTGGCAGACCCTCGTCATCGCCGACCTGAGCGCCGACCCGAGCGCCTTGCCGCAGCTCCAGGGCGCGGCCTCGCCGCTCACCGACGGGATCCCGCTCTGGGCCGTGGTCAGCCCGGACCCGGAGCAGATCGGCACCTTCACCCGCGCGCTCATCGAGGCCCTGCACGGCGGACGCCCCGGCGCCGGCGACGTCCTCGCGCCCGAGCAACTGCACCAGCAGGTGTACTCGGTGCTGCGCCCGGACGTCGTCATCGTGGCCACGCACGCCCCCGACCGCCCGGTCTTCCGCAACACCGCCCGCCGCGCCGACAGCCCGGTGGCGTCGGACGCCGTCCCGGTGGACCTCGCCCGCCCGGCAGCGGTCATGCCGCAGCCGACGGAACCGCGCGACGCCCTGGTGGAGCCGCCCGCGCCGACGGAGGCCCCGGTACCCGAGGCTCCGGTATCCGAGGCTCCGGCGCCTGAGGCCCAGGCACTGTCGGCTGCCATGGTGAGCCTGATCAAGCCCGGTGTGCCGCCCACTCCGCTGCCACCCGCTCATCCGGTCAGCCTGCTGAAGCAACTGCCGGATGCTTCCTCGGGCGTGACGCTCCGCAAGCCCGCTCCGGCGGACGCCCCCGAGGAGGGTAACCCGCAGTCGGGCGTGACCTTGGCGAAGCCCGCGCCGCCAGTCGCTGCACCGGTCGCTGCGCCGGTCGTGGACGAGCTGGAGGAACTCCTGGAGGCCGTCTCGGCCCAGGAGGCGGCCGAGGATCCCCACGACGCCGCCCTGCCGCAGACGACCGACGAGGCCGAGGACGCCCTCGCGGCCGCGGAGATGACGATTGACGAGCCCGAGGACGACTTCCCGGCCGTGGAGGTGACGGCCGACGAGCCGCAGGAAGCCGCCGCGGAGGAGGTGGCGGTAGAACCGGACGAGGCCGCAGCGGAAGACGAGGCCCCTGCAGACGCACCCGCGCCGACCCCGGCGCCCGCCGCCCCGCAGCCGCGTGCCGACTACCGCGAGACCCTGGGCCGGATCGTCCGCAGCGCCGACGCCGGCGACCACGCCGCCGCGACCGACCTCGCCTTCGCCCTCGAACTGGAGGCGATCGCCGAGCACGGTGCCGTGTCCGAGCCGGTCCTCCAGGTGCGCCAGGTCCGGGCCCACGTGTGCCGCCTGGCCGGCAAGCCGGCCCTGGCCGCGGACATCTACCGTGAGGTGGCCCTGACCCTGCTCCGCTCGCAGGGCGCGGACCACCCCGAGACCCAGCAGGCGGCCACCAACGCCGAGGCCTGCTGGCGCGCGATCCCGGACCGCGCGGAGGCCATCCGGATCGCCCCGGAGATCATCGAGCTCCGCGCCTACCTCCCGGGCCCGGACGGCCGCAAGCTCCGCGCCGCCGAGCGCTACCTCGCCCAGCTGGCCGCCGCGGCGGTTCCCGTCGCGGGGAACAAGTAACAGAAGACAGATGACAGCGAACAGATAACAGATTTCGAAATCTGTCATCTGTTCGCTGTCATCTGTCACCCGCTACCGGTCACGCCCACCGGGCGGGACGCCGGCCGCCGCCGACCTCCCGCCCGGCCGGTGCTCAGCGTCCCGCGATGGCGTGGACGAACTTCGCGCCGTCGATCGTCCCGAGGCCGCTGGCGAGGTCGTAGCCCTCACCGGCCTTGTAGCCGTTGACGTTGTTCCAGGAGTTGTCGCCCTCCTTGACGTCCACGATGCCGCTCCAGTCGCTCGGGAGCAGGTTGAGGCCGTAGAGGCGCCAGTTCAGCTGGCCGAGGCGGTGGCCGGCGAGCTGGTCGGCGAGGGCGACGACGCCGGAGAACAGCGGGGTGGCCTCGCTGGTGCCGCCGGTGAGGTGCCAGCCGACCGCGGTCGGGTCGTACGACTCGTACGTCCAGGCGGCGCCGTCGACGGCCGCGCTCATGCTGATGTCGGGCGTGCCGCGGTGGTTGCCGGTGACGTCGGCGACGCCGGCCTGGTACCACGGGCGCTCGAAGATGCCGGAGACACCGCCGCCGCCGGCGCCGGACTTGTCGTGCCACACCTTGTCGGGCGCGGTGCGCTTGCCGTTGTCGTCCAGCGTGAGCTGGGTGCCGCCGATGGAGGTGACCAGCGGGTCGGAGGACGGCCACGAGTTGACCTTGTACGGGTACAGGTCGGTGCCGTTGAGCTGGGAGTCGGTGACGCCGTTGTCACCGGAGGCGGCGAGCACGGTGACGTTCCGGTCGGCGGCGGCCTTGAACGCGTAGCGCAGGTCGGTCAGCGACTTGAAGTCGCCCTTGTCGTAGCCCGGGAAGGTGTTCTCGGTGGCGCCGAAGCTCTGCGAGATGACGTCCGCACGGCCGGCCTTGATGAGGGCCTTCTCGGCGTCCATCATCTCGGGAAGGCCGGTGGTGCCCTCGGTCTCGGCGACGCCGGTCTCGACCAGGACGATGTGCGCGTCGGGGGCGATCGCGTGGGCGTACTCGACGTCCAGGGTGGTCTCGCCGGCCCAGCCGGTGTGGTCGGGGTTCTTGGGGTCGAAGACGGGGACGTTGCCCCACTTGACCACCTCGACCTGGGTGTCCGGGATGCCCCACTGCTTGTCGAAGACCTCCAGGTCGTGCTGGATGGTCGGGGAGCCGAAGGAGTCGACGATGACGATCGTGCGGCCCTTGCCGGTGATGCCCTGCTGGTACAGCGGGTTCAGGTTGTAGGCGGTCCGGTACTGCAGCGGCGAGTAGCAGTGGATGCCGATCTGGCTGACGCACTGGGTGGTGGACAGCGGGGCGACGCGGCCTTCGGCGTTGTGGTGCCCGGCGGAGGCGGGCCGGACGTGCACGCCGGCCAGGTTGTGCGAGGGAGCGGCGGTGGTGGCGCCGACCGCAGGTACGGAGATGGTGCCGGCCGTGAGGGCGGTGGCCCCTACGGCGAGCAGAGCCAGGGCGCGGCGAAGGGTAGCGGGGCTGCCCATGGGACTCCTTGGGGGACGCAGGGCCCGACCTTGGTCCGGTCGGGGCGGTCCGGCCATCCCATCGATAGCCGCATGATCATGCCATAGTCATTTGGTGGGGTAGTCCGATCATCGGCATGGTCATGCTCGGCCACGCGAAAAGGTAAAGGCCGTCCCAGGTGAAAGTAACCGCACACCCGGGACGGCCATGTGATGACACGTCAGTAATATTCCACTGGATCCGGCAGGCCGGTCAGCGCGCCCCGCCGTTGACGTACAGCGTCTGTCCGCTGACGTACGAGGCGTCCTCGCTGGCCAGGAACGCGACCACGGAGGCGATCTCCTCCGGCTGCCCGACCCGCCGCAGCGGCGTCCGGGCTGCGACCTCCGTCTGGTGGTCCTCGGCCGTGCTGCCGACCCGCTCGGCGGTGGCGGCGGTCATCGCGGTGGCGATGTAGCCGGGGGCGACGGCGTTGACGTTGATGTTGAACGGGCCCAGCTCGATCGCCAGGGTGGCGGTCAGCCCCTGGATGCCGGCCTTGGCGGCGGCGTAGTTGGCCTGGCCCCGGTTGCCGAGTGCCGAGCGCGAGCTGAGCGAGACGATCTTCCCGTACTTCTGCGCGACCATGTACTTCTGCGCCACGTGGCTGCAGTTGTAGGCGCTGGTCAGATTGACCGTCAGCACCGCGTCCCAGTCGGCCTTGGGCATCTTGAAGAACAGGTTGTCCCGGGTGATCCCGGCGTTGTTGACCAGGATGTGCACCCCGCCGAGGTCGGCCGCGACCTGGGCGAACACCGACTCGACGGCGTCGTAGTCGGCCACGTCGCAGCCGTACGCCCGCGCGGTGCCGCCCTTGGCGGTGATCTCGGCGACCGTCCCGGCCGCACGGTCGGCGGTGAGGTCGACGACGGCGACCGTCGCGCCCTCCTCCGCCAGCCGGCGGGCGGTGGCCGCGCCGATGCCCTGGGCCGCGCCGGTGACGACGGCGACCTTGCCTGCGAAACGCGTCACTTCAACTCCTCGGAGGATGGTTGCAGAGGATGGATGGCGGATGACAGATAACAGATGACAGATTTCGTCATCTGCTATCTGTCATCTGTTCTCTGTCGTGTGTCGGCTCGTCCGCCGTCAGGCGTTCTCGACGAGGACGGCGGTGCCCTGACCGACGCCCACGCACATGGTGGCGAGCCCGCGCCGGGCGCCGGTGCGATGCATCCGGTGCAGGAGGGTGGTGAGGATGCGGGCGCCGGAGCCGCCCAGCGGGTGGCCGAGGGCGATCGCGCCGCCGCTGGGGTTGACCACCTCGTCGGCCTGCTCCGGGCTGAACCCGATCCCGTCGGCGGAGGCCAGCGCCTGGGCGGCGAACGCCTCGTTGAGCTCGGCGCTGTCGAGGTCGGCGAGCGACCAGCCCGCCCGGCCGAGCACCTTCTGCGTAGCCGGCACCGGGCCGATGCCCATGACGTCCGGATGCACCCCGGCCGAGGCGCCGGCGACGTACCGGCCGAGCGGCTCCAGCCCGAGGTCGCGCAGCGCCTCCTCGCTGACCAGGACCAGCCCGGCCGCGCCGTCGTTCATCGGCGAGGCGTTCCCGGCGGTGACGGTGCCGTCGGGGCGGAACGCGGGCTTGAGACGGGCGAGCTTCTCCAGACTGGTGTCCTCGCGGATGCCTTCGTCCTGACCGACCGTCACCCCGTCGGGCCGCTCGACCGGGATCAGCTCGGCGTCGAAGTGGCCGTCCTTGCGCGCGGCGGCGGCCCGCTGGTGGCTGCGCAGCGCGAAGGCGTCCTGGCGCTCGCGGCCGATGCCGTATCGGCTCGCCACCTCCTCGGCGGTCTCGCCCATGCTGAGCACGCCGTGCAGTTCGGGCATGCGCGGGTTGGTGAGCCGCCAGCCGAGCCGGGTGTCGTAGGTCTCGATCCGGTGCGGCAGCGCCTCGTCGGGACGCGGGAGGACGAAGGGCGCGCGGGTCATCGACTCGCAGCCGCCGGCCAGGACCACGTCGGCCTCGCCGGAGCCGATCGCCCGCGCGGCGAGCGTGACGGCCTCCAGGCCCGAGGCGCAGAGCCGGTTGACGGTGGCTCCGGGGACGGTCTCCGGCAGACCGGCCAGGAGGACGGCCATCCGGGCGGCGTTGCGGTTGTCCTCGCCGGCCTGGTTGGCGGCGCCCCAGTAGACGTCGTCGATCCGGGCCGGGTCGAGGGCGGGCAGGTCGGCGAGCAGGGCGCGCAGCACGGTGGCCGAGAGGTCGTCCGGGCGGATCGTGGCGAGCGCTCCGCGCAGCCGGCCGATGGGTGTACGGCGGGCGGCGGCGAAGTAGACAGGACGCACGTCGTCGGGCTCCTTATCCGAGGTTCCGAGGGAGGGAGAGTGTCCGAGGGGGGAGTGTCCGCGTGGGAGAACGGGAGATCAGAAGGCGTTGACGCCGGTGAGCGCGCGCCCGATGAGCAGCTGGTGGATCTGGCTGGTGCCCTCGTAGAGGGTCATGACCCGCGCGTCGCGCAAGTACTTGCCGACGGGGTACTCGTCGATGAAGCCGTAGCCGCCGAACACCTGGAGCGCGTTGTTGGCGGCCCGGACGGCGGCCTCGCTCGCGTAGAGCTTGGCGACGGAGGACTCGGTGGCGAACGGCAGGCCGCGCTCGATGTGGTCGGCGACCTTCCAGGTGAGCAGCCGGGCGGCCTCGACGTCGACGGCGATGCCGGCGAGCAGTTCCTGGACGAGCTGGTGCGAGGCGATCGGCTTGCCGAACTGCTCGCGCTCCCCGGCGTAGCGGACCGCGGCGTCCAGGCAGGCGCGGGCGATGCCGACGCAGCCGGCGGCGACCGACATCCGGCCCTTGGCGAGCGCGCCCATCGCCACGCGGAAGCCCTTGCCGACCTCGCCGAGCCGGGCGCTGTCGGGCACGCGGACCCGGTCGAGGGCGAGTTGGGCGGTGGCCTGGCCGCGCAGGCCGAGCTTGCCGTGGATCTCGGTGCGGGTGAAGCCGGGCAGGTCGGTGGGGACGAGGAAGGCGGTGATGCCCCTGTGGCCCTGCTGGTCCGGGTCGGTGCCGCCGGTGCGGGCGAAGACCAGGGCGACGTCGGCCCAGGTGCCGTTGGTGATGAACGTCTTGGCGCCGCTGATCAGCCAGTCGTCGCCGTCGCGGACGGCCCGCGTGGTGAGGTTGGCCGCGTCGGAGCCGGTGCCGGGTTCGGTGAGCGCGAAGCAGCCGAGCGCCTCGCCGGAGGTGAGGCGGGGGAGCCAGTGCCGCTTCTGCTCCTCGGTGCCGTAGCCGTTGATCGACTTGCCGACCAGGCCGAGCGAGACCGACACGATGCCGCGCACGGCCGAGTCGCCGCGGCCGAGCTCCTCCAGGACGAGGCAGTAGGCAAGGTGGTCACCGCCGCTGCCGCCGTACTCCTCGGGGATGGTGAGGCCGAGGAAGCCGAGTCGGCCCAGTTTGCCGACGATGGCGCGGTCGACGGACTCGGCGCGGTCCCACTCGGCGGCGTGGGGCGCGATCTCGCGGTCGGCGAAGGTGGCGGCGAGGTCCCGGACGGCGGCCTGTTCCTCGGACAGCTCCAGATCCACGGCGACTCCCTGACTCCGACCATTAAACTAGCGCTGCAAGTTTTATGGAGGGGACTGTAACCCCGACCGGCCCGCACTGGGAAGAGGCGCCTGCCAGAATCGGTCCACACCCACCCGGCCGGAGGAACCGGCCGGAGGAACCGGAGGAACGCGACCCGATGGCCCGCCCGCGCACCCCGCTGCTCAGCCGCGAGCGCATCGTCGCCGCCGCTCTGCAGCTGATCGACGCCGAGGGCCTGGACGCCCTCTCCACCCGCCGCCTCGCCACCGAGCTGTCGGTCAGCGGTCCGTCGCTCTACAACCACTTCGCCACCAAGGACGAGCTGCTGGACGCGGTGGTGGACAGCGTTATCGGCGAAGTCGACTTGTCGATGTTCGGCGCGGCATCCCGCCCGGTACCCGGCTCTCTGCCCGCCCCGATGTCCGGCTCGACGTCCGACGGGAACGGCGAGCGGAGGGCGACCCCCTGGCCGGACGCGCTGCGCGACTGGGCCCGCTCCTACCGCGCCGCGCTCGCCGCCCACCCCAACATCGTCCCCGTCCTCGCCCAGGGCCCCCGCCGCCGGCCGAACGCGCTGCGCCTGGCCGACGCCGTCTTCGGCCACCTGGTCGACGCCGGGTGGCCGCGCGGCCAGGCCACCCGGATCGGCGCGCTGATGCGCTACTTCGTCACCGGCTCGGCGCTGGCCTCCTTCGCGGCGGGCTTCCCGGCGGACGCCGAGGTGTACGACGCCGCCGACTACCCCCACCTCGGCGAGGCGCACCGGCTGGCCGGCCACCGCGGCACCATCGACGAGGGCGCCTTCGAGACCGGCCTGGAGGCCCTGCTGGACGGGCTCGTGCTGCGCTACGAGCGCCTTGCCGAGCGCTCGTAGCGGGGCTACCAGGGCTCGCGCGACACGAAGGCCGGTCGCAGCGACGGGTCCACCGGGTCGTAGTACCGGTGGTAGACCGGGGTGAGACCGCCCGAGACCGGTGGCACGATCCAGCTCCAGTCCGCCGGGGTGGGCCGGCCGAGCCGCTTCTCCTGCGCGACGTGCGCGAGGAAGCGCTCCGACTCGGTGTGGTGGTCGGTCATCGTCACCCCGGCTTCCTGGAAGGAGTGCAGGACGGCGACGTTGAGCTCGATCAGCGCGCGGTCCCGCCAGAGCGTGCGTTGGCTGGAGGTGTCCAGACCGAGCCGCTCGGCGACGGTGCCGAGCATGTCGTAGCGGTCGGCGTCGGCGAGGTTGCGGGCGCCGATCTCGGTGCCCATGTACCAGCCGTTGAACGGTGCCGCGGGGTAGCGCACGCCGCCGATCTCCAGGGTCATGTCGCTGATCGCCGGCACCGCGTACCAGCGCAGGCCGAGTTCGGCGAACCAGTCGAACTCCGGGTGGCGGAGCGGGACTTCGAGCGTGGCGTCGTCCGGCACGTCGTACCACTCGGGCCGCTCGCCGGCCCGCTCCTGGATCAGCAGCGGCAGCACCTCGAACCGCTCCTCGGCGCACTTCCAGCCCAGTTCCCGGGCGCGGGCGGCGAGTTGGGCACCAGCCGGGTCGCCGGTGATGCCGTCGGAGCCGTCCACGGCCGGATGGCCGGCGTAGCGGACGAGTTGCTGGTTCAGGATGCGGGGCGCGGGGCGGCCGGGCCGGTCGGGGGCGAACACCGAGATCACCGGGCGGATCCGTCCGCCGTTGCCGGCCAGCCGCAGGTGCTCGAAGCACTCGCGGGCGATGTCGTCGGCCGCGCTCAGCTGCCGCAGGTCGCGCACCACCAGGCTGCGCCAGTACAGCCGGCCGATGCAGCGGGCCGCGTTGCGCCAGGCGAGCTTGGCGCCGTAGGCGAGTTCGGCGGGGGTGTGCTCGTAGGTGCCGGTGCGGTCGATCTCGTCGAGGACGGCGCGCACCCGGGCGTCCGGGGCACCGGTGTCGGGCTGCTCGCGGTGGAACCGCCGGACGAACTCGGCGGCTTGGCCGGGGTCGGTGAACGGCGGGACCGTCGGGACCGTCGGGAGCGGCGGGTCGGTCGGGCCCGCGGGCGAAGACCTTGCGACGGGCCGCGGATCCGCGGGCCGGGGTACGACGGGCCGGGCTGCGAGGGGATCGGGCCCGGCTACGGGCGCCGGGACGTGGGCGTACGGGCAGCCGGCGGCGGGAGCGGCGGCGGGTCTGTGGGTGCGAAGCCGGTTGAAGATCAAGGACTCATCCCTCCTGGCGACCAGGAGTACCGGAGGTGGCCGGCCCGCCGCAGGGAGTGAACGATTCGGCCCCCCACCCGCGCTGATCGCGCTAGGGTGCGGGGGCCGAAAAGTCCGACCGTCGGATCAGCCCATGTCCTCCAGCCGGATGCCCTTGGTCTCCTTCATGAACTTGGCCACGAAGAAGATCGACAGTGCCGCGCAGGCCGCGTACACCAGGTACGTCGCCGAGAGGTTCCACCGCGACATGGACGGGAACGAGACGGTGATCGCCCAGTTGGCGATCCACTGCGCCGAGGCGGCGACGGACAGCGCGGCGGCCCGGATGCGGTTCGGGAACATCTCGCCGAGCATCACCCAGACGACCACCCCCCAGGACATCGCGAAGAACAGCACGAAGGCGTTGGCGGCGACCAGTGCGACGGTGCCCTGGAGGTCGGGCAGCGAGACGTTGCTGCCGCTGCCGGTGGCCGAGGAGAACGCCCAGCCGGCGGTGCCGAGGGCGATCGCCATGCCGGCCGAGCCGATCAGGGCGAGCGGCTTGCGGCCGATCCGGTCCACCAGCAGGATCGCGACCACGGTGCCGAGGATGTTGATGACCGAGCCGATGAAGCTGATCAGCAACGAGTTGCTCTGGTCGATGCCGACGGACTGCCACAGGATCGACGAGTAGTAGAAGATCACGTTGATACCGACCAGCTGCTGGAAGACCGACAGGCCGATGCCGACCCAGACGATCGGCAGCAGGCCGAACCGCCCGCCGAGCAGGTCGCGGAAGCGCGGGCGGTGGTCGGAGGCGATCAGGCCCTGGATCTCGGCGATCCGGGCGTCGGTGTCGACACCCTCGCCCTCGACCTGGGCGAGCACCGTGCGGGCGTCGTCGAGGCGGTCAGCCTGGATCAGGAAGCGTGGGGACTCGGGGATGGCCGAGGAGAGCACGAAGTACAGCGCGGCCGGGACGACGCAGATGCCGAGCATCCACTGCCACGCCTCCAGGCCGAGCAGCCGGCCGCGGGTGTCGCCGCCGGCGGCGTCCGCCAGCACCCAGTTGATCAGCTGGGATATCGCGATGCCGAGGACGATGGCGGCCTGCTGGAAGGAGGCCAGCCGGCCCCGGTACTTGGTCGGTGCGACCTCGGCGATGTAGGTCGGCGCGATCACCGAGGCGATGCCGATGGCGGCCCCGCCGAGGACCCGCCAGAAGGCGAGGTCCCACGCCGAGAACGGGAGCATCGAACCGATCGCGCTGACCGCGAACAGCAGCGCGCCCGCCTTCATGACCTTGATCCGGCCGTACCGGTCGGCGAACCGGCCGGCCACCGCGGCGCCCACCGCCGACCCGAGCAGGGCCGAGGAGACGATCAGGCCGGTCACGCCGTCACCGACGCCGAACTTCTCCTGGATGCCGGAGACGGCGCCGTTGATCACGGAGCTGTCGTAGCCGAACAGGAACCCGCCGAGGGCTGCGGCGGCGGTGATGAAGACGACGAAGCCGAGGCGGCCGGGCGCGGAGGCCTCGACCGCCCCGGAGGGCTTCTGGGTGACGCTCACGATCTTGACTCCTGGTACTCAACACTGAGCTCGGTAGCCGTGATCGTAACCCGTATCTGTTCAAGCCTTGTACATCTGGAGCCGGATGTCCCACACTTGGAATTCGTAAGATGAACAACCAAATTGAGTCGCGGTTGGTTGCGGGGCGGGCGGGTCGGATGCGGGCCTCGTCGTGGGCCGATCACACTGGGGCGGCGAGCGACAGCCCGAACCGGCCGTCCTCGTCCGTCCACCAGTGGCTCAGCCGCAGCCCGGCCGCCGCCAGCTCCTCGGCCACCCGCTCGCGGCGGAACTTGGCCGACACCTCGGTGCGCATCTCCTCGCCCCGGTCGAAGTGCACCGGCAGGTCCAGGGCGGGGATCTTCACGGTCTGCGAGCGCAGGGACCGCAGCCGCATCTCGATCCACTCGCGCTCCGGGTCCCAGAGCGCGACGTGCTCGAACGCGGCCGGGTCGAAGTCGGCGGCCAGTTCGCGGTTGAGCACGTTGAGCACGTTCAGGTTGAACTCGGCGGTCACCCCGGCCGCGTCGTCGTAGGCCGCGACCAGCACCGCCGGGTCCTTGACCAGGTCGGTGCCGAGCAGCAGGAAGTCGCCCGGGTCGAGCGCCGAGCGCAGGCCGCTCAGGAAGGCGGCCCGCTCGTCGGGCAGCAGGTTGCCGAGGGTGCCGCCGAGGAAGGCGACCAGGCGCGGGCCGCCGTCCGGCGGCAGACCGAGCCGGGCGGTGAAGTCGGCCAGCACGCCGTGGACGGCGAGCCCGGGGTACTCGGCGGCGAGCGCGGAGCCGGCCGCGGTGAGCGCGCTCTCGCTGACGTCCACCGGCACATAGGTGCTCAGCGTGCCGAGCGCGCTGAGCGCGTCCAGCAGCAGTCTGGTCTTCTCGGAGGAGCCCGAGCCGAGCTCGACCAGGGTGCGGGCCTTCGTGGCGGCGGCGATCTCGCCGGCCCGGGCGGTGAGGATGGCCCGCTCGGCGCGGGTCGGGTAGTACTCCGGCAGCCGGGTGATCTCCTCGAACAGCTCGCTGCCGCGCGCGTCGTAGAACCACTTCGGCGGCAGCCACTTGGGTTCGGAGGTCAGACCGTGCTGCACGTCGTGGCGCAACGCCGTGCTGAAGTGGTCGGCGGGAAGCAGCCGGGTGAGATCGAAGGCGTTCATGACAGGGCTGGTCCTCTGTTCAGAAGGTGAAGGAAGGGAACGGGCTCAGGCACAGCTCGGGATCGGGCGGACGGTGACCCTCATCGGCTCGAAGCCGCGGCTCGGTCCAGCGGCGTGGCTCGGTCCAGCAGCGTCGCTCGGCCCGGCCAGCAGGAGGGAGCCGTCGGGGACGGCCGTCCAGTTCGGATCGTCGTCGTACGGCTCGGACGCCACCACCACGCCGAGCCCCGGCAGGGTCCGGTGGTGCAGGGTGTCGCCCCAGGTGGTCGCGGCGATCGTGCGGCCGTCGGTGAGCAGCAGGTTGAGCCGCCCGGTGGTGTGGGCGGTGACGTCGGCGACGGTGCCGGACAGCGCCTCGCCGAGCCCCGCCCCGGCGCGCAGCCGGTGCAGGGTGAGCGCCCACAGCAGCGCCGAGTCGGTTCGCGCTTCCAGGTCCAGGAGCTCGGCCGGGGGCAGCAGCCCGGCGAGTGCGTCCAGCTTGCCCGGCCAGCCGGCCACCGCGCCGTTGTGGCTGAACAGCCACCGCCCCGAGGAGAACGGCGCGGCGGCCTGCTCGCCCGCCGCGCAGCCGTCGGTCGCGGAGCGGACGGCCGCCAGCAGTGCCCGGGTGCGGATCACCCGGGCGAGGTCGGCGAAGGCGGCGTCCGCCCAGACCGGACCGGCCCGGCGGTAGCGGGCGGGGATCTCGTCGTCCTCCGCGTACCAGCCGAGGCCGAAGCCGTCCGCGTTCACCGTGCCGTACTGCTGCGTCCGGGGCGCCCAGGACTGCCGGTACAACGCGTACGACGGCGTCACCAACAGCTCCCGGGGCGCCACCGGCTCGCCCAGGTAGGCGATATGACGGCACATCAGTCTGTCTCCGGGTCGTCGGCGGCGGTGCGGAACCCGGAGAAGATCTGCCGGCGGATCGGGTAGTCCCAGTTGCGGAAGGTGCCCCGGCAGGCCACCGGCGCGACCGCGAACGAGCCGCCGCGCAGCACCTTGTACTCCGGTCCGAAGAAGACCTCCGAGTACTCCTTGTACGGCCATGCCCGGAACCCGGGATAGGGGAGGAAGTCGCTGGCCGTCCACTCCCACACGTCGCCCATCAACTGCCGGGCGCCGTGCGGGGACCGGCCCGCCGGGTAGCTGCCCGCCGGGGCCGGGCGCAGATGCCGCTGGCCGAGGTTGGCGTGCTCCTGGCCCGGGGACTCGTCGCCCCACGGGTAGCGGCGGGAGCGGTCGGTGGCCGGGTCGTGCCGGGCGGCCTTCTCCCACTCCGCCTCGGTCGGCAGCCGCCGCCCGGCCCACCGGGCGTAGGCGTCCGCCTCGTACCAGCTGACGTGCAGCACCGGCTCGTCCAGCGGGACGGGCTCCAGCACGCCGAAGCGGCGGCGCAGCCACTGACCGTCCTCGTGCCGCCAGAACAGCGGGGCGGTCAGGCCGGCGTGTTGGCGGTGCGCCCAGCCTTCCTGGGTCCACCAGCGTGGCTCGTCGTAGCCGCCGTCGGCGATGAACCGCAGATACGCGCCGTTGGTGACGGGCGTGGTGTCCAGTCGGAACGCCGGGAGGTCGACCACGTGCGCCGGTCGCTCGTTGTCCAGCGCCCACGGCTCGATGTCCGTACCCATCGTGAACGGCCCGGCGGGGACGAGGACTTCGGCGGGCAGGCCGACCGCGTCGGTGGGTGCGGGCGGCGGCGGGGGAGCGGCCAGCACCGGTTCGCCCTTCCGTAGCTGATGGGTGATCAGCATCGTTTCGTCGTGCTGCTGTTCGTGCTGGGCGATCATGCCGAAGGCGAACCCGGCGTCCAGTAGCGGCGCCCCCTCCAGCGGGCTGGCGGAGAGCAGGTCGAGCACCCGGCCGCGTACGTCGCCCGCGTACACGCGGGCCTCGGAGGGCGGCAGCAGCGGAAGGCCGGGGCGCTCGGCGCGCGAGTGCTGGAACGCGTCGTACAGCGGGTCGATCTCCGGGTGCATCGGGTCGCGCCCGCCGACGTTGCGCAGCAGCCAGAGCTCCTCCTGGTTGCCGACGTGCGCGAGGTCCCAGACCAGCGGTGACATCAGTGGCGAGTGCTGGGCGGTGAGGTCGTGGTCCTCGACGCAGTCGGTCAGCGCCGCGGTCCGGGCCCGGGCGGCCAGCAGCTCGGCGGCGATGGTCTCGCGCAGCGCCTCGGTGTCCGCCGCCTCGGCGGCGGTGGGTCGGACGTCGGTCATGGTGCGGCCTCCTCCGGAGGAGTGCGTCGGGCGCCGGAGCGCAGGGCGTCCAGCTGGTCGTCGGCCGGGCAGCGGCCGCGCGCGGGGTAGCGCTCGGCGAACTCGGCGACGGCGGCGCGCAGTCGTCCGGCGCCGGGCAGCCGGCCCAGCGCGGCGTCGGCGGCGGCGAAGCAGGTGAGGGTGGCTCGGCGCAGCTCCGGGTCGGCCACGGCCAGGGTGGCGGCCCGGCGCCAGACGTCGCTGCGCGGCGGGCGCGGGCCGTCCGCGCGCTCCAGCGGCTCCAGCGCGGCGAGCGCGGTGTCGGCGGCCAGCGGGTCGTCCAGCAGCGCGGTGACCAGGGCGGCGGGCACCACCCAGCCGTCCCCGGGCTGGGCGTCGATCATCCGCAGCTCCAGGTGGCCGCGCGGGCGCACCGGCGGGAACAGCGTGGTGCGGTGGTAGTCCAGGTCGGCCAGCGTGGGCGGGCGTTCACCGGCGCCGCGCAGCCAATCGCGGAAGGTGAGGCCGGACGGGGCCGTCCACGGCAGTCCTTCCGGCCGGCGCACGCACAGCACCTCGGCGTCCAGTACGTACTGCGCCCACGCCTCGCGAGGGTCGCCGTGGTCGAGGCCGGGGGCGAGCGTGCGGGTCGGGTCCATCCGGGACCACACGGTCTGCCGGGTCGACCGGTGGCCGGTCGGCTTCCCGTCCAGCAGCGGCGAGTTGGCGAACGCCGCGACCAGCACCGGACCGAGCCGGTGGGCCAACCGCCAGCGCCGGTCCACCGCGTGCGGGCCGTCCGCGTCCCCGGCGTCCAGGCACACCTGGACGGACGCGGTGCCCGTCATCATGATCCGGCCCCACGGCCCGGCGGAGTCGAAGAACCGCTCCATCGCGAGGTAGCGGGGGTCGTCCAGCACCATCCGGCGGGGGCGGGCGAGCGGGTCGGTGCCGGTACCGGTGAGGCGCAGGCCCTGCGCCGCGAAGGCGGCCCGCAGGGCGGTGAGATCGCGCCGGGTGTCGTCGACGCAGGCCAGGAGGCCGGTGGCGGGCGGGGAGCTGAGCTCGACCTGTCCGCCGGGTTCGAGCGTGAGACGCGAACCGGAAGGGAGCGAGGTGCCGTCCGCGCCGCCGAGCGGCAGCGACTCCAGGGCGGCGTGGATCCGATCGGGCGGGACGATGCGGGTGGGACATCGGTCGTCATGGACGAACCACTCCACCTCGACACCCACCAGCCGGGGCGGTCCGATCTTGAAACAGACGCCCGACACGTGGCTGCGCGCCCCCGACTCGGTCAGCGGGGTCACCCCCGTCGGGGGCGGTGGCGCCTTCTGCCGGTCGGGCGGAGTGGCGGGGGATACGGGTATCACCGGACTCTCCTCGGGATCACGATTGTGGCCCGGTCTACCTTGCCCAGTCTGCTACGGAGCATGCGGCGGCGCTCCGCAAAAATCGTGTGAACGTTCGCCGGTGGAGTGCCGTGCTGCCCACACATGTGGCTCTGAGCTGTGGAAATGGCCGGAATCGCGGGCGAGTCGGGCACGGTTCGCCCGGAAGGCGTACGACGCCCGCGTCGCTCCTCGGCGGCTGGAGGTTCTCACAGGAGCCGGCGGTCTCTCGCGGGATTCGGAGGTTCGCAGAGGCATTTCGGAGGTTCTCACAGGCGTGGGAGACGCTCCAGGACCGTCTCCAGCACGGGCTGTGGCAGGGCGTAGTTCAGGCGCAGCGCACCGTGGCCGCCGGGGCCGAACTCGGTGCCGTCCGAGGCCTCCAGACCGCAGCGGTCCAGGAGTGCCCGGCGGGCGGTGGCGGGTGGCAAGCCGAGGGCGGCGGCGTCGAGCCAGAGCAGGTAGGAGGCCTGCGGTACGGAGCGGACGGCGGAGCCGAGGCGGTCGGTCAGCAGGGTCCGGGCGGCGGCCAGGTGGGCGAGCAGGGCGTCCAGCCACGGGCCGCCCTCGCGCAGCGCGGCCTGCTGGACGGTCTGCTCGACGAGGCCGCCCTCCCAGAAGCCGAAACCGGCCATGATGCCGGTGAGTCGGGCGCGAAGTGCGGGGTCGGGGACGAGCGCGAAGCCGCTCGGGAGGCCGGAGGCGTTGAAGGTCTTGCCGACGGAGTTGAGCGTGACGACGTGCCGGTTCGACGGACCGGCGGCGACCACCGCGACGGGGTGGGCGTGGCCGGGGTGGGTGAGATCGCCGTGCACCTCGTCGGAGACCAGCAGGGCTCCTGCCTCGCCTGCCTTCTCGGCGAGTTCGCTGATCTCCGCGGCCGGCCACACGCGGCCGGACGGGTTGTGCGGATTGCTCAGCAGCACGGCGCCGACGGGGCGGGGGAGCGGGCCGGGCGGGAGGTGGTAGCCGTCCTCGGCAGCCACGGCCAGCGGCAGCTCCCTGTACGGCAGGCCGGCCGCCCGGCAGATCTGCGCGAAGCCGCCCCACTCCGGCGTCGGGAAGACGATGGGCGCGGTCGGGCGCACCGCCTCCAGCAGCAGCCGGACGGCGGTGCGCGGGCCGAACGGAAGCAGCAGCACCCAGTCCGGGTCGATCTCGACGCCGTGCCGCGACCGGTACCACCGGGCCACCAGTTCCCGCCCGGCGGGGTCGCACGCCGTGTACCCGTACGCCCGGTGCCGTGCACGCCGCTCCAGTGCCTCGGCGACGGCCGGTGGCCCGGGCAGGTCCATGTCCGCCAGCCCCATCGCGATCACGCCGGGCCCTACCGCCCGGGCCCACTTGCTGCTCCCGGTCCCGGCCCGGTCGAAGGGCCGCCCGAAGCCGAAGTCGGGGCCGGGGTCGGATTCGGCGCCGGGGTCGAGGTCTTGGGGCGGGTCGTGCGGGCTGCTCGGGGTGCGGCTCACGGCGGGCCTCCGGAGAGTCGGGCGTGCGTCGTCACGCTAGCGCCGCCGGGCCTGCCGCGTCCGACGGAGAACAGAAAACAGCTGACAGATTTCAGCTGACAGATTTTGAAATCTGTTAGCTGAAATCTGTCAGCTGATCCCCAGGTACCCCGCCAGCCCGCGCCGCCCCCGCCGCATCATCACCGCGTGGTTCGCGCGGAACACTGGATGCAGCGGCAGGGCGAGCCGTCGCAGCAGAGCCTTGCCCGGGCGCGTGTCCTCCTCGAACAGCACGCGGCTGCCCCTGCCGTCCGGGGTGACGGTGAACCGGGACCACCCGTCGAGGTCGCCCCACATGGCCGCCTCCAGAACCCCGGCGGCCGGGTCGCGCCGGCGCGACTCCAGCCCGATCACCAGGCGGTACGGCAGCAGCGCGCGCACCACGACCTCGCCCGACTCCTCACCGGTCTGCCGCACTTCCCGGATCTCCGGCCACCACAGCGGGTAGCTCTGCACGTCCTCCAGCGCCGCGAACACCTCCGGTGCGGGCGCGGCGAGGCGCCACACGCCCCGGAAGCGGTAGTGGTTGGGGTCCACGCCCCCACCCTAGCCGGGCTCGGCCAGGTCGAAGGCGGTGTTGACCAGGGCCACGTGGCTGAACGCCTGTGGTGTGTTGCCGAGTTGGCGTCCGGCGCGCGGGTCCCACTGCTCCGAGAGCAGGCCGAGGTCGTTGGCGAGCCCGACCACGTGGGCGAAGAGTTCGCGCGCCTCGTCCGCCCGCCCGGTGGCGGCGAGCGCGTCGGCGAGCCAGAACGAGCAGGCCAGGAAGGCGCCTTCGCCTCCCGCGAGGCCGTCGATCGTCGGGCCGCCGCCCCGCCCGTCGGCCCGGTAGCGGCGGACCAGCCCGCCGTGGTCGAGCCCGTCGCGGACGGCGTCGACGGTGCGCACCACCCGGGGGTCGTCCGGCGGCAGGAACCCGCTCTTGACGACGAAGAGGGTGGCTGCGTCGAGCCCCTGCCCGCCGTAGTGCTGGACGAAGACGCCTCGCCGCCGGTCGTAGCCGTTGGCGCAGACGTCCGCGTGGACGGCGTCGCGCATCTCCCGCCAACGCGCGACCGGTGCGGGCAGTCCGGTGGCCTCGGCGAGCCGGACGGCCCGGTCGGCGGCGACCCAGCACATCACCTTGGAGTGCACGAAGTGCCGCCGCCCGCCGCGGACCTCCCACAGCCCCTCGTCGGGCTCGCGCCAGTGCCGTTCGAGGTACCCCATCAGTGCCCGCAGCAGGGTCCACACGTGTCGCTCCATCGGCAGCCCGGCCAGCAGCGCGAGGTGCAGGGTGTCCACGACCTCGCCGTAGACGTCGAGTTGGAGCTGGTCGATGGCGGCGTTGCCGAACCGGACCGGCTGCGAGCCCTCGTAGCCGGGCAGCCAGGTGGCGGTGGTCTCGCCGAGCACCCGTTCCCCGGCCACCCCGTACACGGCCTGGACGTCGCCCGGGCCCCCGGCGATGGCGCGCAGCAGCCAGCGGCGCCAGGCGGCGGCCTCCTCGCGGAATCCGCCGCGCAGGAGGGCGGAGAGCGTCATGGAGGAGTCGCGCAGCCAGCAGAACCGGTAGTCCCAGTTGCGCTCCCCGCCGATCCATTCGGGCAGCGAGGCGGTGGGCGCGGCGACGATCCCGCCGGTGGGCGCGTACGCGAGGGCCTTGAGCGTGATCAGCGAGCGCAGCACGGCCTCCCGCCACTCGCCCCGGTACCGGCAGCCGGCCGCCCAGTGCTGCCACTGCGAGACGGTGGCGAGCAGCGCCCGGTCGGGGTCGGTGCGCGGGGTGGTGGGCAGGTGGGAGGGCTGCCAGGTGAGGATGAACGGGACGCGGTGCCCGGCGGTGACGGTGAAGTCGGAGGTGGTGACGCCGTCGAGGCCGTACGTGTGAACGCCGTCGGGTACCCGTAGCCAGGCGGAGTCGGGCCCGGCGACGGCGACCCGGTGATGGCCGGTGCGCCGCACCCAGGGGTCGATCCGCCCGTAGTTGAAGCGCAGTCGCAGTTCGCCGCGCATGGGGACGCTGCCGTCCAGGCCCTCGACGATGCGGATCAGCTGCGGGGAGCGCCGCCCGTCCGGGCCGCGCTGCGGCATGAAGTCGGTGACCCGGACGCTCCCGCCCGCCGTGTGCCACTCGCTCTCCAGCACCAGGCTGTCGCCCCGGTAGCCACGGGTCCGGCATTCGGCCCCCGGCGGCACGCCGGCGGGGGCGAGCCGCCAGGCGCCGTGGCGGTGGTCGCCGAGCAGCCCGGCGAAGCAGCTGGGGGAGTCGAACCGGGGCAGGCAGAGCCAGTCGACCGAACCGTCCCGGCCGACCAGGGCGGCGGTCTGCAGGTCGCCGATGAGGGCGTAGTCCTCGATGCGTCCGGCCACGAGGTCCATTGTCGGCCGCCGCACCGCCGGCCCGCAGCACGGAGCGACGCGCGGCACGGACTGACCCGCCCGCATCGCCGACCCTGCAGCACGGGCCGACCCGCCCGGGAAGCGCGCACTCCGCTTGCACCCGTTCGGGGTGCGGAGGAGGATCTTCTGTGCTTGTAGTCTCATCTGTCACAGCAGTGGCCTCGGGGCACTGCCCCCCTGACCGGAGTGAAGGAGTCACAGGCATGCGGCGACCGAGCTGGGTACCGGAGGGCACGGACCTGGACAAACCGAACGCCGCGCGGGTCTACGACTACTACCTCGGAGGCTCGCACAACTTCGAGGTGGACCGGCAGATGGCCCGCAAGGCGATCGCCCTGTGGCCGGAGCTGCCCCAGATCATGCGCTCCAACCGGGCCTTCCTGCGCCGTGCGGTGACCTTCCTCGCCGAGCGCGGCGTCACCCGCTTCCTGGACATCGGCTCCGGCATCCCGACCTTCGGGGCCGTGCACGAGATCGCCCGGGCGATCCACCCCGAGTCGCAGGTCGTGTACGTCGACCGCGACCCGGTGGCCGTCGCGCACAGCCGCCTGATGCTGGAGGGCGACCCGGGCAGCGCCGTCGTCCAGGCCGACCTGCGCGACGTCGAGGACCTGATGGGCCGGCCCGAGGTGACCGAGCTGCTGGCGGCGGGCGAGCCGGTGGGCGTCCTGCTGGTGGCCGTCGCCCACTTCGTCAGCGACGACGAGGACCCGTGGAAGCTGATCGCGACGATCCGCGACGCGCTCCCGAGCGGCAGCGCCCTGGTCCTCTCGCACGCCTCCCTGGAAGGCCGCCCCGACCAGGCGGAGGACCACCAGAAGCTGTACCGGATGACGCCGACCCCGCTGACCATGCGGACCCACGAGCAGATCACCGCCATGTTCGACGGCTTCGAGCTGGTCGAACCGGGCGTGGTCTACCTGCCGCAGTGGCGGCCGGACCTGCCGGAGACGGTCGGCACGCACCCCGAGCGGATGACCGGGGTGGCGGGCGTGGGGTTCCGCTCTTGAGCGGACGGAGCGGGCGAGCGACCGACGGCTGCGGGTTCTGCGAAGCGACCGCCGGCGGCATCGGAGCGGACGCATGAACGACACCCCCGTGTCCGGCAGCGCCGAAGGGTTCCACGAGGACTGGGCGCGGCTGCTCTCCGGCGACCACGGCGTCGCGGTCCACCCCGGCCTGCTCGGCCGGCTGGTGGCCAGCACCGCCGCGCTGCTCCACCGCGCCCAGCAGGAGGAGCCGTTCGAGCCGCATCTGGCCGCCCAGGCCGGCGCCGAGCTGGTGGACGCGCACTTCACCGACCCGGTCGTGCTGGCCCGGGCGGTCGAGCTGCTCCACGCCCAGCCGGTCGGCGACGACCGCGGCCCCGTCCTGACCGGCGCCTTCGCGGCCGGCTGGGCGGCGGCCCTGCGCGAGCGCACCCTGCGTGAGCAGGAGGCGATCCGGGCCGCCGCGGACGTCGCCCGCAAGGAGGCCGAGCGGGCGCTGCGCGCCTCCGAGGCCCGGTTCCGCGCGCTGTTCGAGAGCGCGGCGATCGGCATCGGCATCGGTGACACCGACGGCAACATCCTGGCCGTCAACAAGGCGCTCCAGGAGCTGTTCGGCGCCCGCCCGGAGGACATGGTGGGCCGCCGGGTCGGCGACCTCGTCCACCCGGAGGACACCCCGGGCGTGTGGGAGGCGTACGAGGACCTGATCAGCGGCCGGCGGGACTACTTCCAGTTCGACAAGCCGTACTACCGGCATGACGGCGAGGTGGTCTGGACCCACCTGACGGTCTCGCTGATCCGCGATGACTACGGCAGGCCGCAGTACCAGGTTGCGATGCTGGAGGACATCACCGACCGTTACCGGCTCCAGGAGCGGCTGCGCCACCAGGCCAACCACGACCCGCTGACCGGCCTGCCGAACCGGGCGGCCTTCTTCGAGCGGCTGGAGAAGCTGTTCGAGGAGCCGGAGCCGGGCGCCCGGTTCGGCCTGTGCTACGTCGACCTCGACGGCTTCAAGGTGGTCAACGACAGCCTCGGCCACGAGACCGGCGACCAGCTGCTGTCCGCCGTCGCCGCCCGGCTGAAGGCCGCGCTCACCCCGCTCGGCCACCTGGTCGCCCGGCTCGGCGGCGACGAGTTCGTCGTGCTGCTGGAGAACTGCCGGGGCGAGCAGGAGGCGGTGGCCGCCGCGAAGACCGTGCTCAAGGCGCTGGCCGGCCCGGTGCTGATCGGCGATCACAAGCTCGCCGTGGGCGCCAGCGTCGGCGTGCTGGAGCGGCGCGTGTCGACCACCACCCCGGGCGCCGCCGTCCGGGCCGCTGACCTGACGCTGTACCGGGCCAAGGAGGCGGGCCGGGGCCGCTGGACGCTGTTCGACCCCAAGGAGAACGCCCGCGCGGTCAGCCGCTACGCGGTGTCGGTGCGGATGCCCGCCGCCCTCGACCGCGGCGAGTTCTTCATCGACTACCAGCCGCTTTACGCGCTCGCCGACGGCCGGCTCGCCGCCGTGGAGGCGCTGGTGCGCTGGCGCCACCCGCAGCTCGGCGTGCTCGGCCCGGACGAGTTCGTGGCCACCGCCGAGGAGACCGGGCTGATCATGCCGCTCGGCCGCTGGGTGCTGGAGCAGGCCTGCGGCCAGGCCGCCGACTGGATCAAGCGGTTCGGCGACAACGCGCCCCAACTGAACGTCAACCTGGCGGTCCGTCAGGCCCGCAGCGCGGCACTGGTCGCCGACCTCGGCCGGATCCTCGACGCGACCGGCCTCGACCCGGCCCGGCTCCAGCTGGAGATCACCGAGTCCACCGTCGTCGGGCCCGAGGACGAGGCGCTGCGCACCCTGCACGGGCTGGTCGACCTCGGCGTCTCGCTCGCCGTGGACGACTTCGGCACCGGCTGGTCCAACCTCGCCTACCTGCGCGACCTGCCGGTCTCCGGCCTGAAGATCGCCGGGTCCTTCGTGGGCGATCTGCACGATCCGGCCAAGGACGAGTCCACCGGCTGGCGGATCGTCAGCGGCCTGGTGTCGATGGCGCACGCGCTCGGGCTGACCGTCACCGCCGAAGGCGTGGAGACCCGGAAGGACGCCGAGCGGTTGCGCACCATCGGCTGCGACTGGGCGCAGGGTTGGCACTTCGGCCGCCCGGTGCGGCCGGGTGAGATCGCCCGTCGGATCGCCGAGGAGCCGGGCGGGCGGCCGGTCGAGAGCTGAGCCGCCGCGCGAACGCCGAGGCGGGCCGTGGCGGCGCACGGGTGTGAGGCGGCCTCCATGCGGGCACTCAGGGCACTCGGGGCGCTCAAGGGACTCGCGGCGCTCAAGCGCCCAAAAAGGGAAAAAATCGGACAAACCCCCTTGACGTGACTTTTCGCTTCTGTGCACGATGAAGCCCTGGCACAGCCCGTATCTCCCGGTACGTGGCACTCAGCCAGTTCGACAGGCCGGCGCCTCCGCGCCGCGACAGTCGACACATCGGCGCTTCGGCGCCGCGAGAGCCCGGCGGTGCGCACCCCCTCCGGCCGCCACAGACGCTCTCCACACTTCCAGCAGTCCCCATGGGGACTTTCCTCCGGGCCTCGGCCACGCGCATCTTCCGCGCCCGCCACCCAGCCCGTCACAGCAGGGGCCGCGCCTGCTCCGGCGCCGCCCGCCGCCTCCCCCCTCCGAGAGGCCCTCCATGAGCACCACCCTGCCTCCCACCGCCGTTTCGCACCCTCACCAGCTCCCGCAGGCCCCGCAGGACACCCACCCGCACCGCCGGGCCAGTGACCGGGTCACCGACCGACGACCGATGCGCCGGGCCGAGGACCGCGTCACCACCCGGCACACCGTCAGCCTGGTCATCCCGGCCCACAACGAGGCCCGCAACATCCCCTGGGTGTTCGAGCAGATCCCCCGGTGCGTCGACGAGGTCATCCTGGTCGACGGGGCGTCCAGCGACGCCACCGTTCCGATGGCCCGGCACTGCCTGCCGACCGTCCGCAGCGTCCAGCAGAGCGGGCCCGGCAAGGGCAACGCGCTGCGCACCGGATTCGCCGCCGCCACCGGCGAGTACATCGTGATGATGGACGCCGACGGCTCCATGTGGCCCGGCGAGATCCCGCACTACCTGCACTTCCTCGACAACGGCTTCGACTTCGTCAAGGGCTCCCGTTGCATCGCCGGTGGCGGCTCGCTGGACTTCACCAGGGTCCGCTCGCTCGGCAACCGCGTCCTGCTCACCCTCGTGAACCGCCTGTACAAGGCGAGCCTGACCGACCTGTGCTACGGCTTCTGCGCCTTCCGCCGCTCCTTCCTGGAAGCGCTCGATCTGCGCTCCTCGGGCTTCGAGATCGAGGCCGAGATGATCGCGCACGCGCTCCGATCGGGCCTGCGGATCGCCGAGGTGCCGAGCCTGGAACTTCCCCGCCGCAGTGGTCGCTCCCACCTCCACGCCGTCTCCGACGGCCGCCGGGTGCTGAGGACCCTGATCACCGAGCGTCCCGGCGCCCGGTCCTCGGCGGCCACTCCCGCGGGGGAGAACTGATGAATGGCTACGACCGGCGCACCGCAGCTGCCTGTTCGCGCCCTGCCGCCCGCGACTCGCTCTACACCCCCGTCAGGGTCGTCGAACTGGACCTGGACGAGCCGAGCGAGCTGCGCTCGCCCGGTGGCTTCGGCGCCGTCGACCCGGACGGACGCGTGTTGGCGTTGGTGCGGCTGCACGGACACCCGCTCGGCTTGGTCACGGCCACCGGAGCAGCAGGCGACGGTGCCACGCTGAGCCGGGCGCTGGTCGACGCCGCCCACCGGGAACTGTACGTTCCCGCCCTGTCCACCGCGACACCCGCGGCGCGTCCTGGTCGGGTCGGCCGCGCCCGGGTGCCTGCGGATCCGCCGCTGGTCAGCGTCATCGTGCCGACCCGTGACCGGTCCGCGATGCTGCCGCGCTGCCTGGACGCCCTGCTGGCGACCGACTACCCGCACGTCGAGGTGATCCTCGTGGACAACGCGCCCGCGACCGACGCCACCGAGGTGCTGGTCCGGTCCCGGTACGGGGACCGCGTCCGGTACGTGCGCGAGCCGCTGCCCGGCGGCTCGCGGGCCCGCAACCGCGGCCTCGCCCACGCCCGCGGCGCGATCTGCGCCTTCACGGACGACGACACCATCGCCGATCCCCACTGGGTGACGGCCGTGGTGGAGGCGTTCCAGTCCGACGAGCGGATCGGCTGCGTGACGGGCCTGGTGGTGCCCGCCGAGCTGGAGACCGAGGCACAGCTCCTGCTGGAGGAGTACAGCGGCCCCGGCCGGGGCTTCACCGCCCGCGCCTGGTCGCTGGAAGCCCTGGAGGACCCGCTGGTCCAGTTCTCGGTCGGCTGGTTCGGGCTGGGCGCCAACATGGCGTTCCGCACCGACGTGCTGAGGGAGGTCGGCGGCTTCGATCCGGCGACCGGCCCCGGCACACCGTCCAAGGGCGGGGAGGACCTGCTGGCCTTCCAGCAGGTGCTGTCCGCGGGGCACACGGTGGCCTACCAGCCCGACGCCCTGATCTGGCACCGCCACCGGCGGACCATGGACGACCTCAACGTCCAGGTGCGAGGCTTCGGCGTCGGCTTCGGCGCCTACCTGGCCGCCTCCATCGCCCACCAGCCACGCCAGCTCGCCGACCTCCTGCGGCTCCTGCCCTACGGCGTCTGGCGGTGGCACCGGAGCCACCGGCTCGGCTCCCGCGCGGCCCTGCCCGAGCGGAGCGCCCTGCGGGGCCTGCGACGGATGGAACGCCGGGGCCTGCTGTACGGGCCGTTCTGCTACCTGTTCACCGTCTGGCAACAACGGCACGCCCGGATCGGAGGTTAGCCGCCATGCCGGAGACGATCATCCTGCCGTCGGCCCCCGTCCAGGTGGCCGAGCTCGACCTGGAGCGGCCGACCGCACTGCTCCGGCCCGGGGGAGACGAGGTACTCCTCCGCAGTGGCCGGGTGCTGGCGCTGATCCGCCGGCAGGGCCGCCCGCTCGGCCTGGTCACGGCCGAGGCCGTACCGGGTGATCCGGACGGACTGTGCCGGGCCCTGGTCGCCGAGGCCTACCGCCGACTCGACCTGGCCGACCGGGACACCGTGCCACCGCGGCCACCGGCCGACCCCCCGCTCGTCAGCGTCGTCGTCTGCACGCACAACCGGGTGGATCTGCTGCCGCGGGCCCTGGACGCCCTGCTGGGCACCGCGTATCCGCGCATCGAGGTGATCGTGGTCGACAGCGCACCCGCGAACCAGGCCACGGACCTGCTGGTCCGGCTGCACTACCACGGCCGCGTCCGGTACGTGCGCGAGCCGGTGCCGGGCCTGGCCCGGGCCCGCAACCGCGGACTGGCCGCGGCGCGCGGCGAGATCTGCGCCTTCGCCGACGACGATCTCATCCTCGACGCGGGCTGGGTGCCCGCCCTCGTCGACGGTTTCCGGTCCGACGACCGAGTGGGCTGCGTGACCGGGCTGGTCCTGCCGGCCGAGCTGGACACCGAGGCGCAGATCGCGCTGGAGCGCTACGCCGGATACTCCAAGGGCTTCACCGCCCGCAGCTGGTCGCTGCGCGACCGGTCCGACGACCCGCTCTTCCCCTTCGCGACCGGCCGACTCGGCACCGGTGCCAACATGGCCTTCCGCACCGACGTGCTCCGCGCGATCGGCGGCTTCGACCCGGCGACGAGCACGGGCACCCCCGCGATGGGCGGGGAGGACCTGCTGTCCTTCCTCCAGGTGCTGGCCGCGGGGCACAAGGTGGCGTACCGGCCGGACGCGCTGGTCTGGCACCCCCACCGCCGCGGCATGGACTCCCTGACGACCCAGGTCTTCGGCTTCGGGGTCGGGTTCGGCGCCTACCTGACGGCTGCCGTGGCCCGCCAGCCGCGGCTGCTGGCCTCCCTCGTCCCCCGGGTGCCGCGCGGCATCTGGCAGACCCTGCACCGCGGCGATTCGGTCGTCGGCCCCCGCGACCCGCTGATGGCACACCTCAGGCGGCGGGAACTGCTCGGCCTGCTGTACGGTCCGATCTGCTACGTCCGCAGCGCTCGGCTGCAAACCCGGGCCAGGGCGGCGAGGCCGTGATGTCCCTCCTCAAGTACGCCCGCCCCAAGTCGCGTCCGACGGCCCCGCGGCCGTGCTCCTGCCCGCTGGCGCTGCCCTGCGAGTGCTCCTACACCACGCTGCTGAAGGCCCGGCTCAGGTCGGCCTCCCGGTGGTCGAGCGGAGAACCGCTCCTGCGCAACGGCCATCTGCTGGCGGCGAGTTCGGTGATCGCGGCGGGGCTGGGATCGGTCTTCTGGATCCTCGCCACCCGCTACTACAGCGCCGAGACCGTCGGGCGCAGCTACGCCGCGCTGTCCGCGGCCATGTTCCTGTCCACGCTCGGCAGCCTCAACCTCGGCGACGCCCTCGTACGGTTCGTCCCGGCCGCCGGGCAGCACACCCGGCGCCTGGTGCTCCGCTGCTACGCGATCAGCGTCGGATGCAGCGCCCTGGTCGCCGGCGCCTTCCTGCTGCTGATCCCACTGGTCGCCCACGACCTGGAATTCCTGCGTGGGCCGGTGCTCGCGGTCTCCTTCATCGCCGCCACCGCGGGCTACTCGGTCTTCGTCCTCCAGGACGGGGCACTCACCGGCACGCGCCGCATCGGATGGGTGGTCGGCGAGAACACCGTCTTCGCGGTGGCGAAGGCCGGGCTGCTGGCCGGCTGCGCCGCCCTGGCGATGAGCACCGGAATCCTCGTGTCCTGGGCCGCGGCGATGGTCATCTCGATCGTGCTGGCCAACGTGGTGCTGTTCCGCCGGGCGGTGCCGGGCCACCAGGCCGAGACGCCCGCCCGCGAGCGGCCGCCGGACAAGGTGATGCGCTGGGCCACCGCGGACTACGTGGGCAACCTGTTCAGCTTCGCCACCTACACCGTGGTGCCACTGCTGGTGCTGGACGAGGTCGGCGCGCGGGTGAACGCCTACTACTCGCTGGCCTTCGTCATCGCCTCCACCCTGTACGTCGCGGTGTTCAGCATGGGCCACTCGCTGGTGGTCGAGGGCGCCAGGGATCCCCGGCGGCTCGCCGAGCACGCCCGGAGGATGCTGCGCCACTCCGCCTTGCTGATGGTCGCGGCGGCCCTGCTGGTGGTGGCCCTGGCGCCCTGGATCCTCGGCCTCTTCGGGCCCGAGTACGCCGCGCACGGCACCACCGTGATGCGACTGATGGCGCTCTCCGCCATCCCGAACGTCGTCCCGAACGTGGTCATCCAGATGGCCCGCGTGCGGCGGTCGATGCCGTGGATGATCGGCGTGCGGCTGGTCTTCTCCGTCGTGATCATTGCACTGGTGGCACTGCTACTGCCGCGGTACGGCCTGGCCGGAGTCGGCTGGGCCTGGCTGATCGCCGAATGCGCGGTGGCGCTGCCGCTGCTGTTCGTCCTCAGGCGCTGGCTGCGTTCCCTGGAACGGAGTGATTCCCATGACCGCTGACCCGACCGCTGACCCGACCGTCGACCGGACCGTCGGCCCGACCGCCCCGAGCCTGTCCGTCGCGATCTGCGCCTACACCGTCGACCGGTGGGACGACCTGTGCGCCGCCGTCGCGTCGGTGCGCACGCAGACCCACCCGCCCGCCGAACTGGTGCTGGTCATCGACCACTGCACGGAGCTGCTCCGGCTCGCCCGGGAGAGGTTCTCCGGCGTACGGATCGTCGCCAACGGCCAGCAGAGGGGACTCTCCGGCGCCCGCAACACCGCCCTGGCCGTGGCGCACGGCGACCTGATCGCCTTCCTGGACGACGACGCGGTGGCCGACCCGGACTGGACGGCCCGCCTGCTGGCCGGATTCCGGACCCCCGGGGTACTCGGCGTCGGCGGCCTGGTCCGGCCGTGGTGGCGGACCGGCCGGCCCGGCTGGTTCCCGCCCGAGTTCGACTGGGTGGTCGGCTGCTCGTACCAGGGGCTGCCGGAGCGCGGCGCCGCGGTACGGAACTTCATCGGGGCCAACATGTCGTTCCGGCGGGCCCCGGTGCTGGCCGTCGGCGGCTTCCGGACCGATCTCGGCCGGGTCGGCAGGCGTCCGCTCGGCTGCGAGGAGACCGAACTCTGCATCCGGCTCGCCGCCCGGAACCCCGGCGCCGTACTGCACTACGAGCCGGCCGCGGCGGTCGACCACCGCGTGCCGGGACACCGCGCCACGCTCTCCTACTTCGCCGCGCGATGCTTCGCCGAGGGCCGCTCCAAGTCCGCGGTGGTCCGGCACGGCGGCGCCGCCGCGGGCCTCGCCAGCGAACGCGGCTACCTGCGGCACACCCTGCCGGCCGCGCTGCTGCGCTGCCTGCGCAGCGGTCAGGCGTCCATGGCGGCCGCCCTGTGCGCCGGCGTGGGGCTGACCGTCGCCGGATACCTCACGGGCCTCGCCGGCCAGTGGGCGGGATACCGACAGGCCCGTGGATCCGCGCTCACCCCGACCGCTTCCGTCGGGCAGTCGATCAGAGGCCGATCATGACTCCCGTACCCGTCTTCCTGTACCACTCGGTCTCGGACGATCCGCCGTCCTGGCTCGCGCCGTACACCGTCACACCGAGGACGTTCCGCGAGCAGCTGGAGCGGATCAAGGACGCCGGCCTGTCGGTGGTGCCACTGCGCAGGCTGGTCTCGGCCGTCCGTGGCGGGCCACCGCTGCCGGCCGGAGCGGCCGTGCTGACCTTCGACGACGGGTACGCCGACTTCTACTGGACAGTGGCGCCGATGCTCTCGGAGAGCGGCCTGCCGGCCACCCTTTACCTCACCGTCGGCGCGATCCACCCGCCAGGCGCTCAGGGCGCGGGCAGCCTGCTCCCGCCGGCGCCGATGCTGAACTGGCGCCAGGTCAACAACCTGGACGCGCTGGGCGTCGAGCTCGGCGGCCACTCCCAGACGCACGTCCCGATGGACACGGTCCACGGCCGGCGGCTGACCGAGGAGGTCGTCGGATGCAAGAAGGCGCTGGAGGACGCCCTCGGCCACGAGGTCACCTCCTTCTCCTACCCGCACGGGTACTCCAGCCCGGCGGTGCGCCGGAGGGTCATGCAGGCCGGCTGGACCTCCGCCACCTCCGTCGGGAACGCGTTCAGCTCCGCGGCCGACGACCCGATGCGGATATCCCGGCTGATGGTCCGCAGCGACACGCCACCGCAGGTGTTCGACGACTGGACCAAGGGACGCGGTGCCCCGGTGGCGCCCTTCCGCGAACGCGCCGCCACCCGGGCCTGGCGCACCTACCGCCGCCTGCGCGCGGCGGTGGGCCACCCGGTCGGCGGACCGCCGAAGTGCTGATCTGACCAGCGTGCAGGAGTGACCACAGTGTCAGGAGTGACGACCACAGTGACGGAATCCCTGGAGCGCGAGGCCGCCCGGCCCGCCGACCGTACGTCCACCGAGGGGCGCCCGACGGCCGGCCGGTCCGTGTGGGTGGTCCGGGGGGCCCTGCCGGTGGCGCTGGCACTCTGGCTGCTCGCACTGCCCCGCGTGCAGCTCTCCAGGATGGACGACCTCGGCCTGCTCCAAGCGCTGCCGCCGCTCTACTTCGCCGCCCTCGCCGTTCTCACCTGCGGATTCGTCGTCGCGGTGCGTGACCCGCGGACCCGCCAGGGCTGGCTCGCCGCCTACGTCCTGGGCCTGATCACGCTGATCCACGCCACGCCCAGCATCCTCTACCCGACCCTCCGCTACGCCTGGGCCTGGAAGCACATCGCCATCGTCGACGCCATGCTGCGCCACCACGGGACGGTGCAGGGCGCGGGCAAGCTCGACGTCTACAACCAGTGGCCCGGCTTCTTCGAGCTCAACGGGCTGTTCCTGCGCGTGACCGGCCTGCCCTCCGCGCTCGGCTACGCGTCCTGGTACCCGGTGATCGCCAACGTCCTGCTGATGGGCCCGCTGCTGCTGCTCTACCGCAGCCTCACCAAGGACCGCCGACTGATCTGGGCCGGGATCTGGCTCTACTACTCGGCGGCCTGGGTCGGCCAGGACTACTTCTCACCGCAGGCCTTCGCGTACCTCCTGTTCGTCACCGTGATCGCGCTGGTGATGCGCCAGCTGGCAGCCCTGCGGGAACTCGCGGAGGACGGACCGGGGGCGTCCGGGGCGCGAGCCGTGTCCTCGGCCGGCGAGATGTCGCGCCGCGGCGGCTGGCGACCCGTGCCGTTCGTGCTGCTGCTGGTGCTGATCGCCGCGATCGTCTCCTCCCACCAGCTGACCCCGATCATGCTGATCGCCTGCCTGGCGATGCTGTCACTGCCGCGGCGCAACCGCCGTACCGTCCTGCCGCTGCTGGCCGCGGCGGTCGCACTGACCTTCCTGTGGGATGCCACCGTCGCCCGGCCGTTCATGTCGGAGCACGTGGGCAGCCTGGTCACGGCGCTCACCTCCCCGGACCACAACGCGGTGGCCGGCTTCGCCGAGCTGTCCAACGCCGCCCCCGGGCAGGTGCTGGCGTCCTGGGTCGACCGCGCGATGACGGCCTCCGTGTTCCTGCTGGCGGTGGCGGGCGCCGTCCGCCACCGCTGGGTGCGCCGGACGAGCCTGCCGCTGCTCCTGGTGGCGCCGCTGGTGCTGCTGCCCGCCAACGCCTACGAGGGCGAGATGCTCTTCCGGGCGTACCTGCTCGCCCTTCCGGCCGCCGCCTTCCTCGCCGCGACCCTGCTGTTGGGGACGCGACCGGTCGGCCTGCTGCGGACCGGCGTCATGAGCGCCGTACTGCTCGCTCTGGTCGGTGGCTTTCTCTTCGGCTATTTCAGCAAGGAGAAGATGAACTACTTCCCGCCGGGGGAGGTGGCGGCGGTCCGCTACGTGACCAACACCCCGCCGGGATCCATGATCGTCTCGCTGACCTCGAACGAACCGGGCGGTGAGCTGAACTACGACAGCCACGACCGCTTCGTCCTGGCCGGCACGTCCGTCCCGGACCGGGAGCGGCTGGTGGCAGACCCTGAGCACGTCCTGCAGGGAGTGCTGCAGCGCCGGGACGTGGCCGGACCCACCTACCTGATCCTGTCCAGGGCACAGGCCGCGGACTGCGAGCTGACGGGGCTTCTGCCGCAATCCACCGTCGAGCAGGTGGAGGCGGCGGCCGCGAGGGCCTCCGACCTGCGCGTCGTGCTGAAGAACTCCGACGCGGTGGTCTACCAGTACGTCGCCCAGGCACCTGACCAGGTCGTCGGCGGAGGGAGCGCACGATGAGCACCCGTTCGTGGACCGTGCCGCGGGCTCTTCCGGCGCTCTGGGCCTGGATCGCCCTGCTGGCCACCTTGCTCCCCGCCGGGAACCCGCTGCGCGTGGCCGTGGCCGGAACGTTCCTGCTGACCTGCCCGGGTGCGGCGGCCGTGGGGTGGGGCCGTACCGTCCCGTCGTGGTTCGCCCGCCGGCCCGACCGACTGGTCACCGCCGTCCTGGCCGTGACCCTGAGCGCCGCGATGACGGCGCTGACGGCCGAGGCGCTGTTCTTCGCGCACGCCTTCTCCACCACCCGCGCGGTGCTCGTCCTCGCCGTGGTCACCACGGTGCTGGTGCTGCTCCCGCGCCCCTCGGGGCCCGCGCGCGAGCCCGGGGCACCCCGCCGCCGCAGGAACTGGCGGACCTGGCTGGGATCCGGCCTGCTGCTCGCCGCCGCCGCCTGCGGCACCACCGCCGGCCACACCGCGTCCGCACCGTCGGGCTCAGGGGCCGCGGCCACGATCTCTCCAGGCTCGGAGTCGCTGGAGAAGCCTCCGGGCCCCGGGCCCTGGCACCTCGTCTTCAAGGACGACTTCAACGGCTCGTCCCTGGACCGGTCCAAATGGGCGACCTGCTACGACTGGAACGACGGCGGCTGCACCAACGCGGGCAACAACGAGCTCGAGTGGTACCAGCCGGGCCAGATCCAGGTGGCGAACGGCGTGCTCACACTCACCGCCGAACGCCGGCCGACGCCCGGCGCCGACGGCAAGACCTACCCGTGGCGCTCCGGGATGATCTCCACCGGCCGCGACCACTGGGACGACCCCCCGCGCCACACCTTCACGTACGGCTACTTCGTCGCGGCGCTGAAGGCCCCGATGGACCCGGTGGGCATGTTCCCGGCCTTCTGGCTGCTCCCCGCGGACACCCGGGGCGGACTGCCGGAGCTGGACGTCGCCGAGTTCATCAACACCAGGCAGTACGCCGACCTGAACCTGCACAACCGGACGCCGGACGGCAAGCCCGTCGACGTCCACGGCTGGGGCGGCCCGACGGACTTCGCCGCGGACTACCACGTCTTCGCGATGGACTGGCAGCCGCAGGCCGTCACCTGGTACGTCGACGGCGTGCCGAAGCTCCAGGTGACCGACCCGGCCGAGATCCCGCACACCGCGATGGAACTGCTCCTCAACCTCGCGGTGGGCTACCAGCAGACACCGCCACCCGACGTCAACTCCGCCCAGCTGCGGGTCGACTGGGTCGCGGTCTGGCAGCACTGAGCGACTTCCCAGGCAAGGACGCACGACACCATGGCCATGATTCTGAACGATCTGGACCGCCGAACCCCCGTCCTGCTGGTCAAGGTGGGGCGGTACCCGCTGGCGCACGGCCCGGTGGGCGTGGTCCGGTCGTTCGGCCGGGTCGGGGTCCCGGTGTTCGCGATCGTGGAGGACCCGCTGACGCCGACCGCGTTCTCCCGCTACCTGGCCCGCGCCTACATCCGGCCCACCACGGGCTGCGAGCGCGTCGAGCAGATGGTCGCGATCGTACGGGAGATCGGCCGGGAGATCGGCTGGCAGAACGGCCGCCGGTGCGTCGCCCTGCCCACCGACGACGAGGCCGCCGTCCTGCTCGCCGAGCACGCCGAGGAGCTGACCCCGTACTTCCTGCTGCCGCCGATGCCCGGGGCGCTGCCCCGCCGGCTGGCCAACAAGGGCACCCTGTACGCGATGTGCGAGGAGCACGGTGTCGCGGCACCCCGCACCGTCATACCGAGCGAACCCGACGGGCTGCTGGAGGCCGCCAGGCTCTGCGGCTATCCGCTGGTGCTGAAGAACCTGGAGGCGTTCACCAGGCTGAGCCGTCCCGCGGTCAGGCACACCACCCTGATACACGACGAGCGGGAGCTGCTGACCAGGTGCCCGCCGAGCGGTCAACTCTCCGTCCTCGCCCAGGAGTACCTGCCGGAGGAGTACTCCGAACACTGGATCACGCACCTGTGCTGCGGCCCGGAGGGCGAGCCGCTGGCCGTCTTCACCGGGCGGAAGCTGCGCTCCTACCCGCCGACCGGAGGCTTCACCACCCGGGCCGTTTCCCTGCCCAATCCCGAACTGGCCGAACTGGTCGCCGGCTTCTGCCGGAAGGTCGGCTACAGCGGCATCGCCGACCTGGACTGGCGGCTGGACCTGCGCGACGGCCGCTACAAGCTCCTCGACTTCAATCCCCGCACCGGCGCCCAGTTCCGCCTGTTCGAAACCGTGGACGGCGTGGACGTGGTCCGTGCCCTGCACCTGTCGCTCACCGGCCGCCCGGTGCCGCAGGGGCCCCAGCTGAGCCGCTACTACGGCGTCGGGCAGCTGGACGTGGTCTCCGCCGCGGTCGCGGTCTGCCGGCAACGCCGCCCCCTGCCCGACCTGGTGCCGCGCAGGTCCACCGAGCGCGCCTGGCTCTGCCGCGACGACGTCGCGCCCGCCGCCGCCATGGTGGTCCGCTTCAGCGGCCAGGCGACCAGGTGGGTGGCCCAGAAGGCATGGAACCGGATGACTACCCGCTCCACCCCTGGAGGTTGAGACATGACTGCGTCCACTGAGGTACCCGTCGCGATCGTGGGTGCCGGTCCGTACGGACTGTCCGTGGCGGCCCACCTGAGGGCAGCCGACGTGCCCGTGCGTATCCTCGGTCAGCCGATGGGAAGTTGGCGGGCGCGGATGCCGGCGGGAATGTTCCTCAAGTCCACACCCCGGGCGTCCTCGATCTCGGATCCCGCCGGCCGCCACGGCCTCAACGACTTCCGGGCCACCGAGGGCCTGCCCTGGGTGGGCGACCGCTACGCGATTCCGCTCGACGAGTTCATCCGCTACGGCGAGTGGTTCCAGCGGCGGTGCGTGCCCGAGGTCGAGCGCGCTGCCGTGGTCCGGATCGAACCGAACTCGCACGGCTTCCGGCTCCGGCTGGACACCGGCGAGCGGTTCACCGCTCGCGCCGTCGTCGTGGCCAGCGGCTTTCCGCCGTACGCGACCATCCCCGCCGAACTGCGGCCGCTTCTGGAGGCAGGACTGGTCTCGCACACCTCGGACCACGCGGACCTGGCGACGTTCGCCGGACGGCGGGTGGCGGTGATCGGTGCCGGGCAGTCCGCGCTGGAGAGCGCCACCCTGATGCACGAGGCGGACGCCGACGTGATCCTGATCGCGAGGACGGACCGCCTGATCTTCGGAACCCCGCCCACGACCGACTGGGACCGTGACCGCCCGTGGCCCGTCCGGCTGGCGAAGCCGGCCACGCCGCTCGGGCCCGGATGGTCGTTCGCCGCGTTCAGTAACGCGACCGGGGCCTTCCGCCACCTGCCGGACCGGACCAGGGCCCGTCTCGTGCGCACCGTGCTCGGCCCGTCGGGCGGATGGTGGCTGCGCGAGCGCATGGAGGACCGGTTCCCGGTGCTCACCGGTCACGAGGCGGTCTCCGCCGTGGAGGCCGACGGCCGGGTCCGGCTCCGGCTGCGCGGACCGACCGGCGCCCTGGAGGTCGATCACGTGCTCGCCGCCACCGGGTACCGGGTGGACATCGACCGGCTGGACATCCTGGACGCCGGCCTGCGCCGGTCGGTCGCCCGGCGGAACGCCGGCGCACCCCGTCTGACCAGCGGATTCGAGTCCTCCGTGCCCGGTCTCTACTTCACCGGGCTGTCCGCCGCCGACACCTTCGGACCGCTGATGCGCTTCGTCTGCGGCACGGGGTTCGCGGCCCGGCGGATCAGCCGGTCGATCGCCTCGGCGCAGCGGCGCTCGCCCTCCGCACGACCGGCTCCTGTGCCTCATATCACAACCAGTCGGTGACGGCGCCTCCAACCCTGCTCCTGCCAGGCGTTTTCAGCGGGAACATGATCGATGCCGCGGCTCAGGCCGCGGCATCGGGCTTGCATACGGACCATCCCTTCGTTCAGGCTGCTCCGGGTCCAGCAGTGGGGGGAACGAAAGGTCTCCCTCCGTATGCCCAAGCATTCGAAACACCGCCGCAGCACCTTCAGCACGCGCCACCGCTTCGCCGCGGTCGGCCTCGCACTCGCCGCCGTCGGGACGGGCGCGGCCGCCTGGGCCGTACCGGCCAGCGCCGGCCAGACCGAGCCGGTCGTCGTCGACTCGCTCACGATCACGCCGACCGCTCCCGGTGCCGACGCTCCGGTCACGGCCACCGCGACGCTGCACGCCACCAGCCAGGTGTCGGCGTCGGCGCTGACCATCGCGGTCCGCTCGGCCGGCGGTACCCACTACGACTTCCCCGGCGCGATCGCGACCACGCTGACCTCGCAGGAGAGCACCTTCACCTCGGGGAGCCGGACCTTCCCGGCAGGCGACTACACGTACTTCGTGGCGTACAAGGGCACCGACCACCACTGGCACAACCTGAAGCCGGTCAACACCTTCACCGCGGCTGCCGGTTCGGCGACGACGGCCAGCCCGTCCGCCTCGCCGGCGGCCACGGCCACCGCGTCTCCCACGCAGACGCCGACGGCCACGGCTTCGCCGACGGCGACCGCCTCGCCCACGCAGACGGCCACCGCCACCCCGTCGCCGACGGCCACCGCCTCGCCGACCGCGACGGCCACCGCTTCGCCGACCGCGATCTCGCCGACCGCCACCGCTTCGCCGACGGCCACGGCCACGGCCACCGCCTCGCCCACCCAGACGGCCGCTTCCACCGGGGGCCCCACCGGCATCCCGGGCACCTGGCGGCAGGTCTTCGCGGACGAGTTCAACGGCAGCTCGCTCGACTCGACCAAGTGGAACCCCAACTGGTTCGGCTGCGACACCTGCACCACCCCGCCGGTTAACACCGCCGAGTCCGCCGCGTACGCCCCGTCGCAGGTCTCGGTGAGCGGCGGCAGCCTGCACCTGACGGCCGAGCAGAAGCCGGCCACGGTGAACGGCAAGACCTACCCGTACACCTCGGGCCTGATCAACAGCAACGGCAAGGCGTCGTTCACCTACGGTGCCTTCGAGGCCCGGATGTACCTTCCGGCCTCCGGCTCGCAGGTCGCCAACTGGCCCGCGTTCTGGACGGACGGTCAGAGCTGGCCGACCGATGGTGAGCTGGACGTCATGGAGGGCCTCGGCGGCCAGGCCTGCTACCACTTCCACTCCCCGTCCGGCGGCCCCGGCGGCTGCGCCTCCGGCAACTTCAGCGGCTGGCACACCTTCGGTGCCGACTGGGAGCCCGGCTCGGTCACCTACTACTACGACGGTGTGAAGGTCGGTCAGATCACCACCGGCATCACCTCCTCGCCGATGTACCTGATCCTCAACAACGCGGTCGACTCCAACAACCCGGCCGTCGCCCCGGCCGACGCGCAGGTCGACTACGTGCGGGTCTGGCAGCACTGATCCGACGGCGCCCACAGGTGGCCCGGTCCTCGCGGAAATCCTTCCGTGAGGGCCGGGCCCGCGCCGTTTCACGGCCAGCCCGCCGCCTCCTCCAGCACCGGCACCACCACCGACAGCAGCCAGCCGCGGTTCCTCGCGAACTGCCGTGACTTCTCCAGGTTGGCCGCCACGTGCCAGAGCCAGGTCAGCAGCACGATGTCCGCCGGCTGCTCGGCGCCGACCTCGTCGACCACGAGCGATCCGGTGCGCAGGGCGCCCACGACCTGCCGGCCCCAGGGCCGGCGGTCGAGCAGCCAGCGCAGTGCGAGGGCGAAGGTGCAGACGTCGACCTCCGAGGGCCCGTCAGGGGAGGCGCCGGCCCAGTCGACCAGCCCGGTGACCCGGCCGCCGTCCCGGGACAGCAGGACGTTGTTGGCCGCGAAGTCCCCGTGGATCCACGCCACCAGCATCGGGCGGTGCGCCAGGCGTTCGCGCAGTCGCCGCTCCACCGCGGCCAGCCCGGCCGCACCGGGATCGTGCCGGCACCAGCGGACCTGACGGGTGATGACGTCCAGCCGAGGTCCGATCCAGTCGTCGATCCGGTCGCCCGCGTTCTCCATCCGTCCGGTGGCCCGGTGCAGTGTCCGGATGGCGGCGAGGGAGAGCCCGGCGACCCTGGTGGCGTTCTGGGGGTACCGGCTCAGCAGTGCGTCGGCGGGCGCGCCCGGGAGCCAGCCCTGGAGGAGGACCGGCAGCGGTGCGTCGAGCCGGGAGTCGACGGACTCGGGGACCAGGCTGCGCCAGCCGCGCAGCCGTTCGTCCCGGGCCAGCTCCAGCAGGACGTCCCGCTCCTGGGTGAGGGAGGCCAGCGCACGGGGGTTCCTCGGGTGCTTGACGGCCAGGGGGCGGCCGGCCTCGCCGTCCCAGCGCAGCACCAGCACGTCGGAGTAGCCCGGTGACGGCCGTTGGAGTGCCGGTGGGTCGTGCGGGCACAGCTGGCGGGCGAGCCGTCGCGCTGTCAGCGCGTCGAGAGGTCCGGCCAGCGGCCGGTGAAGGGACGCGATCGGGCCGGGGAGCGCGATGATCCGCTCGCTCATGCGTCCACCCCGTGTCGCCCGATGCCCCTGACGCTCAGCGCCAGATCCGCGCCGGCCAGCCGGGCCAGCCGCGGCGGTATTCCCCGCGGACCGGCCTCGGGAATCGCCAGCACGGCCAGGAGTGCGCGGGTCTCCGCGGAGGTTCGGGGCGGCCGGCAGGTGGGGCAGCGCCCGGGGCGGTGGCCGATGAGCCGCGCGACGGCATCGGCGAGACCGGCCTGGTAGGCGCCTCGCGTCAGCGGTACCCCCGCCGCGCGCACCTCGGGCGATGCGTTGGCCGGGGCCACGCCGTTCAGCGCCCACCGGAGCAGGCCGAGGTCGGCCGGTCCGTCGCCCACGGCCAGGACGGGGACGGCGCCGTCGGCGCCCAGGAGGGCGAGCAGGGCGCGCACACCGTGGACCTTGTCCGTCCCGTGCGGGACGAAGTCGGTCTGCCGCTCGCCGGGCACCACGTCGAACCGGTCGTCGAGCGGGCTCCCGAAGCCGCCGGCCGTCCCGTCGTGGAGCAGCGCGGCGACGGTCGCGGCGGGCAGTCCCGTCCGGCGGCTGTCGTGCACCAGCGACGCGCGCACGATCCGCCGGGAGAACGGGTCGACCGTGACCTCCGGCAGGAGGGCGAGGCGGCGGCGGAGTTCGGCGTCCGGTCCTTCCCACCCGGCCGGCAGGACGGTCTCGACGGTTCCGGGCACGGACAGGTGGACGGCGGTGCCGTACTCGGCCACGCCACCGGCGAGGCCGTACGCGGCGCAGCGGTCCTGGATCTCCGGCAGGGAGCGGCCGGTGGCGAGCAGCACCCGGTAGCCGTGGGCCCGCAGCGCGCGCAGGGCGAGCATTCCCGTCGGCGACCCGGCGGGGACGTCGAGCGGATCGGTCTCCAGCACTCCGTCGACGTCCAGGACGCACCACGGCCCGCGGGGGTCGGCCTCCGTCAGGTCGGACAGGTACGTCTCGGCCAGGAACCGCTGGACGGCGCGCGCCTGGGCACGGCGGGACCGTGCGCGGTCCCGCGAGGAGACGCGCATGTGGCCGGGCCGGGGCATCCCGAGGCCCAGGGCCTGGACGAGGCACAGCACGCACCAGCGCGCGGGCGAGACCCGTTCACCGCTCAACTCCTCGTAGCGGGAACGCAGTTCGCCCTCGGTGTCGTTGAGGCCGTCGAGGCCGTCGAGCGACACCGCGGCTCCCGCCAGATCGTACGCCGCGTCGTAGCTCGTCAGGTTCATGTTGCTGAACGCGCCCTCGGCGAAGTCGGTCTTGACCCAGCGGCCGTCCTCGTCCGCGACCCAGTTGCGGTCGAGGGTGCGCCCGTCGACCACGCACGGCCGGCCGGACGTCAGCAGACGGTGCATCAGCGGGTCGAGCAGGACGGCCCGCAGCAGCACCTCCGGCCGTCCGAGGATCGGGGCCAGGTGCCGGGAGGCGACCTCCCACACCGGTCCCCGGCCGGTCAGCCTGAGGCTGCGGTCGGCGTCGACGGCCAGCCGTCGCTGACGGGCCGCCACGTACCGGGCGACGTCGGCCGGAGCGACCCGTTCGCCGGCCCGGTCGCGCTGCTCGCCCGGCAGCCGGGCGCGGAGCAGCACGCCGTCGGCGAAGCCGTAGACCGGCGGCACCAGTTCGCCCAGTGCGTCGGCCACGACCACCGCGCGCCGCCCGAGGAAACCGAGGCCGGCCGACTCGGCGACCATCGGCAGTGTGCGGCCGTCCACCCGCGCCGTCACCGGTACCGCGAGATGCGCACCCCGGGTCTGCGGCCCGAGCGGACCGACCTCCAGGGGCGGCCGGAAGTCGGGCAGCAGACGCGGCACCAGCTCGGCCAGCGCGGCCGGCCGCAGCAGCTCCCGTACGTGCCAGTCCGGCCCGGGCAGGACCACGCGGGGATACCGGTCGAGTCGCCGGGGCAGTACGGGCTCGTCCTCGCAGACGGCGAGCAGCAGGACGATCGAACTGGCCGGGAAGCCCGCCCGCTCGGCCGCCGCGGCGACCTGGGCCAGCGACCTGCCGGACGCCGGCGGGTCGTCCAGCAGCAGGACCAGGCCCTCGCCCCGGACCAGCCGCCGGAGTTCTGCCGCTCGGCCGGGGAGCAGCGACGCCCCGGGGCGGGCGGTGCAGACCGTCACCTGCCGGTAGCCCTGCTGCCGCAGGGCGGCCCCGGCCAGCGGGGCGAGGTAGCTCCCGGAGGTCCGGACACCCACGACCAGTAGCGGACGGTCATGGGCGGGGTGTTCCGCGGCGAACCGCCGGACCAGCTCGGCGACGTCCTCCGGGTACTGGTCGAAGTTGCAGAAGCAGGACGGCGGGCGGACCACGGCCGGGCCGAGCACCTGCCGGACGGCCGAGGGGCGGCGCAGGGCGTCGGTCGCCCGAAGCAGCTCGCGGTGCAGGTCCGGCGGAGGTCGGTGCGTGTCGCGGGCCCCGAGCACCAGGTCCGCCAGCAGACCGGTGACCGTCTCGACCCGGGCCGTCCAGCGTTCCAGCGTGCGCGCGGGCGGCACGCGCCGGATCGCCCCGCTCGACGCCTCCAGAACGGTCCGGGCCGGCCCGGCCAGTGCCGCCGACCGGGTGCCGGACAGGCTGTCCAGGTAGTCGACCACTCGGCGTGACGGCCGCCAGGTGCCGCTGAGACGGTCCTCGGAGGCCTGAACCGCCCCGGCCGCGAGGAGGAAGGCGTCCAGCCACCGGGATCCGTCGACGGCATCGGTCAGGCGGGCCATCAGCTCGCGGACATCGGCGTGGAGGTCGACGGCACGGAGGTCGACGGCATGGAGGTCGGCGGCGGACCGGTCGGTGACACGTGACCCAGGACTCAAGGTGATCTCCCGTGGTGAGGCTGTTCCCCCTGGAAGCCCCCCGGAAGTCCGGATCGCCCCGCGCCGCTCACTGGCGGCTCCCGTCCGGGCGCGCACCCGCCCAGGACGCCGGGATCCTCCTCTCGGCACCGGCACCCACCGCGCGGGCGTCGCCGTTTCCACCCTCCGCTCGTTGTGGGCATTAGTCAACGTGGGGTGGGCATCAGTCAACGCGACGTGGCCACGCCCGATTTGCCGCCCCCACCCGGACCGGCCAGGATTGACGGCGTGACCTGCGCGGACGCCCGAGGCGCCGGTCGGCGTCGCCGAGTGGGCGCGCCCGCCGGCGCGGTGGCGGCCGCGTTCGTGCTGCTGGTGGCGGGTTGTGCGGCCTCACCAGCCGGACCGGCCGGGAGCGGCACCAGGAGCTCCCCGGTCTCCCCGGTCCCGGCGGTCGCGGTTCCCCGCCCCGACCACGTCGTGGTGGTGGTCGAGGAGAACAAGTCCTACGCCGACGTCATCGGCAGGACGGCCGAGGCGCCGTTCATCAACACTCTCGCGGCACAGGGCGCGTCCTTCACCCGGTCGTTCGCCGTCGCCCACCCCAGTCAGCCCAACTACCTGGCGCTCTTCTCCGGTTCGGTACAGGGCGTCACCGACGACTCGTGCCCGCACGCCTTCTCGACGCCCGACCTCGGCTCCGCCCTGCTCGCCGCCGGCCTGACCTTCGCCGGCTACTCCGAGGACCTGCCGGGCGCGGGCTACACCGGCTGCGGCAGCGGCGGATACGCCCGCAAGCACAACCCGTGGGTGGACTTCGGCGCCCTGCCGCCCGGCGTGAACCTGCCGTTCTCGGCCTTCCCGCACGACTACGCGGCGCTGCCGGCGGTGTCCTTCGTCGTGCCGAACCTGACCAACGACATGCACGACGGCTCCGTGACGCAGGGCGACACCTGGCTGAAGGACAACCTGGCCGGCTACGCCGACTGGGCGCGCACCCACAACAGCCTGCTGGTGATCACCTGGGACGAGGACGACGGCAGCCAGGACAACCGGATCCCGACCGTCGTCGTCGGGCAGCAGGTCAACCCCGGCACTTATGACGAGCGGACCGACCACTACCGGCTGCTGCGCACACTGGAGGACGCCTACGGCCTGCACCCGGTCGGAGCCAGCGCGGGCGTCACCGCCGTCGGGGACATCTGGCGGCCCGCACCGTGACCGCCGGCTGCCATCGCCGCAGCACCGGATGCGCGCACCGCGCCCGGATGGAACCCTGATCGGGCGAAGAAGGTAGGTGCGTCATGGAACTCCGCCGCAGCCCGTGGTGCGCCATGCCCGCCGGGGCGCTCGCCCTCCTGCTCACCGCCCTGGCCGGCTGCTCGGGTTCGGGCGGCGGGCCGGCGAGCTCCGCCCGCCCGTCGGCCTCCTCCTCCCGGGCGTCGCGCAGCGTCATGCCGCTGGGCATCCCCGGCGACTGGCACCTGGTCTTCGAGGACGAGTTCGACGGCACCTCGCTGGACACCGCCAAGTGGTCCACCGGCAACCCGTTCGCCCCGGGGGCGATCGCCCCGCCCGTCAACGACAAGGAACTGGACTGCTACGACGCCGCGCAGGTCGCGGTGCGCGACGGCATGCTGCACGTCACCGCCGAGGCGCGGCAGCAGACCTGCGGCGACCGGACCCTCCCGTACGTCTCCGGCATGGTCAACAGCAGGGACAAGTTCTCCTTCACCTTCGGCGCGCTGGAGGCCCGGGTCAACGTCCCCGCCGCCGCCCCCGGCGTGGTCGCCAACTGGCCCGCCTTCTGGGCCGTCGGCGCCGACTGGCCCCACGGCGGCGAGAACGACGTCATGGAAGGGCTGCACGGCCTCGTCTGCGCCCACTTCAACTCCGCCGCCGCCTCCACCGGCAGCTGCTCCGACACCGGCCTCACCGGCTGGCACGTCTTCGGCGCCGAATGGCAGGACGGCCGGGTCGACTACTACCGGGACGGCATCCTCGTCGCCACCCTCACCCAGGGCATCACCTCCGCGCCCATGTGGCTGATGCTCGACAACGCCGTCCAGCCCGCCATCGGCGGCCCCACCTCCCTGCCGGCCACCCTCTCGTTCGACTACGTCCGGGTCTGGCAGCGCCGGAGCCCGTCACCGACCGGCTCCAGCGCTGCGTAACGGCTTGGAAACGGGAGTGGCCGAAAGCTGGAACACCGCTGCCCCTCTTGACACATGATGATGCGTCACACCAGGTCGGCTGAAGGGGAGAACGACAGGATGGCCGACGGCACGCCGACGGATGCGGTCCCGCGGACGCGGGTGGACCGATGGCCCTGGGGCCGCCGTGACCTGACCCGGATCCCGGACCCGCCCACGCGGTTGCGGCGGCTGCGCGCCGACCCGGAGGCGCCGACCCGGGTCAAACCCCGCGCCGCCACCCCGCCGACACAGACCCGCCGCCCGGCGCCCGCGCGCGGCGGCCACTTCGGGGGTGCCTTCCCGGCGGCCCTGCTGAACCGCTACGAGCCGTACCAGGTCGCCGGTTCGGGCACCGAGGGCACCGTCTGGCACGTCCGGCGGACGGACGGCGGCGGGGACGCCGCGGTGAAGGTCACCCGGTCCGGCCAGGCCATGGACACCGACCTGCTGGAGCACCTGCGCGACGAGGCCTACCGCCGCCACGTGCCGCGGATCACCGACTACGGCCAGGTCGAGCACGCCGGGGTGGGCTGCGACTGGGTGGCGATGGAGTACCTGCCCGTCACCCTCGCCGACCGCATCGCCGCCCTGACCCGCGACGGCCGGCACGCAGACCCGCGCGAGACCGAACCCATCGTCCGCGAACTCGTCGCCATGCTCGACTTCTGGCAGCGGCGGATCCAGCGCAACCCGGTCGACTTCAAGCCCGCCAACATCCTGGTGCGCCCCGGCGGTGGCCCCGGGAGCCCGGGTGGCCCCGGCGAGTTCGTTATCGCGGACTTCGGCGGCGTCGCCAAGCTCACCGCCAGCCGCAGCTTCTCGCCCGAGATGCAGGTCACCGTCGCCTACATGGCCCCCGAGCAGCTGGCCGGCTCCAACCACCCGGCCGGCCCCTGGTGGGGGCTCGGCAACGTGCTGTACGAGCTGTTCACCGGCCGGCCCCGCTACCTCGACCAGGACGGCCTGCTGCTCAGCGACGAGGTGCTGCAGTACGACCTGGTCTTCTCGGAGGAGGTCGACCTCTCCGCCGTCACCGATCCGCGCCGGCTGCTCCTCCTGCAGGGCCTGTTCACCAGGAACCCGGCGCAGCGCTGGAAGGCCGAGCAGGTCAGGAGCTGGCTGGCGGGCGGCAGCCCCGCGGTCGTCCGGCCCCAGGCGACCGCGGCAGGCGCGACGGGCGGCCATGCCCACCGGCCGATCACCTTCCTCGGCGACCCCTACCACGCCCCGTCCGTCCTGGCCTGGACGATGCTGAACCGCTCCGGCGAGGCCGCCGAGTGGCTGGTCGACGGCGGCGCGCAGAGGCTGCTGGCCTGGCTGCGCGACGACGTCCGCGACACCGTGTTCGACCTGCACTACCTCCGGGACGTCGACCGCGCCCGGGGCGCCGGGCGGGCCCGCGCGGCGGCCCTCGCGGTGCTCGCCCTCGGCGCCGCGTTCGCGCCGTCCGCCACCCCGCACTACCGCGAACGCCCGATCGACACCGCCGGCCTGACCCGGATCGGCACCGAGCCGGACGTCGTCGCGTTCCTCGACGAGCTGCTCGCCGCCTCGGTGCCGGCCGTCGCCGCGCGCTACGACTGCGACCACCCCGAGTGCTCCGGCGAGCACTGCGGGCGGCTGCTCGCCCTCACCCGCGTGCCGCAGGCCGTGACCGAGACGGACCGCGCCGCCCGCGAGCTCGGCGGCGGCGGACGCACCGGCGACGGGCTGACCGTCGACGAACGGGCCCAGGCGTACCGCCTGGCGCTGTGGCTGACCGTCCGGCCCGAGGAGCACGCCCGGCTGCTCGCCCGGCTCTCCCCGCTGCCCACCGCGGTGTACCGGCTGCCGCTGTCCGGGCGGGTGTCGGCGGTGACGGCCGTGGTGGCGGCGGTCGTGGCGGACGTCGTGCTGGCGGCCTGGAGCGCGGTGCGCCGCGACGCGGTGGACGGCGTGCGCCGGCGCTGGTCCGCTCTGCGCAGGCGTGCCGTGAGCGCCGACCCCGGATCGGTGCCCGGCTGTGCGGTGCTGGTCGCCGCCGAGACGCTGCGGGCCAGGCGCGCACCCGCCGAGTGCGGGCGCGCGGCCGGCGGACGGACGGCGCAGGGGCGGACGGCGACGGGCGGGCGCACCCGTGAGCCCGTCGTGTGGCGGCCGTGGGTGCGGGTCTGGTGGGCGAACACCGGTACCGCGCTGCCCCGGCAGGCCGCGGCGGCGCTACTGCTGCTCGTCGCCCTCGCGCTGGTGCTCTGGGCGGGCGCGCTCGCGCGGATCAGCGTCGACGCCGGGAACCAGCTGAAGATCCTGCCCAACAGCCTCTTCGGCGGTCACCTGCGAACGGCCGGGGAGCACGCGGCGCGAGCGGTGGCGCCCCAGCTGGGCGCGGCCCTCGCGGCGGCCGTCACCTTGGTGGTCTTCCCCGCCCGGGTCGGCCGGGGGACGATCGCACTGGCCGCCGCCGGCGCCGGCGCGATCGGCTACCTGCGGCTGGGGCCGCCGATGACGGTGCTCAAGCCGCCGCCCGCGCTGGCCGACCGGGTGGTCATGTTCGAGGGCGGCATGGGCAGTTGGGCCGCAGTGGCGGCGACCGTCGGGGTCGTCCTGGCCCTGGTCCTGGTCGAGCGCGCCACCAGGCTGCTCCGGCCGGTCCACGACGCGCGGCGCCGGACCGTGGAGGAGTGGCGGCGCCTGGCCGAGGGCCGTCGGGCCTCCGGCGGCGGCCGACGGGCTTCCCGCCCCGCGGCCGCGGTCAAGGCGTCCTGGCCGGGACCTGCGGCGACGGCCTGGCGGACGGGCGCCCCCGGCCTGCGCGACCGCGCCCTGTTCGTGCTCGGCAGCAGCTTCGTCCTGGTCGTCCTGCTGTGGGCGACCGTCGAGGTCCGGCTGGCTGCCACCGGCCACCACCCGACCCCGGCGTCCTGGGGCACCGGCCAGGCCGGAGCCGCCTACCAGGCCGGCTTCACGCTCCTGCTGGCCACGGTGTCCGCCGCCACCACCCTGGCCGGGCCCGGGGCCGCCCGCCGCCTGTTCGTCCTGTGGCTCCTCGGCACCCTGCTGCTCGGCGCCTGGCCCCCGCCGCTCGGTCCGATGGAGGCCCTGCGCATCCCCGTGGCCGAGCCGCTCTACGGCGGCATCGCCGAGCTCTGGGGCCACAGCGCCTTCTGGGCGGCCGTCCTGATCGCCCTCCCCCTGGCCTGCCTCGGCATCCAGCGCACCATCGGCCGCACCGGCCGCCGCTGACGCTCCGGCCTCCGCCGCAGCCGACGGTCGGCAGCCTCAGCCGACCAGCCGGGACAGCTCGATCGAGTGCCCGGTCCGCTCCACCTTGGCGCGCAGGTACCGCACATTGCTCGCCGAGAGGTGGACGCCGGTCGGCGTCCGGCGCTCCACGGTGATCCCGAGGCAGGCCAGCTGCGCCGCCTTGTCCGGATTGTTGCTCAGCAGCTCGATGCCCGCGGCGCCGAGGGCGGTCAGCATCTGGGCGGCGGCGGTGTAGTCGCGGCCGTCCTCGGGGAGGCCGAGGGCGGTGTTGGCGTCGTACGTGTCGAGGCCCGAGTCCTGGAGGGCGTACGCGTCGAGCTTGTTGTAGAGCCCGATGCCGCGGCCCTCCTGGCGCAGGTAGAGCAGGTAGCCGCCGGCCTCGCTGATCCGCTCGACCGACTCGCGCAGCTGCGGGCCGCAGTCGCAGCGGTCCGAGCCGAACACGTCGCCGGTCAGGCACTCCGAGTGCAGCCGCACCAGCGGCGTCCCGCCCTGCGGCACCTCGCCGAACGCGAGCGCGATGTGCTCGGCGCCGTCAGCCAGTCCGTGGAAGGTGAAGACCTCCGCGTCGGCGCGGTAGCCGTCCGGGAAGGTCAGCGGGATGCGCACGCGTGAGCGCACCGTGGCGGAGCCGGGCTGCGGCATGGGCGGGCCTCCGTTACCGAGGGGGGTGAACCGGACTTCGACGACCGTACTCGGTTGTTCCAATTTGAACAACTGGCTGCGGTCGGTGCCAGGGACGGCTACGGAGGCGGAGAACATCACGCCCGTCCCGGCTGTTCCCGCACCCTGTGCGCGGCGATCCGGCTCGGGGATCTGCGACGAGCACCCGACCGGAGCGGGCACCGATTGTCGGGTGCGGCAAGGTGGGTCCCTCCTACGGTGAAGATCAACAAGGAAGGACGGGGCGGGAGTGCTGGAGCACCTGAACCGCGCGATGGAGCACATCGAGCGGAACCTGGACCACGAGGTCGAGGTGGCCGAGCTGGCGCGGATCGCGATGACGTCGGAGTACCACTTCCGGCGGCTGTTCTCGATGCTCGCCGGGATACCGCTGTCGGAGTACGTCCGGCGCCGGCGGCTGACCGTCGCGGGTGCCGAAGTGCTCGGCGGCGAGCGGACGCTGCTCGATGTCGCGGTGCGCTACGGCTACACCTCGGGGGAGGCGTTCGCCCGGGCGTTCCGGGCGATGCACGGGGTCGGGCCGGGAGAGGCCCGGCGCGACGGCGCGGTGCTCAAGTCCCAGCCCCGGATGTCCTTCCGACTCGTCGTGGAAGGAACCAGCACCATGGAATACCGCATCGTGCAGAAGCCGGCGCTCCGGATCGTCGGCAAGAGGGCCCGGGTCACCCTGATCTACGAGGGGGTGAACCCGGCGATCGCCGAGTTCATCAAGGGGCTCGGCACGGAGACCGTCGCCCGGATCTCGGCGCTCTCCGACCAGGATCCGGACGGCATCATCTCGGTGACCGACTGCCTGTCGGAGAACCGCGAGGAGGGGTCCGACGTCGACTACTGGCACGCGGTGGTGGCGCGTCCGGACGCCGAGCTGCCGGACGACCTGGACGTGCTCGACGTCCCGGCCGGCACCTGGGCGGTGTTCAGCAGCACCGGGCCGTTCCCGCAGGCGCTCCAGCGCATGTGGGGCGACACGGCGAGCCAGTGGTTCCCGTCCAACCCGTACGAGGCCCGGCCGGGCCCGGAGCTGCTGCGGACCCGCTTCGTCCCGGGGACGGGCGACGCCGAGGCACAGCTGTGGATCCCGGTGACGCGGGTGGCGCGGAGCTGACAGGTCACCGCTGACAGATGACAGGTGACAGATTTCGAAATCTGTTATCTGTCATCTGTCTTTTGTTCCCCGCCCCCGTTCGGCCCACCAGCGCCCGCCCCCACCCGGTCCCGCCCCGCATGCTGGGGCCGAGGACGGGGATCGCAGGCCGGCTACCCGAGGAGTGGGATCACGATGGCCAAGGCGTTCGGGTTCGTCGACTACGGCGGGCCGGAGACTCAGGAGTTCCTGGACCGGCCGGTGCTCGCCGCCGGGCCGGGTCAACTGGCGATCACCGTCCGGGCGGCCGGCGTGAACCCGGTGGACTGGAAGATCCGGCGCGGCCTGTTCGGCCGGGAACGCCAACTGCCCGCCGTCATGGGCCAGGAGGCCGCGGGCGTCGTGCAGCAGGTCGGCCCCGGGGTGACCGGTTTCACCCCGGGCGACGAGGTGTTCGGCGTCGCCGCCGCCGGCGGCTTCGCCGAACAGACGCTGCTGCTCGCCAGGATGAGCGCTCTCAAACCCGCGAACGTCGACTTCGACCGGGCCGCCACCCTGCCCGTCTCGGTGGCCACCGCGGACGACGCCGTCCGCGACGTGGGACTCGGCTCCGGGCAGACGCTGCTGATCCTCGGCATCGCGGGCGGCGTCGGGAGCGCGGCGGCACAGATCGCCCGCAGCCGCGGCCTCCGCGTTCTGGGCACCGCGAGCGACGCCAACCGCGAGCACGTGGAGTCGCTCGGCGCCGTCCACATCCGGTACGGCGACGGAGTGGCCGAGCGGATCGCGAAGGCGGCGCCGGACGGCGTGGACGGCATCCTCGACCTGGTCGGCGGTGACGCCCTGCGGGCCGCCGCCGTCACCCTCGCCGACCGCTCGAAGCTGGTCAGCACCGCCGACCCGGTCGCCGCCGCCCAACTCGGCGGCCGCTACGTCACCCGCTCCACCACCCGCGAGTCCCTCGCCGCGCTGGCCGCCCTGGTCGCCGTCGGCGAGCTGGACCCGCACGTCACCGGCCGCTACCCGCTGACCCACGCCGCCGAGGCACTGGCCCTCGTGGAGTCCGGCCACGTCCGAGGCAAGCTCGTCCTCGAAGTCGCCTGACGCGCTGGGAATTTGACGATCCGAAGTCACGACGTGGGCAACCACGTGTCAACCACACCCCGACGATCCGAGAGAGCCATGAAGCAGACTTCCGTGACCACCAACGGCCCCTGCTGGGTCGAGCTGGGCACCTCCGACCCCGCCGCCGCCAAGTCCTTCTACGGCGAGCTGTTCGGCTGGCGGGCCGAGACCGACCCGCGCCCCGAGGCCGGCGGCTACACCCAGATGCTCCTCGGCGACGCCCCCGCCGCCGCCGTCACCCCGCTCTACACCCCGCAGCAGCCGACCGCCTGGACGGTGTCCTTCGCCGTCCCCGACGCCGACGTCACCGTGGCGATGGTCCAGGACGCGGGCGGCAGCGTCCTGATGGAGCCCGCCGAGGTGTTCGACCTCGGTCGGTACGCGGTGGTCGCCGACCCGTCCGGCGCCGTCTTCTCACTCTGGCAGGCCCGCGCCTTCCAGGGCGTCGGCGTGCTCAACGAGCCCGGCGCGCTCGGCTGGGTCGAGCTGCTCACCCGCGACGCGCCCGGCGCGGCCGCCTTCTACCCGACGGTGTTCGGCTGGTCCGTCAGCTCCTCCGAGCAGTACACCCAGTGGGGCCTGCACGGCGAGGACTTCGGCGGCATGCTGGTGATGGACGACCGCTTCCCGCCGCAGGTCCCGCCGCACTGGCTGCCGTACTTCTCGGTCGCCGACGTCGACATCACCGTCGCCCGGGCCACCAAACTGGGCGCCGACGTGCTGCTGCCACCCACGGACGTGCCGGGCGGCCCGCGCATCGCCGTCCTGCGCGACCCCCAGGGCGCCGCGTTCGGCGTCTACCTGGCCGGCGCCGAGGGCTGACCGCTCACGCTCACCGGCGGCAGGCTCGGTGGCGTCACGCTCGGCGGCGTCAGAGCCACCGACGTCGGACTCACCGACGTCACACCCACCGGCGCCGCAGCACCATGACCGCCGACCCCGTCGTCACCAGCAGTGCCGCCAGCGGCACCACGTCGCCGACCCGGTCGTACCAGGTCAGCGTCCCCGGCGCGGTGAGCGGCAGCCGGACGGTCAGTGCGCCGGTGCCGTCGGTGCCGAGCCGGGCGAGCTCGCGGCCCTGCGCGTCGAAGGCCGCCGAGACCCCCGTCAGCGAGGCCTGCACGGCCGGCCGGCCGGTCTCGGCGGCCCGGATCGCCGCCAGCGAGACGTGCTGCTCGGGCGCCCAGGTGTGCTGGAAGGTCGAGGTCGAGGACTGGTAGACCAGCACCCGGGCGCCGTCGCGCGCCGCCGTGCGGGCCATGTCGGGGAATGTCGACTCGAAGCAGATCAGCGCGCCGACCGGCAGCGCGCCGCCTGCCTGGTCGGTGGCCGGCAGGAGGTGGAAGGTGATGCCGGGCGCCCGGTTCTCGCCCGCCGCCCGGCTGACCCCGGCGATCCACCCGAGCACGGACCGCAGCGGGATGTACTCGCCGAACGGTACCAGCCGGATCTTGCGGTACCGGTCCACCACGCCCGCCGGGGAGACGAGCACCGCGTCCTTGGAGATCCGCCCGTCCGCCTTGCGCGCGTCCTCCCCGGCCACGATCTGCGCGCCGGTGGCGGCGGACAGTTCGCGCAGCCGCTCCAGTGCGGCCCGGTCGCGGTCCAGATCGGCGCCGGTGCTGCTCTCGCCCCAGACGATCAGGTCCACCGGCCGCCCGCCGAGCGCGGCCGTGGCGCGGGCGCTGGCCTCGAACCGCGCCTGCGGCTCGTCGATGATGCCGGGCTGGACGAGAGCGACGGTGACGGCCTCGGTCCGGGCGGGCGCGTCGCGCAGCGCGAACAGCAGCGGACCGGCGGCCAGTACCAGCACGGTCGTCAGCGCCGCAGCGGCGCGCGGTCGCCAGGGGGCGGCGGTGAGCACGATCAGCACCCCGGTGTTGACCGCCACGACCGCCGCGCTGACGAGCCAGATCCCGCCCGTCGAGGCGAGACCGAGGATCGCCGGGTGCTGCCACTGGGTGGCGCCGAGCAGTGCCCACGGCCCGCCGAGCGCGTGCCAGGAGCGCGCGTACTCGGTGGTCAGCCAGAGCGCGGGGACCACGACCAGGGCGAGCAGCGCCCGACGGGCGGTCAGCGGCGGGTGCAGCAGCCGGTGCACGCCGTAGCCGACGCCGGCCTGGAGTGCCCCGAACACGAGAGCGAGCAGCAGCAGCGCCGGCCCGATCGACGGGATCAGCCAGGACATCGCCGTCAGGATGAAGCCCGCGCCGAACCACCACCCGCGCAGGGCCGCCTCCCGGCCCCCGGGCGCCCGCTGCATCAGCAGCAGCCCGGGCACCAGCGAGACCCACGCCAGCCACGCCAGCCCCGGCGCCGGGAACGCGAGCACCGGCACCGCCCCGGCCACCAGCGCGCCGAGGCGCGCCCGGTAGCGGTGCTCGGGCACCGCCCGCCCGCCGGGGTCAGTGGTGCGCAGGACGCCAGGGGTGCGCAGGACGCCAGGGGTGCGCAGGACGGGGCGCGTGAGGGTCAGGCGGCGTGACATGCCCCGTATTGTCCGCTTGGGCGGGGTGCGCCACCAGTGTTCCCGTCACCCGAATGGACGCGGGAACACCGGCGGCGGGAACCCAGGCCGCAGGAGGAGGGGCGGGCTCAGCCCTCGCCGCCCTCCAGATCGCCCTCGGTCTCCAGGAACGCGGCCTGCAACTGCTCGATCAGCTCCGGGTCGGGCTGCTCCCACAGCCCGCGGCTCGCCGCCTCCAGGAGCCGCTCGCTGATCCCGTGCAGCGCCCACGGGTTGGCCCCGGCGAGGAACTCCCGGTTGACCGGGTCGAGCACGTACTCCTGGGTCAGCTTCTCGTACATCCAGTCCGCGACCACACCCGTCGTGGCGTCGTAGCCGAACAGGTAGTCCACGGTCGCGGCCATCTCGAACGCGCCCTTGTACCCGTGCCGGCGCATCGCCTCGATCCAGCGCGGGTTGACCACCCGGGCGCGGAACACGCGGGCGGCCTCCTCGGTCAGCGTCCGGGTGCGCACCGTCTCCGGCCGGGTCGAGTCGCCGATGTAGGCGGTCGGCGCCTTGCCGGTGAGCGCGCGGACGGTGGCCACCATGCCGCCGTGGTACTGGAAGTAGTCGTCCGAGTCGGCGATGTCGTGCTCGCGCGTGTCGGTGTTCTTCGCGGCGACGGTGATCCGCTTGTACGCGGTCTCCATCTCCTCGCGGGCCGGTCGCCCGTCCAGGCCGCGCCCGTACGCGTAGCCGCCCCAGACCGTGTACACCTCGGCGAGGTCGGCGTCGGTGCGCCAGTCGCGGCTGTCGATCAGCTGCAGCAGGCCCGCCCCGTACGTGCCCGGGCGGGAGCCGAAGACGCGGACGGTGGCCTTGCGCTCGTCGCCGTGCACGGCGAGGTCGGCCTGGACGTGGGCGCGGACGTAGTTCTGCTCCTCGGCTTCCTCCTGGGCGGCGGCCAGGCGCACCGCGTCGTCCAGCAGGGCGACCACGTGCGGGAAGGCGTCCCGGAAGAAGCCGGAGATGCGCAGGGTGACGTCGATGCGCGGGCGGCCCAGCTCGTCGAGCGGGATCGGCTCCAGGCCGGTGACCCGGCGCGAGGCGTCGTCCCAGACCGGGCGGACGCCGAGCAGCGCGAAGGCCTCGGCGATGTCGTCGCCCGCGGTGCGCATCGCGCTGGTGCCCCAGAGCGAGAGCCCGACCGAGGGCGGGTAGGCACCGTCGTTGTCGGCCCGGTAGCGGTCGATCAGCGAGGAGGCGAGCGCCTGGCCGGTCTCCCAGGCGAGCTTGCTGGGCACCGCCTTCGGGTCGACGGAGTAGAAGTTGCGGCCGGTCGGCAGCACGTTGACCAGGCCGCGCAGCGGGGAGCCGGACGGTCCGGCCGGGACGAAGCCGCCCTGGAGCGCGTGCAGGACGGCGTCCAGCTCGTCGGTGGTGGCGGCCAGGCGCGGCACCACCTGGGTGGCGGCGAAGCCGAGCACCTCGCGGACGGCCTCCGGCAGCCCGGCGGCGACCTTCTCGACCGCCTCGGGCGCCCAGCCCTCCGCCTCCATCGCCTCGACCAGGGCGCGGGCCTGCGCCTCGGCGGCGTCGGTGGCGCCGAGGGTGAGCGCGGCCTCGTCCAGGCCGAGCGCCTCGCGCAGGCCGGGCAGCGCGCTGACGCCGCCCCAGATCTGCCGCGCGCGCAGGATGGCGAGCACGATGTTGACCCGGTCGGTGCCGACCGGGGCCTGGCCGAGGACGTGCAGGCCGTCGCGAATCTGGGCGTCCTTCACCTCGCAGAGCCAGCCGTCGACGTGCAGCAGGAAGTCGTCGAAGCCGTCGTCCTCGGGACGCTCGTCCAGGCCGAGGTCGTGGTCGAGCCTGGCGGCCTGGATGAGGGTCCAGATCTGGGCGCGGATCGCGGGCAGCTTGGCCGGGTCCATCGCGGCGATGTTGGAGTGCTCGTCGAGCAGCTGCTCCAGGCGGGCGATGTCGCCGTAGGAGTCGGCGCGCGCCATCGGCGGCACCAGGTGGTCGACGAGGGTGGCGTGGGCGCGGCGCTTGGCCTGGGTGCCCTCGCCCGGGTCGTTGACCAGGAACGGGTAGATCAGCGGGAGGTCGCCGAGGACGGCGTCCGGGCCGCACTCGGCGGACAGCGCGGCGGTCTTGCCGGGCAGCCACTCCAGGTTGCCGTGCTTGCCGAGGTGGATGACGGCGTGGGCGCCGAAGCCGCCGTCCTCCTGCGCGGCCTCGATCCAGCGGTAGGCGGCCAGGTAGTGGTGGCTCGGCGGCAGGTCGGGGTCGTGGTAGATCGCGACGGGGTTCTCGCCGAAGCCGCGCGGCGGCTGGATCAGGACGAGCAGGTTCCCGGAGCGGATCGCGGCGAGCACGATGTCGCCGTCCGGGTTCTGCGACCGGTCGACGTACAGCTCGCCGGGGGCCGGGCCCCAGTGCTCCTCGACCTGCTCGCGCAGCGCCTGGGGCAGGGTGGCGTACCAGCGGCGGTAGTCGGCGGCGGGGATGCGGACGGGGTTGCGGGCCAGCTGGTCCTCGGTGAGCCAGTCCTGGTCGTAGCCGCCGGCGGCGATGAGGGCGTGGATGAGGGCGTCGCCCTCGTGGCTGTCCTCGCCGTCCTCCAGCCCGGGAAGGCCGTCCCCGAGGTCCATGCCCTCCTCGCGCAGCCGGTGCAGCAGGCGGACGGCGCTGGCCGGGGTGTCCAGGCCGACGGCGTTGCCGACCCGGGCGTGCTTGGTCGGGTAAGCGGACAGCACGAGCGCGAGGCGGCGCTCCGCGGCCGGGACGTGCCGCAGCCGGGCGTGCTTGACGGCGGTGCCGGCCACCCGGGCGGCGCGCTCCGGGTCGGCCGCGTAGACGGTGAGGCCGTCCTCGTCCAGCTCCTTGAAGGAGAACGGGACGCTGATCAGGCGGCCGTCGAACTCCGGCACGGCGATCTGGGTGGCGGTGTCCAGCGGGGACAGGCCGTCGTCGCTGGCCTCCCACTGGGCGCGCGACCAGGTGAGGCAGAGCGCCTGGAGGATCGGGCGGTCCAGGGCGGCCAGCGCGCCCGCGTCCCAGGCCTCCTCGTCGCCGCCAGCCTGCGCGTCGGCCGGGCGGGTGCCGCCGGCGGCGAGCACCGTGGTGACGATCGCGTCGGCCTCGCCGAGCGCGGCCAGCAGCTCGGGCTCGGCGCCGCGCAGCGAGGCGCAGTAGTAGGCCCTGGCCTGCGCGCCCTGGTCCTCGATGGCCTGGCACAGGGTCTCGACGAAGGCGGTGTTGCCGCTCATGTGGTGGGCGCGGTAGTAGAGCACCGCGACGGTCGGGCCCTCGTTCGTCCTCGCAGCGCGCTCCAGCGGGCCCCAGGCCGGGGCGGAGGCGGGCGGGGCGAAGCCGTGGCCGGTGAGCAGCACGGTGTCGGAGAGGAAGGCGCCCAGTTCGGCGAGGTTGGCCGCGCCGCCGTGGGCGAGGTAGGCGTGCGCCTCGGCGGCGATGCCGGCCGGGACGGTGGACAGCTCCATCAGCTGGGCGTCCGGGGCCTGCTCACCGGTCAGCACGACCACCGGGCGGGGGCCGGCCAGCAGCGCGTCCAGGCCCTCCTGCCAGGCGCGGCGCCCGCCGAGCAGGCGGACCACGACCAGGTCGGTGCCCTCCAGCAGCGCGGGCAGGTCCTCGGGGGCGAGCCGGGCCGGGTTGCCGAGCCGGTACGGGACCGGGCCGGCCGAGGCGCGGGCGCTGAGCAGGTCGGTGTCGGACGTCGACAGCAGCAGGATCATGCGAAGGCCCTCCCGGCCTCGATGGTGGCCAGGGCGGCCTCGGTGGTGGCCTGGGACGCGGGCGCGGGCATGCGACAGCGCTGGTGCATTTCTGCCTTCCTCGGGGTCCGCGCCCCGGGCCGGTGGAGGACGGCAGGAGTTCCTGGCTTCCGCGGCCGCCGGGTGTCCCGGTGAACCGCGGTCACAGTGGCGGGACCGCACCGGGCTTGCACCGGTTTCCTCCCCTGCGCCGTCGCTGGCGTGGACGGTCGGCGGGGACCGTCCGCCAGCATCGTACGGGGTGCGGCTGACCCGGGGGAGGGTGATCCTCCGGAGACGCACGGAGTGACGGCGGTGCGATGCGGCGTGCGGGGCAGCGCGTGAGTCAGCGTGTGAGCCGACGTGTGAGGCAACGGACGGAGGCAAGCGATCGGATCATCTGTATGCTCGCCGCCATGCCACCGACACCCGACGTCACCGCGCCGGGCGCCGCGGTGCCCGACCGGGGGCGCGCGGACGCCTGCCCAGGGGCGCTTCGTCTGCACACCGCCGACGACGGCGCCCTGGCCCGGGTCCGCCTGCCCGGCGGCCTGCTGACGGACCGTCAGGCGCTCGCGCTGGCCGAGGCGGCGCAAGCCCTCGGCGACGGCGAGCTGGAGACCACCTCGCGCGGCAACGTCCAACTCCGCGGCCTGGCTTCGCACTGCGGGGCGGAACTCGCCGAACGGCTGCGCGCCGTCGGGCTGCTGCCCTCCGACACGCACGAGCGGGTGCGCAACATCGTCGCCTCACCGCTCGCGGGGCTCGACGGGCTCGACCGTGCCGACGTGCAGACCTGGGTGCGGGAGCTGGACGCGCGGTTGTGTGCGAGTGCGTGGGCGACCGGACTCTCCGGCAAGTTCCTCTTCGCGCTGGACGACGGGCGGGGCGACGTCGCCACCCTCGACGCCGATGTGACATTGATCGCAGGCTCGGACGGCACCCGGCTGCTGCGCCTCGGGCGCGCCGCGTACGGGCGTCCGGTCGAGGCCGGGCAGGAGGTGACCGCCGTGCTGGACGCGGCCCGGTCCTTCCTCGACGCGCTGCGGGCGAGCGGCCGCAAGGCCTGGCACCTGCGCGAAGTACCCGAGCTCCTGCCGGACGGGCCGGTGCCGCTGCCCGCCTTCGCCGCAGCCGCACCCGCCGCCGGGGCACTGCCCGGCGGGCTCTCGGTGGGCATGCGCTTCGGCCGGGCGAGCGCCGCGCAGTGGCGTGCCCTGGTGGCGGCCTCGGCCGGCGAGCTGCGGCTGACGCCCTGGCGCGGCGCGGTGCTGCCCGGTGCCCCGGCCGACCGCCTGCCGGCGCTGGCCGCGGCCGGGTTCCGGACGGTGCCCGGCTCGCCCTGGGAGCGGGCCACCGCCTGCACCGGACTGCCCGGGTGCGCCAAGTCCCTGGCCGACGTCCGGGCGGACGCGGCGCGGGCACTCGACGCCGCGCCGGCCGGCGGCCTGCCCGTGCACTGGTCGGGCTGTGAACGGCGCTGCGGCCACCCGGCCGGACGGTGGGTGGACGTGCTCGCCACCGGGCAGGGCTACCGGGTGACGGTGAACGGTCCGGCAGCCGCCGGGACGGCCGTGGACACGGCTTCCGGGGACGCGTCTTCCGCGGGTGCGGCTTCCGTTGAAGCGGCTTCGGTGGACGTGGTTTCCGCGGATGTGTCGTCCGTGGATGTGACGAACGAGGAGATGGCCGAGGCGGTCGCCGAGGCCAGGAGGACCACGAAGTGATCGAGTACGAGAAGGACGGCGCGTCGATCTACCGCCAGTCCTTTGCCACCATCCGGGCGGAGGCCGACCTGGCCGCCCTGCCGGCGGACGTCTCCCAGGTCGCGGTGCGGATGATCCACGCCTGCGGGATGGTCGACCTGGTCGAGGACCTGGTGTACTCGCCCGGCGTGGTCGCCTCCGCGCGCGCCGCGCTGCACGCCGGTGCGCCGATCCTCTGCGACGTCAACATGGTCGCGAGCGGCGTCACCCGTAAGCGGCTGCCCGCCGACAACGAGGTGATCTGCACCCTCACCGACCCGGCGGTCCCCGAACTGGCCCGGAAGATGGGCAACACCCGCAGCGCCGCCGCCATGGAGCTGTGGCTGCCCCGGCTGGAGGGCGCGGTGGTGGCCGTCGGCAACGCGCCGACCTCGCTGTTCCGGCTGCTGGAGATGATCGAGGCGGGCGCGCCGCGCCCGGCCGCGGTGATCGGCGTCCCGGTCGGCTTCATCGGCGCCGCCGAGTCGAAGCAGGCGCTGGCCGAGCACCCGTCCGGCCTGGAGCACCTGGTGGTGCGCGGCCGGCGCGGCGGCAGCGCGATCGCCGCCGCTGCCATCAACGCGATTGCGAGCGAGGAAGAGTGACGGAACGTCAGATTAGCGACGTGCGCGTCGGGCGGCTGTACGGGGTCGGGCTCGGTCCGGGCGACCCATCGCTGGTGACCGTCCGCGCCGCCGAACTCATCGGCAAGGCCGATGTCGTGGCGTACCACAGTGCCCGGCACGGGCGGTCCATCGCGCGCTCCATCGCCGAGCGTTATCTGACGGGTGGTCAGATCGAGGAGAAGCTCGTCTACCCGGTCACCGTCGAGACCACCGACCACCCGGGCGGCTACCGGGGCGCGCTGGACGACTTCTACGAGGAGGCCGCCGCGCGGCTGGCGGCCCACCTGGACGCCGGCCGGGACGTCGTGGTGCTCGCCGAGGGCGACCCGCTGTTCTACGGCTCCTACCAGCACATGCACAAGCGCCTCGCGCACCGCTACCCGACCGAGGTGGTGCCGGGCGTGACCTCGGTCAGCGCCGCGGCGGCCCGGCTCGGGCAGCCGCTGACCGAGGCCGAGGAGACGCTCACCGTCATCCCGGGCACGCTGCCCGAGGAGGAACTGGCGGCGCGGATCGCGTCCGCCGACTCGGCCGTGATCATGAAGCTCGGGCGTACCTTCCCGGCCGTCCGGCGCGCGCTGGAGCGGGCGGGACGCCTCGAGGACGCGCAGTACGTCGAGCGCGCGTTCATGGACGGGGAGCGCATCGCGCCGCTCGCCGAGATCGACGGCGAGACCGTGCCGTACTTCTCGGTCGCGGTGCTGCCGAGCAAGGTCGCGCCGCTGGAGCCGGTCGTGCGGGTCGCGGACGGCATGGGCAGCGTGACGGTGGTCGGCACCGGACCGGCCGGACCGCTCTGGCTCACCCCCGAGGCGCGCGGCGCGCTGGCCGAGGCCACCGACCTGGTCGGCTACACCACCTACCTGGCCCGGGTGCCGGAGCGGCCGGGGCAGCGGCGGCACGGCTCGGACAACAAGGTGGAGTCGGAGCGCGCCGAGTTCGCCCTCGACCTGGCCCGGCGCGGGCACCGGGTCGTGGTGGTGTCCTCGGGCGACCCGGGTGTCTTCGCGATGGCCACGGCCGTCCTGGAGGTCGCCTGCGAGCAGGACTACCGGGACGTCCCGGTGCGGGTCCTGCCCGGTATGACCGCGGCCCACGCGGCCGCCTCCCGGGCCGGTGCCCCGCTGGGGCACGACTACGCGGTGGTGTCGCTCTCGGACCGGCTCAAGCCCTGGGACGCGGTGGCCCGGCGTCTCCGCGCGGCGGCCGAGGCGGACCTGGTGCTCGCCCTGTACAACCCGGGCTCGAAGTCCCGGACGACGCAGGTGGGCCTCGCCCGCGACCTGCTGCTGGAGTACCGCGCGCCCGAGACGCCGGTGGTGATGGCGCGTGACGTCGGTGGGCCGACGGAGCGGGTGCGCATCGTCCGGCTCGGCGAGCTCGACCCGGCGCTGGTCGACATGCGGACGATCCTGCTGATCGGCTCCTCGCAGACCCGGGCGGTCGAGCGCGGCGGCGGCGTGGAGGTCGTCTGGACGCCGCGGCGGTACCCGGACGACGCGGAGGACTGACCAGTAACAGATGACAGCTGACAGATTTCGTCAGCTGTCAGCTGTCAGCTGTCAGCTGTCATCTGTTTTCTGTTATCCGTCGCCCCCGGTCGCCTATCCGTCAGCCGCCCGGTCGCCGAGCGACGACCCCCGCCGTCAGCGCGTCGGCTTCGTGATCAGCAGCTCCGTGTTGTGGTCCTGCCCCGAGCCGAGCAGCGCCGACACCCGGCCGTTGGGGTCGTTGTACGACAGCTCGCGGTAGAGCGCGGCCAGGTTGGTGTCCGAGGTGCTGCCGAAGTCCGTCCCGTACGGCGCGGCGGACTCGATCAGCGTGGTGAACAGGGACAGCGTGCCGTCCCCGTTGTCCGCGATCTCGATGATGCGGCCGTGCTGCGGGTAGTCGATGTGCGAGGCGGTGTTGATCTCCCAGAACGCCCGCTCCGGCACCGCGTGGCCGTGCGCCGTGATCTTGTTCGCGTGGGTGTGGCCGTTCACCCACGCGACGACGTTCGGGTAGCGCTGGAGCAGCGCCACCAGCTCGTTGCCGTCGTGCCGCTTCTCGAAGATGTTGCGCGGGTCGGGCAGCAGGTTGCCCATGCTGGTGCTGGTGTGGTGGCTGAAGACGAGGATCAGCTCGTCCGTGCTGCCGCCCGTCACCTTCCGCCCGTCGGTGTCGTACCAGTGCCCGCTGTGCGCCTTCAACTGCTGCTCCAGCCAGCGCAGTTGAGCGGTGCCGAGCGAACCGTCGGCGAACCCGGCCTGGTTGGTGGTGTCCAGGCTGATGCCGACCACCTTCTCCGAGATGCGGAAGGTGTAGTAGAGCTTGCCGCTGCTCACCATGTCCGAGGTGAAGCCGTGCCCGTACGGGCCCGCGCCGGTGACAGCCGGGTTCAGGTGGGCCTTGGCGAACTCCTTGAGCGTGAACGGCCGGCGGCGCTCGTCCGGGGTGATCTGCCGTACCAGGTCGCCGGTCGCCAGCAGCTTGCCGAGCAGCAGCGCGGCGCCCGCCGGGTCGCGGCGCAGCGACTCCATCAGCTGCGCGGCCTCGGCGTCGTTGCAGCCCTCCAGCTTGTACTCGCCGGTGTAGAGGTCGTTCAGCAGCCCGAAGTCCGGCAGCGAACCCTCGAGGCTGTCATCGTGGTTGCCGACCGTCGTGTACCAGGGCATGCGCAGGCCCGGGGCGTCGAAGGGGCGGCCGGCGGCCGTGAGGAAGCCGGGAACCTGCGGGAAGCCCTTCGCCTTGTACTCGTCCTGGAAGGTGAGTTCGGGGTTCCAGTAGATGCCGCTGCCGGAGTTCTGCACGCCCTCGTAGGCGGCGGGGTCGCCGGTGTTCTGGGCGAGGCGCCCGCCGCCCATCACGGTCAGGTACCAGTCGAGTTCGGCGTGCTCGTGGTTGTCGGTGTTGTCGCCGGTGGCCATCACCATGCTGAACGGCATCCCGGTGTAGGGGCCGCCGGGGAGCGAGTTGACGCGCTCGACGAGGGCCGACACGCCGCGGGCGTTCAGGGTCTCCTGCGGCCGGTAGGCGGCGCCGGTGAAGCGGGCCAGGTACTCGAAGCGCACGGGGGACTCGGTGTCCACCAGGTGCAGGTCGGAGAACTGGACGAAGCTGGCCAGCCCGGTGCGACGGTCGTCCCGGCCGCTGCCCGGTGCCGCCAGGTCGCCGCGCACCACCAGCGGCCAGCCCGGTCCGGCCGTCAGCCGCTTGTAGGCCCCGCTGCCGACCGGCGTGGCCACCTGGTCGAGGGTGGTCCCGGTCACCTGCACCGCTCTGGCCGCGGTGGCCGCCAGCGCCCGCTCCCGCGCCGCCGCCGAGGCGAACTGCGCGCCACCCAGCGACAGAGCCGCCCAGGTGGCGGCCACCGACGTACCCGTGACGAACGTACGCCGACTCAAACCAGCCACAAAAACCCCCATAAATTGATGGCCCGGCCGGCTGCCCCGGTCATCGGACCACGTGTCATGAACCCGCATCTGGCGGAGCGACAGATTACTCACTGGTAGGTGCAAGGGGCGAGGCCCGTGCAGAGAACTTTTCGCGAACGAGGGGCAGCGCCTTCCCGCCGCGCTCCCGGTTCCATCCCTTCGCGTGGGCCCCGGTCGGGGTGCAGCAGGGCCAGTGGGGGAAAATCGGCACGGACGGCCGGTGCGGCCGTACCGAAGCAGCAACGGAAGCGGACGGCCCGCCCCGGCACGACCGGAGGCCCCGTCCCGGGTCAGCGAAACGAGGCGGACGTGGCCGAACCGGGAGGCCGGGCCGGGCAGCTGAAGAGCAGCGGTCTGCGGCACGGCTGGACGACGGGCGCCTGTGCCACCGCCGCCACCAAGGCCGCGTACACCGCGCTGCTCACCGGCGAGTTCCCGGACCCGGTGACCATCACCCTTCCCAAGGGCCAGCAGCCCGCCTTCGCCCTGGCCGCCGAGGAGCTCACGCCGGCCGACGGGGCCACCTCGGTCGCGGGGACCGCCCCCCGCGCCATGGCCGGTGTCGTCAAGGACGCCGGGGACGACCCCGACGTCACCCACGGCGCCCTGATCCGCTCGACGGTACGGGCCGGCGAGCCCGGTGCCGGGGTGGTGTTCCGGGCCGGTCCCGGGGTCGGGACGGTCACCAAGCCCGGCCTGCCGCTGCCCGTCGGTGAACCCGCCATCAACCCGGTGCCCCGGCAGATGATCCGCGACGCCGTCGCCGAGGTGGCCGCCGAGCACGGCGGCACCGGGGACGTCGTCGTGGAGATCTCCGTCGACCACGGCGAGGAGATCGCCCGCTCCACCTGGAACCCCCGGCTGGGCATCCTCGGCGGCCTGTCGATCCTGGGCACCACCGGCATCGTCGTCCCCTACTCCTGCTCGGCCTGGATCGACTCCATCCGCCGTGGCGTGGACGTGGCGCGTGCGGCCGGGCGGACGCACGTGGCCGGCTGCACCGGCTCGACGTCGGAGAAGGTCGCCGTGGCCGTGCACGGGCTGCCCGAGGACGCGCTGCTGGACATGGGCGACTTCGCCGGCGCCGTCCTCAAGTACCTCAAGCGCCACCCGGTGCCCCGGCTGACCATCGCGGGCGGCTTCGCGAAGCTGTCCAAGCTCGCGGCCGGCCACCTCGACCTGCACTCGGCGCGCTCGCAGGTGGACAAGGGGTACCTGGCGGAGCTAGCCCGGCGCGGCGGGGCGGGGGAGGCACTGGCGGAGGCGGTGGCCGCCGCCAACACCGGCCTGGAGGCGGTGCAGCTGTGCCGGGCGGCGGGCGTGCCGCTGGGGGACCTGGTCGCCGAGGCGGCCCGGGCGACGGCACTCGGCGTGCTGGTGGGTTCGCCGGTGGCGGTGGACGTCATCTGCATCGACCGTGCGGGCACGATCGTCGGGCGGGCGGAACCGCTCGGACCGTGAGGCGTACCCGGATGACCGGATGACAGGCGACCGGAGCCACAGCGAAAGCTCAGCAATATCGCATGGTGATGTGAAGATCTGACGCCCATACGGGGTGAGAAACGGACAAAAGGAGTAGTGAATCCACGCCTGGTTCTGTCGCCATCTCAACCATGAGATATGGTCTGCCGGGTGACAGGCGACTACCTCACCCGTATCGGCACCCTCATCCGTACCGCGCGCCAGCACCGCGGCTGGTCCCAGGCGCAGCTCGGCGAGGCCCTCGGCACCAGCCAGAGCGCGGTCAACCGCATCGAGCAGGGCAAGCAGAACGTCAGTCTTGAGATGATCGCTCGCATCGGCGAAGCCCTCGACAGCGAGATCGTCTCCCTCGGCTACTCCGGTCCGATGCACCTGCGCGTCGCCGGCGGCACCCGCCTCTCCGGCGCCATCGACGTCCGCAGCAGCAAGAACGCCTGCGTCGCGATCCTCTGCGCCTCGCTGCTGACCACCGGCCGCACCACGATCCGCAGCGTCGCCCGGATCGAGGAGGTCTACCGCATCCTCGAGGTGCTCACCAGCATCGGCGTCAAGAGCCGCTGGATCAACGACGGCCGCGACCTCGAACTCACCCCGCCCGCCGAGCTCGACCTCGCCGCGATGGACGTCGAGGCCGCCCGCCGCACCCGAAGCGTGCTGATGTTCCTCGGCCCGCTGATGCACCGCGCCGAGCGCTTCGCCATCCCCTACGCGGGGGGCTGCGACCTCGGCACCCGCACCGTCGAGCCGCACCTGACCGCGCTGCGCCGCTTCGGCCTGGAGGTCGCCACCACCGGCGGCGCCTACCACGCCTCGGTCGAGCCCGGTGCCCCGCTGGACCGCCCGATCGTACTGACCGAGCGCGGCGACACCGTCACCGAGAACGCCCTGCTCGCCGCCGCCCGGCACGACGGCGTCAGCGTGATCCGCAATGCCTCGCCCAACTACATGGTCCAGGACCTCTGCTTCTTCCTGGAGAAGCTGGGCGTGAAGATCGAGGGCATCGGCACCACCACCCTCACCGTGCACGGCGTGCCCGAGATCACCTGCGACGTCGACTACACCCCGGCCGAGGACCCGGTGGAGGCGATGAGCCTGCTCGCGGCCGCCGTCGTCACCTCCTCCGAGCTGACGATCCGCCGGGTGCCGATCGAGTTCCTGGAGATCGAGCTCGCGGTCCTGGAGGGCATGGGCCTCGACTACGACCGCACCGCCGAGTACCGGGCCCACAACGGCCACACCCGCCTGGTCGACCTCACCGTGCGTCCGTCCAAGCTGACCGCGCCGATCGACACCATCCACCCGATGCCGTTCCCCGGCATCAACATCGACAACGTGCCGTTCTTCGCCGCCATCGCCGCGGCGGCCCACGGCACCACGATGATCCACGACTGGGTCTACGACAACCGCGCGATCTACCTCACCGAGCTGACCCGCCTCGGCGCGGACGTCAAGCTCCTCGACCCGCACCGCGTCCTGGTCCAGGGCCCCACCCGCTGGCGCGCCGCCGAGATGATGTGCCCGCCCGCCCTGCGCCCCGCCGTGGTCATCCTCCTCGCCATGCTCGCCGCCCAGGGCACCTCCGTCCTGCGCAACGTCTACGTCATCAACCGCGGCTACGAGGACCTCGCCGAACGCCTCAACTCCATCGGCGCCCAGATCGAGACCTTCCGCGACATCTGACGGCCGGTACCGGCCGAAGCCACCACTCCTAGTAAGCCGGTTCGCCCAGGTCGGCGAGCCAGTGGACCGCGCCCTGCACGTCCGGGGCGACCGGTACGCCGTCCGGTACCGGCGGGCGCTCCACGACGACCACGGGCAGGCCGAGTTCACGTGCGGCCGTGAGTTTGGGGGCGGTGGCGGCGCCGCCGCTGTCCTTGGTGACGAGGACGTCGATCCGGTGCTCGCGCAGCAGCGCCCGTTCGCCGTCCAGGGTGAACGGGCCGCGGTCCAGCAGGACGTCGAGCGCGGACGGCAGCGGCGGCTCGGGCGGGTCGACGGAGCGGGCGAGGAAGTGCAGCCCGTCGAGGTGGGCGAAGGTGCCGATGCCCTGGCGCCCGGTCGTGAGGAAGACCCGGCGTCCGAGCCCGGGCAGCAGCTCGGCCGCCGCGGCGAGCGAGGGGACGGGGTGCCAGCGGTCCCCGAGGACCGGCGTCCAGCCGGGCCGCCGCAGGGCCAGCAGCGGCACGCCGGTGGCGGCGGCCGCGAGGGCGGCGTTGCGCGACATGCCGGCGGCGAACGGGTGCGTGGCGTCCACCACCGCGGCCACCCGTTCGGCGCGCAGCCAGGCGGCGAGCCCGTCCGGACCGCCGAAGCCGCCGATCCTCACCTCCCCGGCGGGCAGCCGGGGTTGGGCGACCCGGCCGGCCAGCGAGCTGGTGACGCGAAGCGGCGTCTGGCCGGCGAGCTCGGCGGCGAGCGCCCGCCCCTCGGTCGTCCCGCCGAGGATCAGAACGTGTCGGGCCGTGCGGTCGCGCCCCGCAGGAGTCACGCGGTCACGCCCCGCAGGGCTCGTGCGGGCGCTCGCGGTCCGCCGAGTAGAGGTGGCTGTCGCGGAACTGCTCAGCGGCCAGCGTCCGTCCGACGATGATCACCGCGGTACGCACCACGCCCGCCGCCTTGACCTGCTCGGCGATGTCGGCGAGCGTGCCGCGCAGCACCAGCTCGTCGGGTCGGCTGGCCATCGCGACGACGGCGGCCGGACAGTCGGCGCCGTAGTGCGGCAGCAGCTGCTCGACGACGTCGTCCACGTAGCCGGCGGCGAGGTGCAGCACCAGCAGCGCGCCGCTGCGGCCGAGGGTGGCGAGGTCCTCGCCCTCGGGCATGGGGGTGGCGCGCTTGGCGATCCGGGTGAGGATGACGGTCTGGCCGACGGTCGGCACGGTCAACTCCCGCTTCAGCGCCGCCGCCGCTGCGGCGAAGGCGGGCACGCCCGGGACCACCTCGTACGGCACGCCGGCCGCGTCCAGGCGGCGCATCTGCTCGGCGACGGCGGAGAAGACGGACGGGTCGCCGGAGTGCAGGCGTGCCACGTCCTGTCCGGCCTCGTGGGCGCGGACCAGTTCGGCGGTGATCTGGTCCAGGTTGAGCTGGGCGGTGTCGACGAGGCGGGCGCCGGCCGGGCACTCGTCGAGCAGTTCGCGCGGCACCAGGCTGCCGGCGTAGAGGCAGACCTCGGCGCGGGCGAGGATGCGCTGGCCGCGCAGGGTGATCAGGTCGGCCGCACCCGGGCCGGCTCCGATGAAGTGGACGGTCACGAGGCGTTCTCCTGGGGGGTGTCGGGCTTGACGGCGGACCACTGGGTGACCGGCATGGCCTGGCGCCATCCGGTGAAGCCGCCCACCGGGACGGCGTGGGCGACGGCGAGGCGCAGCAACTCGCCGCCATGGCGCCGGTACCAGTCGGTGAGCAGGGCCTCGGACTCCAGCGTCACGGTGTTGGCGACCAGCCGGCCGCCCGGCGGCAGGGCCGCCCAGCAACTCTCCAGCAGGCCGGGCGCGGTGAGTCCGCCGCCGATGAACACGGCGTCGGGGGTGGGCAGTTCGGCGAGCGCGGCGGGGGCGGGGCCGGTCACGACGCGCAGCCGGGGCACACCGAGCGCGGCGGCGTTGCGGGCGATGCGCTCGGCCCGGACGGGGTCCCGCTCGACGCTGACGGCCTGGCAGTCGCGGTGGGCGCGCAGCCACTCGATCGCGATCGAGCCCGAGCCGCCGCCGACGTCCCAGAGCAGCTCGCCGGGGGCGGGCGCGAGGGTGGCGAGGGTGGCGGCGCGCACGTGGCGCTTGGTCAGCTGGCCGTCGCTCTCGTACGCGGCGTCGGGCAGTCCTGGCACGAGGGAGGTGCGGGGGCCGTCGCCGAGTTCGACCGCGACGAGGTTCAGCGGGTCGCCGGGCGGGTGCGGCCAGCCGTCCGCCGGGCCGTCGAGCTGCCGTTCGGTCGGGGCGCCGAGCTGTTCGAGCACCCGCAGGCGGGCGGCGCCGTACCCGCGGGCGGTGAGCAGCGCGGCGACGGCGGCCGGGGTGGCGGCGTCGGCGCTGAGCACCAGCAGGCGGCGGCCGGGGTGGAGGGCGAGGTTGAGGGTGTCCAGCGGCCGGCCGACCAGGCTGACCACCTCGGTGGCCTCCAGCGGCCAGCCGAGGCGGGCGCACGCGTAGGAGACGGAGGACGGGTGCGGCAGGACGCGCAGCCGCTCGGCGCCGACCGTCTCGGCGAGGGTGCGGCCGATGCCGTGGAACATCGGGTCGCCGCTGGCGAGCACAGCCACCCGGCGGCCGGCGTGCGCGGCGAGCAGCCCGGGGACGGCCGGGCGCAGCGGGGACGGCCACGGCACGCGTTCGGCGGAGATTTCGTCGCGGGGGAGGAGGTCCAGTTGCCGGGAGCCGCCGACGACGACCTCGGCCGCCCGCAGCGCGGCCCGGGAGGTGGCGGCGAGACCGGGCCAGCCGTCGGCCCCGATCCCGACGACGGTGATCGGGGATGGCAGCTCGGGCACCGGGGTGGCTCCTCGTGGTTCGGTGGGCCGTGAGCGATCGGCCGTGAGTGGGCGGCCGTCAGTATGCGGCCGTGAGTACGCAACAGAAGTAGCCGGGGCAGCCTACCTGGCGGTCTGTCGCCGGCCGCCCCCGCCCTTCACCTGTCCGACCAGTCCCCGGAGGCGATGAGCGCCGGCCGCGCCCGCAGCCGCTCCGCCGCGGCCGGCCCGGCGAGGTACACCCACGCCTCCCGGGTCTCGCCCGCCTCCGTCCGCACGGACATCCGCCGTCGCACGTACAGCCCCGTCCCGTCGGCCCGGCACCCCTCCAACTCGTCCAGCGCCGCGAGCGCACCCGCGTACGCGCCGGGGCGTACGGTGACGAGTTCACCCACGATCCGGCGCCCGGGCGTCGGATCCGGCACCGCGTACGGGAATCCGGGTCCGTCGTGCAGCGCGGCGCCGTTCAGGACAGCGCGGCGGATGTCGGCGCAGCGACCGGCCAGGTGGACGGCGTGGTTGCGGCCGCTGCTGCGCAGGGTGCCGTAGACGAAGAACGGCAGCGCCTCGTCGGACACGGATTCGACCTCCTGGCTGGGGGAGGGCCCACGGTACGTCGTCGTGCCCACGTGGTGATACCGACTGGCGCACCGGGTCTCCGATGCGCTGTCATGGCAGGTGTTTGCCAGCACCGTCCAAGGGGGACACACATGACAGCGCCCACCTCCTCCAGATCAGCCGACGCCTCCGCCGCGTCCACTTCCGCCCTGCCCACCTCCCGCCCGGCCCGGCTCGGCGGGGCGGTGTGGCTGGCACTCGCCGTGGTCTACGTGGTGTGGGGCTCCACCTACCTGGCGATCCGGATCACGGTGGAGACGATGCCGTCCTTCCTCTCCGCCGCCGCACGCTTCCTCACCGCCGGCCTGCTGCTGACCGGTTACGTGCTCGTCCGGCAGGGCCCGGCCGGCCTGCGGGTGAGCCTGCGCCAGCTGGCCTCCGCCGCACTGGTCGGCGTGCTGCTGCTGGCCGGCGGCAACGGCCTCGTGGTGCTGGGCGAGCGCTCGGTCCCGTCCGGCCTGGCCGCTCTGCTGGTCGCCGCCGTCCCGCTGTGGATGGTCCTGCTCACGGCCGTCGGCGGCGAGCGCCCTAAGCGCGCCGAAGTGGCCGGGGTGGTGCTAGGGCTGGTCGGCCTGGCGGTGCTCTCCGCCCCCGCGATCGGCGGGGACATCGCGCCGCTCGGCGTGGTCGTGATCATCTGCGCCACGGTGACCTGGGCGGCCGGCTCGTTCGCGAGCAAGCGCATCCCGATGCCGGGCAACGTCCTCGCCGCGAGCGGCTACCAGATGCTCGCTGGCGGGCTCGCCGACCTGCTGATCGGCCTGGTGCGCGGCGAGACGCACGGTCTGGACCTGGGCGCGGTCTCCGGCCGGTCCTGGCTGGCCCTCGCCTACCTGGTGGTGTTCGGTTCGCTGCTCGCCTTCACCGCCTACGCGTGGCTGCTGCGGTCCGCGCCGCTGACCCTGGTCGCGACCTACGCGTACGTGAACCCGGTGGTGGCGGTGCTGCTGGGCTGGCTGATCCTGGCCGAGCCGCTGACCGGCCCCACCGTCGCGGGCGGGCTGATCGTGGTGGCGGGCGTCTGCCTGGTGGTGAGCGTCAGCCGGAAGTCGGGGCGGTCCTCGCGTACGTGAGGACGACGTCGGTCGAGCGTGCTCGAACACCTCGCCCTGCCCGAGGTGTTGGGCGCGGACGGCCTCGCCGCGATGATCGACACCGTTGTCGAACGGGCCGCCCGGCCGCCTGACCGCGGCGCCCCTTGCACAGCCGAACGGAAGAGGCGGGAAGGGACCGGAACGGGCCGTCGGAGGAGCGTCAGAGCTCGTGCGGCGCCGTGCCGGTCCACCAGTTGCCGGGCGCCTCGGGGTCGCGGCTGGTCCAGTACTCGATGATCGCGGCGGTGAACTCCTCCGCGGAGAGCATGCCGTCGCCGTCGCGGTCGAGCCTGCGGAACGCCTCGTCCGCGTCGTCGCGGGAGAGCCCGACGAAGTGGCCGCGCTGGAACACGAAGAACTCGCCCGCGTCCACCGTTCCGCTGCGGTCCGCGTCGGCCACGGCGAGGAACGCCTCGGCGAGCGCCCCGAGGCTGGCGAGGGCGGCCTCCGGGTCGTCGGCGAGGGAGCTCGTCGAGCGGATGAACTGCTCGCGGGTGATCGACTCGGTCCCGACCGGCAGCCGGGCGAGGTGCAGGTCGTGCCAGATCGTGAGATACGCGCGGACGATGACCGCCTCGGCCTCCGAGCCCTCGCGGTGGCCGAGCGAGCGTGCCACCGAGTGGCCCATGAGGACGTGGTCCCGTTCGGTGATCAGTCCGTCGCCGTCGGCGTCGAGGTACTGGAACCCGTGGTTGATCTTCGCGATGAGCAGCTCGTCCGACATGTGTCCCCTCGGTTGGCGGTCCCGTTGGCAATACGGTGGTGATCTGGTGGCGATCCGGTGGGTGATCTCCACGACACGACGCCTGCACGCTAGCCCCTCGCACCTCGGCCGCGCAGCCGAACGACGGGCGACGGCACCGGCGAGTCGCAAGCGAACTTCCGTGCTCTCAGTCGCAGTGCGAGGACCGGCCGAGCAACACCATCCCGATCGCGCAGAGCACCGCGACGGCCGCCAACCCCCAGGCCGCGACCCCCGCGGTCCGCGAGTGCCGCCACCACCCGGCCACCCAGGAGAGCGCCGCCGCGATCGCCCCGAGGACCGCCAGACCGATCGCCCCGAGCGCGGGCGCCGGCCAACCGGGCTCCTTGCCCCAGCACGGCGCGTCCCGGTGGAACAGCTGCCAGCTCCCGGCGGCGCCGCCCGCCAGCGCCATCACCGCGAGGCCCAGGCCGACCAGTTGCCACCGAATTCCCGGCTTCCCGTTCACCCTGGGGCTCTCCTCGCCACGCCGATCACGAGCCACGTACCGTGCGCCACGTGCCGCGTACCTGCAGCACGTACCGTCGACGACCGGTGAACTCTCGCAGAGCGCCGAGCACTTGGGCGTCACCCGGCAGACGGAGGCGGTGCCGCGGGATCCGCCCCGAACGGCGGGGGCCGTCCCGCGCCGAAAGTGGCGCCTACCCGTCCTGGTGGCCGGCCCACACGTACGCCTCGGGGAGCAGCTCCCGGACCGGCACGGCCCGCAGCTGCGGGCCGCGGCCGACGAGGACCTCGATCTCCGGGAAGTAGTCGAGCAGCACCTGCCGGCACCGGCCGCACGGCGGGATGACGCCCCGGCCCCGGTCCGCGACGGCGACGATCGCGGTCAGGTCGTACGCACCCTGCCCGGCCGCCGCGCCGAGGACGACGAGCTCGGCGCAGGGCCCGCCCGTGAAGTGGTAGGCGTTCAGCGCCGTGACGATCCGCCCGTCGGCGTTGCGGGCGGCAGCGGCGACGGTGTGGTTGTCCGCGCGGGCGAAGCGGCGGGCGACGGCCTCGGCGGCGTCGAGGAGTTCCCGGTGAGCGGGGGAGGGCGGCGCGGCCTTCTGCGGCGCGGCCTTCTGCGGCTCGGACCTCTGCGGCTCGGTCCTCTGCGACTCGGACCCGTCCGGCTCCGGCCTGTGCGGCGTGGACATATTCGGTGGGACTCCCTGGTCACTCGTGTCAGGCTACGAGCATGGACCGCCCATCCTTGTTCGTGCCGACACTCGACGCCGGGCCCTTCGATGTGCGCCCCTGGCGGCTCAGCGACGCCGACCTGCTCCGGGAGGCCGCCGCCGACCCGTACATTCCGCTGGTCACCACCGTCCCGGGCCGCTACGACGCCGGCTCCGCACGGGAGTTCGTCGAACGGCAGTGGGCCAAGGCCGCGAACGGCTCCGGGTACTCGTTCGCCGTGGCGCGCCGCGCGGACGAGCGGGCCGTCGGCTTCGTCGGGCTGTTCCCGCAGGGCGACGGCCGCGCCTCGATCGGCTACTGGACGGCCGCCTCGGCGCGCGGACAGGGCGTGGCCGGGCACGCGCTGAGGGCGGTGGCGGGCTGGGCGCTCGGCGAACTCTGCCTGGCGCGGCTGGAGTTGCACATCGAGCCCTGGAACGTCGGCTCGCTCCGGACGGCCGAGCGGGCCGGCTTCCGGCGCGAGGGCCTGCTGCGCAGCCATCGGACGATCGCGGGCGAGCGCCGCGACATGGCGCTCTACGCACTCCTGCCCGCCGACCTCGCTCGGCACACCGCCGACCTCGCCCAGCAGGCCGCGGACGCGGTCGCGGGGGTCGTCGCGGCGGCGAACAGCTCGCCGCTCGTTCCGCATTCCGATCATCTCCGCCACAGCCCGGCGCGGTCCGCCCGGTGTTGATACGATCCCGATGAGCCGCGACTGGCGCGCATGGATGGAATCAACCATCGGGAAGCGGCTTCGTGGCACCCCACGTCAAGTTGCCGAGCGCCTGGGCCGTCCGAACTCGTCCGTGCACCACGAGGAGACCGCCTTGGCCCCGCAGCAGCAGCCCCTGCACCACCAGCCCCCGCACACCGTCGCCACCGACGCCGCCAACGCCGCCTTCCGCAACGCCCTCGACGTCGTCGCCGGCGTCGAACCCCGGATCGCCGCCGCCATCGGCCAGGAGATCGAAGACCAGCGCGCCTCCCTCAAGCTGATCGCCAGCGAGAACTACGCCTCCCCGGCGGTCCTGCTCGCCATGGGCAACTGGCTCAGCGACAAGTACGCCGAAGGCACCGCCGGCCGCCGCTTCTACGCCGGCTGCCGCAACGTCGACACCGTCGAGACCCTCGCCGCCGAGCACGCCCGCGCCCTCTTCGGCGCCGACCACGCCTACGTCCAGCCGCACTCCGGCATCGACGCCAACCTCACCGCCTTCTGGGCCGTCCTGTCCCAGCGCGTCGAGAGCCCGGCCCTGGAGCGCGCCAAGGTGCGCAACGTCAACGACCTCACCGAGCAGGACTGGGCGCAGCTGCGCCACGAGCTCGGCAACCAGCGGATGCTCGGCATGTCCCTGGACACCGGCGGCCACCTCACCCACGGCTTCCGGCCCAACATCTCCGGCAAGATGTTCGAGCAGCGCAGCTACGGCACCGACCCGGCCACCGGCCTGATCGACTACGACGCGCTGCGCGAGACCGCCCGCGAGTTCCGCCCGCTCATCCTGGTGGCCGGCTACTCGGCCTACCCGCGGCGGGTCAACTTCCGCAAGATGCGCGAGATCGCGGACGAGGTCGGCGCGACGCTGATGGTCGACATGGCGCACTTCGCCGGCCTGGTCGCGGGCAAGGTGTTCACCGGTGACCACGATCCGGTGCCGCACGCCCAGATCGTCACCACGACCACCCACAAGTCGCTGCGCGGCCCGCGCGGCGGCATGGTGCTGTCCACCGCCGAGCTCGCCGAACACGTCGACCGCGGCTGCCCGTTGGTCCTCGGCGGCCCGCTGTCGCACGTCATGGCGGCGAAGGCGGTCGCCTTCGCCGAGGCCCGCCGCCCCGAGTTCCAGGCCTACGCCCGCGCCGTCGTCGACAACGCCCGCGCGCTGGCCGAGGGCCTGCTGCGCCGCGGTGGCAAGCTCGTCACCGGCGGCACCGACAACCACCTGGTCCTCGCCGACGTCTCCGGTTACGGCCTGACGGGTCGTCAGGCGGAGGCGGCGCTCCTCGACTCGGGCATCGTCACCAACCGCAACTCCGTCCCGCAGGACCCGAACGGCGCCTGGTACACGTCCGGCGTCCGCCTCGGCACCCCCGCGCTCACGACCCGGGGCCTGGGCGCCGCCGAGATGGACGAGATCGCCGCCCTGATCGACACCGTCCTGCGCGCCACCAGCCCCGCCCCCACCTCGGGCGGCGCTCCCTCCAGGGCCCAGTACACCCTGGACGAATCCCTCCGCGACGGCATCGCCAAGCGCGCCGCCGATCTCCTCGCCCCGTTCCCCCTCTACCCGGGCGTCGACCTGGCCTGACCACTGACGGTCGGGGGCGAGACGTGTGCACCCTCGCCCCCGACCGGCTTGGTACTGCAGCGATTTGTCCCGCCTGCTACCTCGGTGCGAACCGCGCGGTGTACTCGTCGAACGGCTCGATCCCGACCTCCGCGCGCCGTTCGTCCAGCCGCTCCGGTTCTTCGCACGGCCACGGCACCGGGCGGCCGTCCGTGACCGCGCCGATCTGCGTGCCGTACCGCTGCTCGCGGCCCTCGTTGACGGCGAGCCGGTCCTGAAGGAACGCCAGATCCCGTGCACTTGCCGCGCCGTCCGACACGGCCGCGGTCATCAGCTCCACGGCCCGCCGCTGGACGTCGAGTTGACGGTCCGCATGTTGCGCGACCAGCCAGGCCGCCTTCGCCGCGTCCGGGCCGACCAGCGCCTCGGTCGGCCAGCCGTGCACCGCCATGATCTCGGCGAGCCGGTCCCCGTGCCGGGTGGTGAGCCGCCGCCAGACCGCCTGATCGGCGAGGTCGGGGCTGTTGGCCAGCCGAGCCGCGGCGGCGTCCTCGGCCATCATCGCCGCCAGTTCCCCGGCCAGTGCCGTCCGGCCCTGCTCGGTTGTCGCCATCTCGCTCCGCTCCTCGCTCCGGGCCCCTGCGGGCCGCCCGCGACCAGGCTAGGTGCCGCAGCTGCAACGAAGATCATTCCGGCGGATGGTGACTCTGCGGATTCGAGAGGGCACAATGGATGTACGTGGTCAGCATGCCGTGTTCATCTCCGGCCCCGATGCGACAGTCCACGAAACCCATTGCGCGAAAACCTCCTCAAGCCCGATGGCTCGGCTGTAGATTGCAGCGAACTCAGCTGCGGGGGGCTAGTGTTAGCGGCGGGTGCAGGTGGTGTGCGCACCGTCGGTATTTCGTGCGCCCCGAAGGTGCCCCGGCTGTCGCCCACTCGTTCTGAGGTCTGGCTCGACCCGCAGGTCATCCGTACCGCCTAAGGAGCTTCCCCGTGACCGACGCGTTCACTGCCGAGGAGCAGAGGCCCGCCGAGCCGGCTGCGCTGGACGATGTCCCGGGCTGGTTCTGGGATCACGATCGGCATTCTTTCGAGTGGTTCCTGGGTCGGCAGGAGAAGGCCGGGGTCACCGGTGATCTGCTGGAGATGGGCGCATACCTGGGCCGCAGTGCGATCGTCATCGGCGAGCACCTCCAGCCCGGCGAGACGTTCACCGTCTGTGACCTCTTCGACTCGGACGCGCCGGACGACGAGAACGCGGCGGAGATGGACATCTCCTACCGGAAGACCCTGACCCGGTCCGCCTTCGAGGCCAACTACCTCGCGTTCCACGACGAGCTGCCGGAGATCATCCAGGCGCCGACCTCGTCGCTCGCGGGCGGGCGGATCCCGGCGGGAGCGTTCCGGTTCATCCACATCGACGCCTCGCACCTCTACGAGCACGTCGTCGGCGACCTCCAGGTGGCCCGCACCGCGCTGCAGGACCAGGGCGTCGTGGTGCTCGACGACTACCGCTCCCAGCACACCCCGGGTGTCGCCGCCGCGACCTGGGAGGCCGTGTTCAACCACGGACTCAAGCCGATCATGCTGACCGAGTGCAAGTTCTACGGCACCTGGGGGGACCCGGAGCCCTTCCAGCGCGACCTGCTGGACCGGGTGGACCTCGCCGAGGGCTGCCTCCTGACCACCGAGACCCTGAACGGCCGGCAGCTGCTGCGGATGGTCGGCACCTCGGACGGCATCGAGTCGTTCCGGCCGTCCCGCCACCAGCGCCGGCTGGCGACCGAGGCCGCCCGCCGCGACGCCGACCAGGCGGCCGAGGAGTCCCGCCGGGCCCTGCTGGAGGCGCAGGAGGAGGCCGCCCGCGACCTCGCCGCCCGCCGCGCTCGCGCCGCTGAGCAGCGCCGCCCCGTCAACGTCGCCAAGCGCGCCGCCCGGGATCTGCTCCCGCCGGTGATCACCTCGGCGATCCGCCGCGCCCGGCGCGGCTGAGGCCGGCCGGCGGCGAGCGACAACTGACAGATTTCAGATGACAGAATCTGAAATCTGTCATTTGAAATCTGTCCGCTGTCATCTGTTCGCCCGGCGCCCGGCGCACCTCACCCGACACCCCGGCCCCACCCCACCCAGAACGCAAGAGTGCCGGTCGAGCCACGCTCGACCGGCACTCTCACCGTTTCAGGGCCTCAGACCCGAGAGGGTTCCCGCGACTCCGGAGCCTGCTCGGCCGGCACGGCCTCCGCGTCCAGCTCCCGGCGGACCTCCGCCAGCGACGGGTTGGCCCAGGCGCTGGCGACGCCCCAGTAGTAGAAGGCGAGCGCCAGGGCGGCGACGATCAGCAGGTCCCAGCCCTCGGGCAGGTAGCCCTGCCCGCCGAAGTCGGTGCTGCCGGCCCAGGAGACGGCGGCCATCACGAACAGGTACCCGACCATCCAGGCACCCGCCCGCAGGTGCGGACGCAGCTCGGCCCACGGCTTGCGCAGCTCGTACCAGGCCCAGATCGGCAGGCCGGCGGCCATCAGCAGGATGACCTTGCCGGTGAGCGGCCAGCGGGCCCAGTACAGGACCAGGGAGCCGAACACCATCGCGACCGGAGCGACGACCGGCATCGCGCGCAGCCGGACCGGCCGGGGCAGGTCGGGGGCGAGGCGGCGCAGCGCCATCACGGCGACGGGGCCGGTGATGTACGAGATGACGGTGGCCACGGAGACGATCTCGGCGAGCGAGCCCCAGCCGCGGAAGACGGCGAGGAAGAGGAACGCGACGACGAGGTTGAGCACCAGGGCCGGGCGGGGGATGCCGGTCCGCGCGTCGACCTTGCCGAAGATCCGCGGCAGGTGCCCGTTCTCCTGCACACCGTGGATCATGCGCGAGGTGGTGGCGGCGTAGATCATGCCGGTGCCGCTGGGGGAGATGAACGCGTCCGCGTACAGCAGCATGGCGAGCCAGTTGAGGCCCCAGGCGATCGACAGGTCGGCCAGCGGCGAGGTGTAGCCGAGGCCGCTCCAGCCCTTCGACAGGTCGGCGGCCGGGATGGCGCCGATGAAGGCGACCTGGAGCGCGACGTAGATCACCAGGGCGATCAGGATCGAGCCGATGACGGCCTTCGGCAGCGACTTGCCGGGGTTGTTGGCCTCGGCCGCCAGGTTGAGCGGGGACTGGAAGCCGTTGAACGCCCAGACGATGCCGGAGACGGCGACGGCGGTGAACACCGCGCTCCAGCCGTTCGGCGCGAAGCCGCCGTGGTCGGTGAAGTGGGCGGTGTCGAAGTGGGCGAACAGCAGGGCGCCGGCGGTCAGCGTCGGGACGACGACCTTGAAGACGGTGATCGCCGTGTTGGTCTTGGCGAAGAGCGTGATCGCGAACCAGTTGAGGACGAAGTAGCCGACCAGGAGCACGCTGGCGAGTGCCACGCCGCTGACGGTCAGCTCCTTGCCCTCGTAGAGGCCCTTCGCCCAGGCGAAGTGCCAGGAGCTCATGTACTGGACGGACGCGGTGGCCTCGCCGGGGATGACCGAGACGATGGCGATCCAGTTGGCCCAGGCGGCGAGGTAGCCGGCCAGCGAGCCGTGCGAGTACTGGCCGTACCGGACCATGCCGCCGGCCTTGGGGAACATCGAGCCCAGCTCGCTGTAGGTCAGCGCGATGGTGAGGGCCACCGCGGCGCCGATCACCCAGGCGAGGATCGACGCGGGCCCGGCGAGGCGGGCGGCCCGCTCGGCGCCGAACAGCCACCCGGATCCGATGATCGAGCCCAGCCCGACGGCGGTGAGGCTGATGGTGCCGAGCGAGCGTCGGTAGTTCTGATGCGATGCCGTCGACTGCTCCTGCTCACTCAACGTATCGGTCCTCTCGCTCGGGGTCATCGGGTCGTGTCCTCGTTTACAGCGGTTTTGCGTGTGTTTTCCGGACAAACGCCCAGCAGCCTATGAGGCGAAATCGGTCGTATACCTCAGAGGAAGCTCAAACCGTCCGATCGTTGCCATCTCGTGTCCGTTATCCGGAGCACTGCGGCCCTCGGGCCAGGCCTTCCGCGCCGGAACCAGGCAAGCCGGGGACAGGGGCCCCGACACCTCGGCGGTGAAAAAAGAAAATTCCCCGCGGGATTCCTTTCGGATCCCACGGGGAATTCGGCTGTGTCCGAGGGGGGACTTGAACCCCCACGCCCGATAAAGGGCACTAGCACCTCAAGCTAGCGCGTCTGCCATTCCGCCACCCGGACGGGGTGTGTGCTTCGGGGTTTGTCTCGCCCCCTCGGCGACAGAGAGAACATTACCAGGGTTCTGGAGTGCTTCTCACCTGCGTTTCCCCGGCGGGGATGCCTGGGCTGGCTGGGACGGCTCGCGAGGGTGCGCGAACCGGCGGCGAAGCGACGTCGAGCGCGAACGAATCGGTCGACTCCGGTGGGAGCGCCGATCGATGCCGGTCGGGAGTGGTCCGACACGAGCAGATTCTCGACGGTGCCACGGTCCCGGGGGCCGCTCTCCTAGCCTCTGTGCACCGAGGGCGCCATGAGCGGAACGCCTGATTCCCGGGTCGCGGACGAAGGGCGGCTGGACGTGGAGCAGATCAGCGGGGCGGCGAAGGCCGAGCCGAGACGCGACGGCGCCGGGCACGAGGCCGACCGCGGAGCCGGACTCGGCGCCCCGCGCGGACCGGGACACACGGCGACGGAGCCGGCCGAGGGCGCCTGGCGGTTCCCGGTGCCCGCCACGGGGTCCTCGGTGCCGCGCACCCGGCACGCGGTGCGGGACCGGCTGCTGGCCCAGGGGATGGGCGCGGTGCGGTACCAGGAGCTGGTGGACGACCTGCTGCTGATCGTCTCGGAGCTGGTCAGCAACGCCGTGACGCACGCCGCCAAGCTGTCACCGGAGGTGACCACCGAGCTGACGGTGCGCGGCGGCTGGGTGCGGGTCTCGGTCGAGGACGGCGACCCGTACCGGCCGAAGGCGCTGGAGAGCGACACCGCGCGGACCGGCGGGCGCGGCCTGCTGCTGGTGAAGAGCGTGACCCTGCAGGCAGGCGGGATGTGCGACGTGGAGCGGACGAGGGAGGGCGGCAAGGTCATCTGGGCCTCGCTGCCCATTCCCCCGCGGAAGGACGACTGACCGGGGACCGGCCCGTCACCGGCGTGCGGCTACCAGTCCCGACCGGCGATCTCCCGGATCCCGGGCAGGGCCGCCTCGAAGACCGTGTCGAACCAGACCGAGAACGTCCGCTCGGCCCGCAGCTCCCGCAGCTCCTGCGCGGTGACGAAGGCGTGGTCGTCCACCTCGTCCGGGTCGGGCCGCACCGGCGCGGTGACCAGGCCCACGAACAGGTGGTTCCACTCCCGCTCGATCAGCCCGGAGGCCTCGTCCGGCAGGTCGTAACGGACGTTCCCGGCCTCGCAGAGCAGCGCCGGGGCGACGCCCAGCTCCTCGGCGGTGCGGCGGGCGGCGGCGACGAACGGCGCCTCGCCCGGGTACGGGTGGCCGCAGCAGGTGTTCGACCAGACGCCAGGCGAGTGGTACTTGCCGAGCGCGCGGCGCTGGAGCAGCAGTCGCCCCTGGCGGTCGAAGAGGAAGACCGAGAACGCCCGGTGCAGCCGGCCCGGCTGCTGGTGGGCCCAGAGCTTCTCGGCGGTGCCGATCGTGACGCCCTCGTCGTCGACCAGTTCCAGCAGGATCTCGTCGGTGCCGGCGGCCCCCGGGTCGGCCGCTACGTCGGTCTCCACGTCGAGGCCGGTGTCGACCTCTGAGGTGAAGTGCGTCGGGTTGGTCGGCGGACTCTGGGGCATGGGGCCTCTTTCGGGAGCGGGAGCGACGGGAGCATCGGGTGCGTCCGGTACACGGATGCAGCGGACGCAGCGGGGGCACCCGCGCCGGCGTCGGGCTCCAGTCTGCCGTATGGGTGGCGGTAGGCACCGGTCCCACGCACAACCGGGCGGATCATGACTCTCCAGGGGTCTTTTCCGGGCACGGGAGGACTCGACAGGGCCCCGGAAGGGTCACGGAGGTAGCAGGTCAGTTCGGAGGTCGTTCGACGCGCGTTCGGCCCCGTCCCACACTGCTCCCGGTCCACTCCCGGCCACCACTCAGTCACCTCCCAGCTGCCCGGCCGCGTTCGGGCTGGTCGCCACGGTCGCCTACCATCACTTACGACACGGTGCCCGCATCTGCGCCGGCACCGGCGCGCCGCTGTGCGGCCCGGCCGACGAGTGCCGGCGCCCCGGCGCGCCCGCGCACAGCACGACGGATCAGGAGACCTCGCATGATCGGCCTCGTTCTGGCAGCCGGCGCCGGCCGCCGGCTGCGCCCGTACACCGACACACTGCCCAAGGCGCTGGTGCCGGTCGACGGGGAGCGGACCGTCCTGGACCTCACGCTCGGCAACTTCGCCGAGGTCGGGCTGCGTGAGGCCGCGGTCGTCGTCGGCTACCGCAAGGAGGCCGTGTACGACCGCAAGGCCGCCCTGGAGGGCAAGTACGGCGTCAAGCTCCACCTGGTCGAGAACGACAAGGCCGAGGAGTGGAACAACGCCTACTCCCTGTGGTGCGCCCGCGACCTCTTCGCCGAGGGCCTGCTGCTGGCCAACGGCGACACCGTCCACCCGGCCTCCGTGCAGCGCACCATGCTGGAGGGCAACCAGCGCCTCACCGAGGCCGGCCGGGCCCCCGGCATCCTGCTCGCCCTCGACACGGTGAAGAAGCTCGCCGACGAGGAGATGAAGGTCGTCGTCGACCCGGCCGCCGGCATGCGCCGCATCACCAAGCTGATGGACCCGGCCGACGCGACCGGCGAGTACATCGGCGTCACCGTGATCAACCCGTCCGCCGCCGTCGACCTGACCGACGCCCTGCGCGCCACCTACGAGCGCGACCCGCAGCTGTACTACGAGGACGGCTACCAGGAGATGGTCAACCGGGGCCTGCGGATCGACGTGCAGCCGATCGGCGAGGTGTCCTGGGTCGAGGTCGACAACCACGACGACCTGGCGAAGGCGCGGGAGATCGCGTGCCGGTACTGACCCGACTGGTCCCGTCGCCGCTCTTCGTCGAGATCCGCCCGGGCGCGCTGGACGCGCTCGGCGGCATCCTCGCCGACCAGCGGCTGTCGGCCTCGGGCCGGATCGCGGTGGCGATCAGCAACGGCTCCGGCGCCGCGATGCGCGAGCGCCTGGAGCCGGCCCTGCCCGGCGCCGACTGGTACAACGTGGACGACGGCAGCCTGGACAGCGCGGTGCGCCTGGCCGAGGCGATGCGCGGCGGGCACTACGACGCGATCGTGGGCCTCGGCGGCGGCAAGATCATCGACGCCGCCAAGTACGCCGCGGCCCGGGTCGGCCTGCCGCTGGTCGCGGTGGCCACCAACCTCGCCCACGACGGCATCTGCTCACCGGTCTCCACGCTCGACAACGACGCCGGCCGGGGCTCCTACGGGGTGCCCAGCCCGATCGGCATCGTCGTCGACCTGGACGTGATCCGGCAGGCCCCGCCGCGCTTCGTGGCGGCCGGCATCGGCGACGTCATCTCCAACATCTCAGCCTGCGCGGACTGGGAGCTGTCGCACGCGGTCACCGGCGAGCCGGTGGACGGACTGGCTGTGGCGATGGCCCGCTCGGCGGGCGAGAACCTGCTGCGCCACCCCGGGAGCCTCGGGGACCGGGACCTCCTGACGGCGCTGGCGGAGGCCCTGGTACTGTCCGGCATCGCGATGAACATCGCGGGCAGCACCCGTCCCTCGTCGGGTGCCTGCCACGAGATCTCGCATGCCCTGGACGTGCTGTATCCCAAGCGGTCCGCCCAGCACGGCGAACAGGTCGGCCTCGGCGCGGCGTTCGCCAGCTTCCTGCGGGGCGAGCGCGAGCTGACCGGCCTGATCGTGGAGCGCCTGGCGCGCCACGGACTGCCGGTGACCGCCGCTCAGATCGGCTTCACCGAGGCTGAGTTCACCGAAGCGGTGCACTACGCTCCAAACACCCGCCCGGGCCGTTTCACCATCCTCGAGCACCTCGACCTCTCCCCCTCAGCAATCAGGGACGCGTACGCCGACTATGTCCAAGCCGTCAACAGCTGACCCCTCCACCGCGGGCGCCGAGCGGCCCCCGGTGGACCTGACCCGCCGGCCCTCGATCGAGGAGCTGCGCGCGGTGATCCACCCCGAGGGCATGCTCCAGCGCCGCAGCGCCGAGCACTGGGCCGGGCGCCTCTACATGCGGAAGATCTCGCTGCGGATCACCCGCGTGCTCTCCACCATGACGGCGATCACGCCCAACGGCCTGACGTACCTGATGATGTTCACCGGCATCCTGGCCGGTGCCGCGCTGGTGGTGCCGGGCCTGACCGGCGCGATCCTCGGCGCCCTGCTGATCCAGGTCTACCTGCTGCTGGACTGCGTGGACGGCGAGGTGGCCCGCTGGCGCCGGCAGACCTCGCTCACCGGCGTCTACCTGGACCGGGTCGGCCACTACATGTCCGAGGCGGCGCTGCTCACCGGCCTCGGCCTGCGCGCCACCGACCTGCTGCACCGCGACGGCCACGGCTCCCACTGGGAGTGGGCCTTCCTCGGCACGCTGGCCGCGCTCGGCGCGATCCTGATCAAGTCCGAGACGGACCTGGTGGACGTGGCCCGGGCCCGCAGCGGCATGACCGCCGTCGAGGACAGCGCCTCGGTGCCGCGCTCGTCCTCGGTGGCCAAGGCCCGCCGGGCGGCCTCCTTCCTCAAGTTCCACCGCCTGGTGGGCGCGGTCGAGGCCTCGCTGTTCATCCTGGCCGCCGGGATCGCCGACGCCGTCCACGGCGGGCTGACCTTCACCCGCCTCGCGGTGGTCGTGCTGGCCGCGATCGCCATGCTGCAGACCGTGCTGCACCTGCTCAGCATCGTCCTCTCGAGCAGGCTGCGATGAGCGCGGGGAGCGGCGTGAGCGCCGCGCACGGCACGGCCGCGGACACGGTCAACGCGGACACGTTCAAGCTGGGCGCCGTCATCATCACCATGGGCAACCGGCCCGAGGAGCTGAACGCCCTGATCGAGTCCGTCCGCGCCCAGGAGGGCCCGACGGTCGAGCTGGCCGTGGTCGCCAACGGCGCCCCGCTGCCGCCGCTGCCGGAGGGCGTGCGCACCGTCGAGCTGCCGGAGAACCTCGGCATCCCGGGCGGGCGCAACGTCGGCATCGAACTGTTCGGCCGCAACGGCCGGGACGTCGACGCCGTCCTCTTCCTGGACGACGACGGGCACCTGCCGCGCACCGACTCGGCCCGCCTGCTGCGCGAGGCCTTCAGCGCCGATCCGGAGCTGGGCATCGTTTCCTTCCGGATCGCCGACCCCGACACCGGTGTCACCCAGCGCCGGCACGTCCCCCGGCTGCGCGCCAGCGACCCGCTGCGCTCGTCCCGGGTGACCACCTTCCTGGGCGGCGCCAGCGCCGTGCGCTGCACGGTGTTCGAGCAGGCCGGCCAGCTGCCCGCCGAGTTCTTCTACGCCCACGAGGAGACCGACCTCGCGTGGCGCGCGCTGGACGCCGGCTGGGCCATCGACTACCGGGCGGACGTCGTGCTGCACCACCCGACGACCTCACCCGCCCGGCACGCCACGTACTTCCACAACGTGGCCCGGAACAGGGTTTGGCTCGCGCGGCGGAACCTTCCGGCCCTGTTGATGCCTCTCTATCTGGGAACCTGGTTCCTGCTGACCCTGGCCCGCCGCCCCTCCTCGGAGGCGCTGAAGGCCTGGTGGGGCGGGTTCCGGGCGGGTTGGCGCGAACCCTCGGGGCCGCGCCGGCCCATGCGATGGCGTACCGTTTGGCGATTGACCAGGCTGGGCCGGCCACCGGTCATCTGATCGAATGATCGATCGCTGCGGCCGGTGACCACACACCGGCCGGACTCTCCCGTGATCCCAGTGGATCCCCATCGGCGCAAGGCCGGCGGACCCCCGCCGACCGGCCGCCCCGACCGATCCCGCGTGAAGGACGAATGTGTCGACAGTGAGTGAACCCGTCAGCCTCTCAGCCCCCAGGGGGGCGGACGCGGGCCTGACCCCCAAGCAGCTTGCGGACAAGTACGGTCTGTCGGTGAGCGGCGCCCGGCCCGGTCTGTTCGCCTACACCAAGCAGCTCTGGGCCCGGCGCCACTTCATCTGGGCCTTCGCCACCGCCCGCCTGGTGGCCCAGTACACCGACGCCAAGCTCGGGCAGCTGTGGCAGGTCGTGACCCCGCTGCTCAACTGCGCCGTGTTCTACCTGGTCTTCGGCGTGATCCTGGCGAGCAAGCAGGGCTTCCCGGGCAACACCTACATCGCCTGGCTCTGCATCGGCGTCTTCGTCTTCCAGTTCACCCAGAACGCGGTGCAGTCCGGCACCCGGGCGATCTCCGACAACCTCGGCCTGATCCGGGCGCTGCACTTCCCCCGCGCCAGCCTGCCGATCGCCTTCACCGTGATCCAGCTCCAGCAGCTGCTGATCTCGATGGTCGTGCTGGTCATCACCGTGCTGGCCGCCGGCATCACCCCGGGCAAGACCTGGCTGCTGATCCTCCCGGCGCTGCTCCTGCAGACCATGTTCAACACCGGCGTCTCCCTGGTCTTCGCCCGGATCGGCTCCAAGACCAGTGACATCTCCCAGCTGATCCCCTTCGTGATGCGGGCCTGGATGTTCCTGTCCGGCGTGATGTTCAGCATCCAGGACAAGATCCAGACCTGGCCGCACTACATCCAGACGCTGATGGCCCTCAACCCGGCCTCGGTCTACATGGACCTGCTCCGGCACGCCTTCGCGCCGATCATCTACAACAAGCACCAGCCCGTGCACCAGACCCTGCCGCCGCACCAGTGGACGTACGGCATCGCCTGGGCGGTCGGGATGTTCGTCATCGGATACGTCTTCTTCTGGAAGGCCGAGGAGGAGTACGGCCGTGGCTGACACCGACCTGAGCAAGCGCGACGCCGTCCCCGCCGTGAAGGTGGCCCGCGAGCCCACCGTCGTCGTCGACGACGTGCACATCGTCTACCGGGTGCACGGCGCCGGCTCCGGCAAGGGCAGCGCCACCTCGGCGATAAGCCGCATCATCAGCCGCAAGCGCGCGGCCGGCGTGCGCGAGGTGCACGCCGTGAAGGGCATCAGCTTCACCGCCTACAAGGGTGAGGCCATCGGCCTGATCGGCTCCAACGGCTCCGGCAAGTCGACCATGCTGGCCGCCATCGCGGGCCTGCTGCCGACCGAGCGGGGCGGCATCTACACCAACGGCCAGCCCTCGCTGCTGGGCGTCAACGCGGCCCTGATGAACGAGCTCACCGGTGAGCGCAACGTCATCCTCGGCTGCCTGGCGATGGGCATGACCCCGGCCCAGGTGAAGGAGCGCTACCAGGAGATCGTCGACTTCTCCGGCATCAACGACAAGGGCGACTTCATCTCCCTGCCGATGCGCACCTACTCCTCCGGCATGGGCGCCCGCCTGCGCTTCTCGATCGCCGCCGCCAAGACCCACGACGTGCTGCTGATCGACGAGGCCCTGGCCACCGGTGACCAGGCCTTCCAGCAGCGCAGCAAGCGGCGCATCGACGAGCTGCGCGGCTCCGCCGGTACGGTCTTCCTGGTCAGCCACGACAACAACTCGATCCGCGAGGTCTGCGAGCGGACCATCTGGATCGAGGCCGGTGAGCTGGTCATGGACGGTCCGACCGACGAGGTCGTCGGCCGTTACGAGCGCGGCGAGCGCCCGTAGTACCCAGGCACCCAGGGGGCCGGTTCCGGGGAGTTTCCGGAACCGGCCCCGCTGCGTGTCCCGGTTCGTCGTGCACCCCCGCCGGTACCCCGGGTGGCCTGCCGCCGGCGGGGTGAGCGCCCCGTGCGCCGGGCGGGGCGCCCTTCTCCGGCGCGGCCCGTGGTGTCAGGCTGTATGGGCGGGGGCGGTGTGCCGGATGTGTCGCCCGTGCTCGGACGCGTGTCCGAGTCGGGCCGTTGATGCCCATCGGTGTAGAACGGGGGAGTGACAGCAGTGTCGGCTTCGGCCCAGCCCAGCAGTGAGCCAGTGGACCGTTCATCGGGGGTGACGCTGGACAAGGCGAGTGCGGAGAACTTCCCGGTCGCCCCCTTCTTCCTGCCCGCCGCCTGGCGCGGCGACCTGATGGCGGTCTACGGCTTCGCCCGGCTGGTCGACGACGCCGGCGACGGCGACCTGGCCGACCCGGTCGGCACCGCCCGCCTGCTCGGCGTCGACGCCGAGCTCCCCACCACCCTTTCGGCCCAGTCCGGCCCGCCCGCTCCGGAGGAGGTCGCCTTCCGCCTGGCGCTGCTCGACGGGCTGGAGCGCGACCTCGACCGGGTGTTCGAGGCGGCGCTTCACCCGGACACCGCCGACCGCCCGCGCCACCCGCTGATGCACCCGCTGGTCCCGCTGGTCGACAGGCACGGGCTCACCCCGGAGCCGTTCCGCCGGCTCATCGAGGCCAACCGGGTGGACCAGACCATCGCCCGCTACGCCACCTACGACGACCTGGTCGGCTACTGCACGCTCTCCGCCGATCCGGTCGGCCGCCTGGTGCTCGCCATCGCCGGTGTCGCCACCCCCGAACGGATCGAGCTCTCCGACGCGATCTGCACCGCCCTCCAGCTGGTCGAACACCTGCAGGACATCGCCGAGGACCTGGCCCGCGGCCGGATCTACCTGCCGGCCGAGGACCTCGAACGCTTCGGCGTCACCGAGGCCGACCTCGCCGCCCCCTCCGCGAGCGGCCCGGTCCGCGAGCTGATCGCGTACGAGGCGGAGCGTGCCCGCACCCTGCTCGACCGCGGTGCGCCGCTGGTGGGTACGGTTCGGGGGAGGCTTCGACTGCTCCTGGCGGGATTCACCGCAGGCGGATACGCGGCCCTGGCGGCCGTCGAGGACGCCGGGTACGACGTTCTCGCCCAGCAGGCGAAGCCGCACAAGCGCCGCCTCGCAGCGAAGGCGGCGGCCATCTTCGCGAAGGGAAGGTGAACGCCCGAGTGGCGGCATCACCACTGGCGTCGGCCCAGGTCATGGCGGCGTACCGGTACTGCGAGGCAGTCACCGGGCTGCAGGCGCGCAACTTCAGCTACGGCATCCGCCTGCTGCCCGAGCCGAAGCGGCTGGCCATGTCAGCCCTGTACGCCCTGGCCCGCCGGGTGGACGACATCGGCGACGGGGACCTGCCCGCCGACCGCAAGGCGGAGGCGCTGCTGCGCACCCGGGAACTGCTGGACGGGATCCGCGCCGGCGCGGTCGCCGAGGACGACACCGACCCGATCAAGGTCGCCCTGGCGGACGCGGCCCGGCGCTTCCCGATCCCGCTCGGCGGCTTCGACGAGCTGATCGACGGCGTCGAGATGGACCTCAAGGGCGCCGAGTACCAGACGTATGAGGAGCTGAAGGTCTACTGCCGGTGCGTGGCCGGCGCGATCGGCCGGCTCTCGCTCGGCGTGTACGGCTGCGACGACCCGGAGCGCGGGGCGCAGTACGCCGACACCCTGGGCCTGGCTCTCCAGCTCACCAACATCCTGCGCGACCTGCGCGAGGACGCCCTGAACGGCCGCACCTACCTGCCCGGCGAGGACCTGGTCCGATTCGGCTGCCAGCAGGGCTTCGCGCAGCCGCTGCCGCCCGCCGGTGCCGACTTCACCGGCCTGGTGGCCTTCGAGGCCGCCCGCGCCCAGGCCGCGTTCGAGGAGGGCCTGCGACTGCTGCCGATGCTCGACCGCCGCAGCCGGGCCTGCACCGCCGCGATGGCGGGCATCTACCACCGGCTGCTCGGCCGGATCGCCGCCGACCCCGAGTCGGTGCTGCGCGGCCGGGTCTCGCTGCCGGGCTGGGAGAAGGCGTACGTGGCGCTTTCCGGGCTCGCCGGGGGGCGTTCTTGATTCTCGCCGCGCTTCTGTCACGCTGTGTCAGCGGTGAATCACTTATGGGTAGAGCCGTGCTGTCGACGACCGTGCTGATCACAGCAGCCGCCGCCGGGCGGTCCAGCGACTGCGAGGGGGAGGGCCGATGACCGGGCGAGTCGATGCCGCCCGCCCGGCCGCCGTCGTGGTCGGCGGCGGCCTGGCCGGCATCACCGCCGCGCTGCGGCTGGCCGAGGCCGGTCACAAGGTCACCCTGGCCGAGGGCCGGCCCCGCCTCGGCGGGCTGGCCTTCTCCTTCCGGCGCGGCGAGCTGACCGTCGACAACGGCCAGCACGTCTTCCTGCGCTGCTGCACCGCCTACCGCGGCCTGCTCGACCGGCTCGGCGCCACCCGGCTCGTCCACGTCCAGGACCGCCTGGACGTCCCGGTGCTGTCCGTCGCCGGGCCCGCGGACTCCCCCGTGCGCACCCTCGGCCGGCTGCGCCGGGCCGGCCTGCCCGTTCCGCTGCACCTGGCTTGCAGCCTCGCCCGCTACCCGCACCTCGGCCCGGCCGACCGCGCCCGGGTCGTCCGCGGCGCGCTCGCCCTCCAGAACCTGGACCTCGCCGACCCGGCGCTGGACCGGGTCTCCTTCGGCGCGTGGCTGCGCCGCCACGGCCAGAACGAGCGGACCCTCGCCGCCCTGTGGGACCTGGTCGGCGTCGCCACCCTGAACGCGCGGGCCGATCAGGTGTCGCTGGCCCTGGCCGCGATGGTCTTCAAGACCGGCCTGCTCTCCGACCCGGGCGCCTCCGACATCGGCATCGCCGCGGTCCCGCTCGGCGCGATCCACCACGACCGGGCGCTCGCCGAGCTGGAACGCGCCGGCGTGACGGTGCTGCTGCGCGCCCGCGTGACGGAGCTCAAGCCGGGCGCGCCCCAGCATGCCGTCCGCCTGGAGGGCGACGAGCTGCTCACCGCCGACACCGTCGTCCTGGCCGGCGCCCAGGACAGCGCCGCCGCGCTGCTGCCGCCCGAGGCCGTTGCCGGACAGGACCGGCTGGCCGCCTTCGGCACCTCGCCGATCCTCAACGTCCACGTGATCTACGACCGCAAGGTGCTGCGCCGCCCGTTCTTCGGGGCCCTCGACTCCCCGGTGCAGTGGGTCTTCGACCGCACCCCGCACTCCGGCCTGGCCGGTACCGCCCTCGGCCGGGAGTACCCGGGCGCCCAGTACCTGGCGCTGTCGCAGTCCGCCGTCCAGGACGAGATCGACCTTCCGGTCGCCGAGCTGCGCGCCCGCTACCTGCCGGAGCTCGCCCGGCTGCTGCCCGCCGCTGCCGGCGCCGAGGTGCTGGACTTCTTCGTCACCCGCGAGCGCACCGCCACCTTCGACCCGGCCCCCGGCAGCGCGACGCTGCGCCCGTCGGCCCGGACGAACGTGCCCGGCCTGCTGCTGGCCGGTTCGTGGACGGCCACCGGCTGGCCCGCGACCATGGAGGGAGCCGTGCGCAGCGGCCACGCCGCGGCCGACGCGGCGCTCGCCGCGGCCGGCACCCGGCTCCCGGTGGACCGGGGCGACGGGAGGTGGCCGAGGTGACGACCGGCCCCGCCGCCGGCGACCCCGCGAGAGCCGTCGGCCGTACCGTCGGCCGCTTCGGCCGCACCGACATCGCAAGCATCCGGCCGGCCCGCGTGGTCCGGCACCTTCAGGGAGAGGGAACGCACGTGGAGTCACGCACCGGCATCGCCGTCGGAGGCACGGCGCACGCCGAACCGGTCTCGGTGCCGGAGCTGCTCGCCCGCAGCCGCACGCTCTGCACCCCGCCGCTGCGCGCCGCCGTCGCCCGTTTGGCCGCACCGATGGACACCGTCGCGGCGTACCACTTCGGCTGGATCGACCGGGACGGCACCCCGGTCACGGGGGACGGCGGCAAGGCCGTCCGCCCGGCCCTGGCGCTGCTGTCGGCCCGGGCGGCGGGTGCGCCGTCCGAGGTCGGGGTGGCCGGTGGGGTCGCCGTTGAACTGGTGCACAACTTCTCCCTGCTCCATGATGATCTGATGGACGGTGACGAGACCCGGCGCCACCGGGCCACCGCCTGGACGGTCTTCGGCCCGGCCCAGGCGATCCTGGTCGGCGACGCCCTGGCGACGCTCGGGACGGAGGTGCTGCTCGACGCCGGCGTGGCCGGCAGGGCGAGCGCCACCGACGCCGCGCGCGCCGTCCGGCTGCTCACCACCGCCACCCGCCGGCTCATCGACGGCCAGGCCATGGACGTCGCCTTCGAGCAGCGGGACAGCGTCACCGTCGCCGAGTGCCTGGAGATGGAGGGCGGCAAGACCGGCGCCCTGCTCGCCGCCGCCTCGGCGATCGGCGCCGTGCTGGCCGGGGCCGACGACAAGGTCTCCGACTCCCTCCAGCGCTACGGCCACCACCTGGGCCTGGCCTTCCAGGCGGTGGACGACCTGCTCGGCATCTGGGGCGCCACCGAGGTCACCGGCAAGCCGCACTGGGGCGACCTGCGCCAGCGCAAGAAGTCCCTGCCGGTCGCCGCCGCCCTGGCCGAGGGCGGCGCCGCCTCCCGCAGGCTGGCCGAAGAGCTGGCCGACCCGAAGGGCCGCGGCGAGGAGAGCGAGCCCGAACTCGCCGCCCGCGCCGCGCTGATCGAGGAGGCCGGCGGCCGGGCCTGGACCCAGGAGGAGGCCCGCCGCCAGCACACGACTGCCCTCGCCGCCCTGGACGAGGTGCCCATGTCCGACGAGGTGCGCGAGCACTTCGTCGCACTCGCCGAATTCGTGGTGGTACGAGAGAGGTGACGTTACGTTGACAGCAACCGCGGACGGCCGGCTCGACCCTGAGTACGATTCCGAGCCGGTCGCGGTGGGCGACCGCCCCCCGGCGCTGCTGGAGGCCGGGCGGTGGCGGCCGGAAGACGCCGACCCGCCGCGGCCGGGCGGCGAGGCGGACCGCGCGGCGGCCGACGCCCGGGACGCCCTGGCCCGCGCCACCACCCACCTGCTCGCGCTGCAGAGCCCCGAAGGCTGGTGGAAGGGCGACCTGGAGACCAACGTCACCATGGACGCCGAGGACTTACTGCTCCGGCAGTTCCTCGGAATCCGGACCGAGGAACAGACCAAGGCCAGCGCCGAGTGGATCCGCTCCCAGCAGCGCGAGGACGGCACCTGGTCCACCTTCCACGGCGGGCCGCCCGAACTGTCCACCACGGTCGAGGCGTACGTCGCCCTCAAACTCGCCGGCGACGACCCGAACGCCCCGCACATGCTGGCCGCCGCACGCTACGTCCGCTCCGCCGGGGGCATCGCCGCCGCCCGGGTCTTCACCCGGATCTGGCTCGCGCTCTTCGGCTGGTGGCCCTGGGAACGGCTCCCGGAGATGCCGCCCGAGATCATCTTCCTGCCCAAGTGGCTCCCGCTGAACATCTACGCCTTCGGCTGCTGGGCCCGCCAGACCATCGTCCCGCTGACCATCGTCTCGGCCCACCGCCCGGTACGCCCCGCGCCCTTCGCGCTCACCGAGCTGCACACCGACCCGGACCACCCCTTCCCCGACCGGCCGCTCGCCCCCGCCACCACCTGGGACGGTCTCTTCGAGCGGCTCGACAAGGTCCTGCACGCCTATCGCCGCCGCGCGCTGCGCCCGCTGCGCCGACACGCCATCGCGCAGGCCCGCCGCTGGATCGTCGAACGGCAGGAGGCCGACGGCTGCTGGGGCGGCATCCAGCCCCCGGCCGTCTACTCGCTGATCGCCCTGCACCTGGAGGGCTACGAGCTGGAGCATCCGGTGATGCGGGCCGGGCTCGCCTCCTTCGACCGCTTCACGGTGCACACCGAGGACGGCCGGCGCTGGCTGGAGGCCTGCCAGTCCCCGGTCTGGGACACCTGCCTGGCCACCATCGCCCTGGTCGACGCCGGGGTGCCGGCCGACCACCCGGCGCTGGTCTCCGCCGTCGACTGGATGCTCGGCGAGGAGATCCGAAAGCGCGGCGACTGGGCGGTGCGGCGCCCCTCGCTGGACCCGGGCGGCTGGGCCTTCGAGTTCGAGAACGACACCTACCCCGACATCGACGACACCGCCGAGGTGGTGCTCGCGCTGTGCCGGGTCGCCCACCCCGACCCGGAGAAGGTCGGCGGGGCGGTGGACCGCGGGGTCCTGTGGAACCTCGGCATGCAGTCCAAGAACGGCGCCTGGGGCGCCTTCGACGTCGACAACACCAGCACGCTGCCGAACAAGCTGCCGTTCTGCGACTTCGGCGAGGTGGTCGACCCGCCGTCCGCCGACGTCACCGCCCACGTGGTGGAGATGCTCGCAGAGGTGGGCTGGGCGGGGGACCCGCGCACCAAGCGCGGCGTCGAGTGGCTGCTGCGCAACCAGGAGGCCGACGGGTCCTGGTTCGGCCGCTGGGGCACCAACTACATCTACGGCACCGGCTCGGTGCTGCCCGCCCTGGTCGCGGCCGGCGTCCCGGACGAGCACCCGGCGATCCGCCAGGCCGTGCGCTGGCTGGAGGACCGGCAGAACGGCGACGGCGGCTGGGGCGAGGACATGCGCTCCTACGACGACCCGGCGCACTGGGCCGGGCGCGGCGAGTCCACCGCCTCGCAGACCGCGTGGGCGCTGATGGCGCTGCTCGCGGCCGGCGAGGGGCCGGACGGTCGGGCCAACCCGGCGGTGGAGCGCGGGGTGGACTGGCTGGTCCGCACCCAGCTGCCCGAGGGCACCTGGGACGAGCCGCAGTTCACCGGCACCGGCTTCCCGTGGGACTTCTCCATCAACTACCACCTGTACCGGCTCGTCTTCCCCGTCACCGCGCTCGGCCGCTACCTGGGCGGCCGCCGCACGGCCGGCCGGGAGAGCGGCGCCGCCCCGGCGATCGGGGCGGCGCGGTGACCACCGCCCCCCTGCTGGTGCTCTGCGCACTGGGTCCCGAGGTCTGGGCCCTGCGCGGCGGGGACTGGCGCGGCGCCTCGGGCGGGCCGCCGGTGCTGGTCCGTACCGGGGTGGGCCGGCGGCGCGCCGCCCACGTCGTGCGGCGGCTGCTCGGCTCCGCCCCGGGCGGCTACGGCGCGGTCGTGGTGGCCGGCTTCGGCGCGTCCGTCGCCCCCGGGATGGCCCCGGGCGACGTGATCGTCGCCGACGGCGTACGGGACGCGGAGGGCAACCTCTTCGCGGTCGGCTCGGCCGCGGAGCTCGTCCGGGCCCTCAAGGAGCACGGCCTGACCGCGCACACCGGGATGCACCACACCGCCGACCACGTGGTCCGCGGCCTCGAACGGCGGGCCCTGCACCTGCAGGGCGCGCTCGCCGTCGACATGGAGGCCGCCGCCGTCCTGGCCACCCTGCGCGAGCTGCGGCCGGCGCTGCCCGCGGCCGTCCTGCGCGTCGTGGTGGACACCCCCGAGCGCGAGCTGCTGCGGCCCGGCACCCTGCCCGCGGGGGTGCGCGCCTGGCGGACCCTGCGGGCGACCGTCCCCGCCCTCGTCGACTGGCACCGGCAGGAGCTGCCGACCGTCGCCCCGGACCCGAACCACCCCACATCCTCGACGCTCCCTCAGGAGGCGAGCTAGCCATGGCCATGCCGCTGCGCCAGACCGTGCGGGTCGGCACCTACCTCATGCAGCAGAAGCTGCTCAAGCGGCGGGACAAGTTCCCGCTGATCGTCGAGCTCGAACCGCTGTTCGCCTGCAATCTGGCCTGCGAGGGCTGCGGCAAGATCCAGCACCCGGCGGGCGTCCTGAAGCAGCGGATGCCGGTCGCCCAGGCGGTCGGCGCGGTCCTGGAGTCGGGCGCCCCGATGGTCTCGATCGCCGGCGGCGAGCCGCTGATGCACCCGCAGATCGACGAGATCGTCCGCCAGCTGGTCGAGCGCCGCAAGTACGTCTTCCTCTGCACCAACGCCCTGCTGCTGCGCAAGAAGATCGACAAGTTCCGCCCCTCGCCGTACTTCACCTTCGCCGTGCACATCGACGGCTTGCGCGAGCGGCACGACGAGTCGGTGGCCAAGGAGGGCACCTTCGACGAGGCGGTGGCGGCGATCAAGGAGGCCAAGCAGCGAGGCTTCCGGGTCACCACCAACAGCACCTTCTTCAACACCGACACCCCGCAGACCGTCATCGAGGTCCTGGACTACCTCAACGACGAGCTCAAGGTCGACGAGATGATGATCTCCCCGGCCTATGCCTACGAGAAGGCCCCCGACCAGGAGCACTTCCTCGGCGTCGAGCAGACCCGCGACCTCTTCCGCAAGGCCTTCGCCGGCGGCAACCGCAAGCGGTGGCGGCTCAACCACAGTCCGCTCTTCCTGGACTTCCTGGAAGGCAAGAAGGACTTCGAGTGCACCCCCTGGGGCATTCCCAACTACTCGCTGTTCGGCTGGCAGCGGCCGTGCTACCTGATGGCCGACGGCTACGTGCCCACCTACCGCGAGCTCGTCGAGCAGACCGACTGGAGCAAGTACGGCCGCGGCCGGGACCCGCGCTGCGAAAACTGCATGGCCCACTGCGGCTACGAGCCGACCGCGGTGCTCGCCACCATGGGTTCGCTCAAGGAGTCGCTGCGCGCGATCACCGAGACGGCCACCGCCAACCGCGGCCACTGAGCGGGGAGGTGGCGCCCCCTTCAGCAGCCCCCGCCGGCCCGGGCCGCACGCCCGGGCCGGCCCGCCCCCACCGGGCGGAAGCACCACCGCACCACTTCGAGTCGTGAGGTGTACCCATGTCACTGCTCTCCAGCGTCACATCCCCGGCCGACGTGCGGAAGCTCCCGGCGGCCGAACTGCCGCTGCTCGCCGACGAGATCCGCGACTTCCTGATCGACGCCGTCACCCGGACCGGCGGACACCTCGGCCCCAACCTCGGCGTGGTGGAACTGACCATCGCGCTGCACCGGGTCTTCGACTCCCCCTACGACCGGATCGTCTTCGACACCGGCCACCAGAGCTACGTCCACAAACTGCTCACCGGCCGCCAGGACTTCTCGAAGCTGCGGATGAAGGGCGGCTTGTCCGGCTACCCGTCCCGCGCCGAGTCCGAACACGACCTGGTCGAGAACTCGCACGCCTCCACCGCCCTGTCCTACGCCGACGGCCTCGCCAAGGCCGCCCAGCTGCTCGGCCAGCACGACCGGCGGATCGTGGCGGTCATCGGCGACGGCGCGCTCACCGGCGGGCTCGCCTGGGAGGCGCTCAACAACATCGCCGACGCCAAGGACCGCCCGGTCGTCATCGTCGTCAACGACAACGAACGCTCCTACGCCAGGACGATCGGCGGTCTCGCCAACCACCTCGCCGCCCTGCGCACCACCCAGGGCTACGAACGCTTCCTCGCCCTCGGCAAGGAGGCGCTGCAACGCACCCCGCTCGTCGGCCAGCCGATCTTCGACGCGCTGCACGGCGCCAAGAAGGGGTTCAAGGACGCCTTCGCCCCCCAGGGCATGTTCGAGGACCTCGGACTGAAGTACCTCGGGCCGATCGACGGCCACGACCTGACCGCCCTGGAGTCCGCACTGACCAAGGCTCGCGGCTTCGGCGGCCCGGTCATCGTGCACTGCCTGACCGTCAAGGGGCGCGGCTACCGCCCCGCCGAACAGGACGAGGCGGACCGCTTCCACGCCGTCAACCCGATCGACCCGTACACCTGCCTGCCGATCTCGCCCACCGGCGGCGTCTCCTGGACCTCGGTGTTCGGCGACGAGATGGTGGCGCTCGGCGCGGAGCGGCCCGACCTGGTGGCGATCACCGCGGCGATGCTCCAGCCGGTCGGGCTGGCCCGCTTCGCCAAGGCCTACCCGACCCGCATCTTCGACGTCGGCATCGCCGAGCAGCACGCCGTCACCAGCGCGGCCGGCCTGGCCACCGGCGGCCTCCACCCGGTCGTCGCGGTCTACGCGACGTTCCTCAACCGAGCCTTCGACCAGGTCCTGATGGACGTCGCCCTGCACAGGCTCGGCGTCACCTTCGTCCTCGACCGCTCCGGCGTGACCGGCCCGGACGGCGCCTCGCACAACGGCATGTGGGACATGTCGATCCTCCAGGTCGTCCCCGGCCTGCGGCTGGCCGCCCCGCGCGACGCCGACCAGTTGCGCGCCCAGCTGCGCGAGGCCGTCGACGTCGCCGACGCCCCGACCGTCGTCCGCTTCCCGAAGGCGAACATCGGGCCCGCCGTGCCGGCGGTCGAGCGGATCGGCGGAGTGGACGTCCTGCTGCGCACCGGGGAACTGCCGGAGATCCTGCTGGTCGCGGTCGGCACCACCGCCTCCGCCTGCCTGGACGCCGCCCGGCTGCTGCTCGCCGAGGGCTTCACCGCCACCGTCGTCGACCCGCGGTGGGTCAAGCCCGTGGATCCGGCGCTGCCCGGGCTCGCCGCCGCGCACCTTCTGGTCGTCACCGTCGAGGACAACGGCCGGGTGGGTGGCGTCGGCGCCGCCGTGGCCCAGGCGCTGCGCGACGCCGACGTGGACGTGCCGGTACGGGTGCTCGGCCTGCCGCAGGCGTTCCTCGGCCACGCAGCGCGCGGCGAGATCCTGGAGGAGACCGGGCTGACCGGCACCGGGGTCGCGGCCCAGACCGCCGTCTTCGCCAAGAACCTGCTACCGACCCGAGGAGCGAACCCGCACCATGCCGGCTGACCCCGACCGTTCTGAAGGCCGCTTCGACCTCGCCGCGCTGATCGCCGAGCGCGGCGCCGAGCGGTACGAGCTGCACGGCCGCTACCTCAACCCGCAGCTGCCGCGGATGCTGCACACCATCGGCTTCGACAAGTACTACGAGCGCGCCCAGGGCCCGTACTTCTACGACGCCGAGGGCAACGAGTACCTCGACATGCTGGCCGGCTTCGGGATCTTCGCACTCGGCCGCCACCACCCGGTGGTGCGTTCGGCGATCCGGCAGGTGATGGACCTCGACCTGCCCGACCTTGTCCGCTTCGACTGCTCGCCGCTGCCCGGCCTGCTCGCCGAACGGTTGCTCTCGTACGCCCCCGGGTTGGACCGGGTTTTCTTCGGCAACAGCGGTACCGAGGCGGTCGAGACCGCGCTCAAGTTCGCCCGCTACGCCACCGGCCGCAAGCGGATCCTCTACGCCGACCACGCCTTCCACGGGCTGACCGCCGGCTCGCTCTCCGTCAACGGGGAGAGCGGCTTCCGCAAGGGCTTCGACCCGCTGCTGCCCGACACCCCCATCCCGCTCGGCGATCTCGCGTCGCTGGCCAAGGAGTTGAAGCGCGGCGACGTCGCGGCCCTGATCGTCGAGCCGATCCAGGGCAAGGGCGTGCACGCACCGCCGCCCGGCTGGCTGCGCGCCGCGCAGGATCTCCTGCACGAGCACAAGGCGCTGCTGATCTGCGACGAGGTGCAGACCGGGATCGGCCGCACCGGCGAGTTCTTCGCCTACCAGTACGAGGAGGGCGTGCTGCCCGACCTGGTCTGCGCGGCCAAGGCCCTCTCGGGCGGGTACGTGCCGGTCGGGGCGACGCTCGGCAAGAACTGGATCTTCGAGAAGGTGTACTCCTCGATGGACCGGGTGCTGGTGCACTCGGCCAGCTTCGGCTCCAACGCCCAGGCGATGGCGGCCGGGCTGGCGACCCTGGAGGTGATGCGCGACGAGAAGGTGGTCGAGAACGCCCGCCGGGTCGGCGACCACTTCCGGGACCGGCTTGCCGCGCTGGTCGACAAGTACGAGCTGTTGGCGCAGGTGCGCGGCAAGGGACTCATGATCGGCATCGAGTTCGGCCGGCCGAAGTCGCTCAAGCTGCGCACCGGGTGGACCGCGCTCCAGGCGGCCCGCAAGGGGCTGTTCGCCCAGATGGTGGTGGTGCCGCTGCTCCAGCGGCACCGGATCCTGACCCAGGTGTCCGGCGACCACCTGGAGGTGATCAAGCTGATCCCGCCGCTGATCATCACCGAGCGGGACGTGGACCGGTTCGTGGCCGCCTTCACGGAGGTCATGGACGATGCGCACCGGGGGAACGGCCTGATGTGGGACTTCGGGCGGACGTTGGTGAAGCAGGCGGTCGGCAACCGCTGAGGCGGTCCTGCCCGGAGTGTCGCTGGAGTGTCACTGGAGTGGCGCGGCGTGGGAAGTCGGCCCGGCCGACTTCCCACGCCGTGGGAGACACCGCGTCAGAGCTCGGTCCGGCGGCGCCGGATGACCACCACGAGATCGACGGCGGCGAACAGGGTGAGCAGGCCGCACGCGACGGCGAAGCCGGTGAGGGTGCCCCGGCTGGGAGCGCCGTACGCGGGGGAGTTGGCCGCCCAGACGGCGAAGGCCGCTGTCGCCAGGGCGAACAGCGGGGTGAAGGTCAGCGACAGCAGGTAGCGGAGCTTGAGGTCGCTGCGGGCGTTCGAGGGCTCGGTACCGCTGCGCCAGCGTCGCGGGGTCGTGGTGCGCATGGCCTTCACCTCCCGGCCGCACGGTGCGGGCTACGATTCCAGCGTACGTCCGAGGGTCGAGCCGGGGAGGTGGCGATGGCTGGGACCGACGAGGCGCAGCCGGGCGCGGCGGGGGACGCCGAAGGGTACGCGGGGCTGCGGGTCGAACGGGCCGAGGAGCTGGCCCGGCGGCACGGGTGGGCGTCGGTCCGGGTGCTGGCGCCGGGGGCGATGATGACCATGGACCACCGGGAGGGGCGGCTCAACCTCGCGGTGCGGGACGGCGTGGTGGAGCGCAGCTGGGAGGGCTGAAACGGCCGTTCTCGCGGGAATTGCCATTTTCGAGGAAACGACATTCCGCCCCGGAAGGGCGGTCGCGGGAATGGTATCCGCTATTCCCTGATCGAAAGTCCGTGTGGTGTTCGAATCAATCTCCAAAAGGCCCGGTAAAGCGAACGGAGCGGGTGGCCGGTCCGCCCGGCCCCCCACTCCGTGGTAACCCTGTGTAGGTCCCGTGCTCAGTCGAGGGGGCCGCCGGCGACGTAGATCACCTGGCCGGAGACGAATCCGGCCCCCTCGCTCGCCAGGAACGAGATGGTGTGGGCGACATCCTCAGGCAGACCGACCCGCTGGACCGGGATCTGAGAGGCCGCAGCCCGCTTGAAGTCTTCGAAGTCCATGCCGACCCGGGCGGCGGTGGCCGCCGTCATGTCCGTGGCGATGAACCCGGGGGCCACCGCGTTGGCGGTGATGCCGAACTTGCCGAGCTCGATGGCCAAAGTCTTGGTGAAGCCCTGGAGACCGGCCTTGGCGGCGGAGTAGTTGGCCTGGCCGCGGTTGCCCTGGGCGGACGAGGAGGACAGGTTGACGATTCGGCCGAAGCCGGCGTCGACCATGTGCTTCTGCACCGCGCGGGTCATCAGGAAGGCGCCGCGAAGATGGACGTTCATGACCGTGTCCCAGTCGGACTCGGACATCTTGAAGAGCAGGTTGTCGCGGAGCACGCCCGCGTTGTTGACGAGTACGACCGGGGCGCCGAGCTCGGCCACGACGCGGTCCACGGCGGTCTGCACCTGCTCGGCGTCCGAGACGTCGGCGCCGATCGCCACGGCCCTGCCGCCGGCCGCGGTGATCCGGTCGACGGTGTCCTTGCCGGCCGCCTCGTCGAGGTCGAGGACGGCGACGGCGTAGCCGTCGGCGGCCAGCCGGACGGCGGTGGCGGCGCCGAGGCCGCGTGCGGCGCCGGTGACGACGGCGACCCGGGGGGTGCTCTGCTCGGTCATGCTCGCTCTCGTCTCTCTCACAGGAATTTCCCAGGGAAGGCGTCCCCGGGCGACGGTGGCCACACCCTACCGGCGGGTAGGGAGGGCGGCCAGAGTGGAGAGTCGCAGGTGACGGTGGGTAAGGACCGACCAGTCGGCTTTCTGCGGAGAACGGGTTACCGAGAAGGCGTGGCGGCGCGTAAATATGCCAATGTTGCCGAACCTGCGTCTACTATCCGCCCCTGCCTGCCAGCGAGGGCCTGCCGTTTGTATAGTGTCCGCCAGCAGCCACCGGCTGCACGGCTGGAGCGCCCTCCCTCATAGCGGGACGCCCACTCGCCGTTACTGCCCCACCCGGGTGTCCCACACACACCGGGTGTGACATCGGGACGGATACATGGTGCTGGGGGAGATCCCGACGACCCGCGTGTCCGCGCGACTGCAGCAGTCGCCCGGCCACCTCATTCGCGTTGCACAGCAGGTTCACACCCGGCTGTGGTCGGAGCACGTGGGAGCCGATCTCACGGCTCCGCAGTTCGCCGTACTGCTGGTCCTCGCCCTGGAACCGGGCGCCGACCAGCGGACAGTCGGCGAGCGTGCCTCGCTGGACAAGGCCACGATGGCGGAGATGGTCGCGCGGCTGGTCCGCCGCGGCCTTGTGCTGCGAAGGCGTGACCCGGCCGACGGCCGGCGCAAGCTCCTCGCTCTCTCGCAGAGCGGGGCCCAGGCGGTGCGCGAGGCCACCGGCGGAGTGGTCCGTGTGCAGCGCACCCTGTTCGAGCCGCTGAGCGCGGACGAGCAGGTCGAGATCGTCCGGGTGATGGCCAAGATAGCCAGGCTGGAGCCAGCCGCGGTCGTTTTCACCGACTCGCGGCCGATACTGGACGCCCAGCGGGCGATCGGTTACCTGATCAGGGTGAGCCAGCAGGTGCACACCAAGCTCTGGTCGGAGCACGTCGGCGCGGAGCTGACGGCGCCCCAGTACGCGGTGCTGGACGCGCTGGAGCTGGAGCCCGGGGCCGACCAGCGGACGGTCGGTGAACTGGCCTCGCTGGACAAGGCGACGATGGCCGAGATGGTGAGCCGTCTCGTCCGCCGCGGTCTTGTGCAGCGCCGCCGGGACCCCTCGGACGGGCGGCGCAACCTGCTCTCGCTCTCGCCGGCCGGTCAGGATCTGCTGCACCGCTCGGCCGCGGGTGTCGCCCAGGTCCAGCGGCTGCTGCTGGCGCCACTGGAGGAGCACGAGCACGAGCCCGCGCTTGCGCTCATCGCCAAGGCGGCCAGGCTGTAGGTTCGCTCTCTGAAATCCAGCCAAAACGATTCGCCACCATGCTGAAGGCCTGCTGAGGCCCTTGTACTGGACGGCGGGTGCATCGTGCTGGCGGCTGGTTCCAGAGGCGGCGCGCCGTTGAGCGTGTCGTCTGTGTGCGTGATCGAGGCGCGTGTGTCATGAGGCGCGCAGAAGACCGCCCATCCCTGAACGGGGTGGGCGGTCTTCTGCATGGCCGGCCGTCAGACAGCCGGACGGCGGGTGCCGTCAGTTCCAGTCGAAGTGCTGCGGGTCCGGTCCGATCCGCTTGCCGGTGGCGATCCCGGCGATCGCGGCGAGGTCGTCCGCGTCCAGCTCGAAGCCGGTCACGTCCAGGTTCTCCCGGATCCGGGATGGGGTGACCGACTTCGGGATGGCGATCACGCCGCTCTGCAGGTGCCAGCGGAGCACGACCTGAGCGACCATGCGGCCGTGCTTCTCGGCGATCTTCGCCAGCGCCGGCTCGGCGAGCAGCTCCTTGCCCTGGCCCAGCGGGCTCCACGCCTCGGTGGCGATGCCGTGCTGGGCGTGGAAGGCGCGCAGCTCGTCCTGCGGGAAGTACGGGTGCAGCTCGACCTGGTTCAGCACCGGGACGACCGAGGCCTCGTCGATCAGGCGGGTCAGCTGCTCGGGGCCGAAGTTGGAGACGCCGATGGACCTGACCCGGCCGTCCTTGCGCAGCTGCTCGAAGGCCTTCCAGATGTTCAGGTAGCTGCCGTGCATCGGGCGCGGCCAGTGGATCAGGTAGAGGTCGATGTAGTCCAGGCCGAGCTTGGCCAGCGAGGCGTCGAACTCGCGCAGCACCGCGTCCCGGCCCTGCTCGCCGGACCAGTCGCGGGTGCCGGAGTTCCACAGCTTGGTGGTGATGTAGAGGTCCTCGCGGGCCACGCCGTTCGCCAGCGCCTCGGCGACCGCCTGGCCGGTGCCCGCCTCGTTCTCGTAGATCGCCGCGGTGTCGATGGAGCGGTAGCCGGCCTCGATCGCGGTGCGGACGGCGGGGGTGGCCTCGCCGTCCGGGACCTGCCACACGCCGAAGCCGAGCTGCGGGATCTGCGTGCCGTCGTTCAGCGTCACGTTGGGGATGCTGCTCACGAGAAGGGGTGCCCTCCTGGTCGTCTTTGGGTTCCAGTGGGGCAACTGGCGCTCGGGCGGGATTGTTCCCGCCATTCGGGGGAATCTCGCGGGCGCCGGGGTCGCCCTGGCCGGGGTCCGCGGGCGGGAGCGCGGAAAACCTGTTGCGTGGATCACATTGCGGTTGGCAGGCTCGCGGCCATGGCCTCCTGAGATCCGGGCCCTTCGTGCCCTTCCCATGTCCGTCCGGTTCCGCTGCTTCCTCCACCGGACGCGTTCCCGTTGCCGCGTGGCTGTGTGTCACGTGTTGCCCCGAACCACCTCGAACCACCCCGAACCACGCATCGGAGTGTCATGCCGCTCGCGTCCCTGCCCCTGGCCGATCCCGGCCGTCCCGATCTCTCCTCATCGTTGGCCTTCCTGCGCTGGCTTCGGCGAAGCCAGCGGCGCGGGCAGGTGCTCTCCACCTGCTGGGCGCTGCTGGAGATGGGCTGTCAGGCCGCCCTGCCGATACCGCTCGGGTACGGCGTCCAGGCCGCCGTGGACGGCGACGCGGCCGGGATCTGGCGGGCCGGTGCCGCCGTGATCGCGCTCGCCGCGGTGACCTCGCTCGCCACCGTGCTGTTGCACCGACAGGCGGTCTGGAACTGGCTCCACGCCGTCACCCAGGTACGGCAGTCGGTCGCCCGGCAGGCATCGCAGCTCGGTGGCGCGCTGTCCCGGCGGATCGCCACCGGTGAGGTGGTGGCGGTCGGCAGCGGGGACGTCGCGAAGATCGGCTGGTACGTCGAGCTGACCGCACGCCTGCGGGCCGCGGTGCTCGTCTGGCTGGCCGTCGGTGCGGTGATCCTGGTGGTCGAGCCGCTGCTCGGCCTGGCCGTGCTGCTCGGCGTCCCGGTGCTGGCGGTGTCCGTCTGGCCGCTGCTCGGGCCGTTCGAGCGGCGCTACGACGAGCAGCGGGCGCTGGGCGGCAAGGCCACCACGCTGGCCGCCGACACCGTCGCCGGGCTGCGGGTGCTGCGCGGGATCGGTGGCGAGGAGCTGTTCCTCGCCCGCTACCGGGCCGCGTCCCAGGAGGTTCGGGCCGCGGCCGTCCGCTCGGCCCGGATCTGGTCGCTGATGCAGGCCCAGCAGGTGCTGCTGCCCGGGCTGTTCGTGGTCGGGGTGACGTGGTACGGGGCCAGGCTGGCAGCCGACGGGCGGCTCGCCGTCGGCACCCTGGTCGCGGTGTACGGGGCGACGGTCTACCTGGCCGGGCCGCTGCGGATCCTGGGCGAGGCCGCGCACGCGTGGAGCGTCGCGCGGGTCTCCGGCGGGCGAGCCGTCCGCCTGCTCTCGCTCGACCGCGCGGACGAGGCGGTGGCCGGTGACTCGCCCGGGTCGGTACTCGGCCGGGCCGAGCGCGGCGACCTGTACGACCCGGCGACCGGGCTGACCGCGCGGGCAGGCGAACTGACCGCCGTGGTCTGCGGGGACCCGGACTTCGCCGGGGCGCTCGCCGAGCGGCTCGGCGGGCACGTCCCGCGCACCGAGGGCGAGCCGGCGCAGCCCTCCGTCCGGCTCGGCGGCACCGAGCTGGACGCCGTACCGCTCGCCGAGGCCAGGGCGGCGGTGCTGGTCCACGACAAGGAGCCGGTGCTGCTCTCCGGCACCCTCGCCGGGCTGCTCGACATCCCGGCCTCGGGCCGGGTGGCGGCCGCCGAGGCGCTGGCCGCCGCCCGGGCCGACGACGTGCTGGAGGCCCTGGTGGACGGCTCGCCGGACTGCGCGGGGGACGTGATGCGGGCCCGGATCACCGAGCGGGGCCGCTCGCTCTCCGGCGGCCAGCGGCAGCGGCTGGCGCTGGCCCGCTCGCTGCTCGCGGACCCGCCCGTGCTCGTGCTGGACGAGCCGACCAGCGCGGTGGACGCCCACACCGAGGCGCGGATCGCCGCCGGGCTGCGGGAGAACCGGGCGGGCCGGACCACCGTGGTCTTCGCGACCAGCCCGCTGCTGCTCGACCGGGCCGACCGGGTGGTGCTGGTCCACGAGGGCCGGGCCGTCGCCGCCGGGCGGCACCGCGAACTCATGGACACCGAACCGGCCTACCGCGCCGTGGTCACCCGCGCCGTGGAGCCGGCCGTCGTGGGGGAGGGTGGATGAAGGCCCAACTCCTGTATTTCACAGGAGACTTCGACCGTGCAGGAAAGTCCGGCCGTCCAGGAGAGTTGAGGAGCAGGACATGAAGCCCCCCGTCCATCATGAACAGGGGCCGGCCACCACCCTGCCGGTCGGCTCCCCGGCGGCCGTACGCGCGTACCTGCGGCTGCTCGCCCGGCGGCACCGGAGCGGGTTCGCCGCGGTGGTGACGCTGCACTCGGTGGCGACCCTGGCCGGGCTGGTCGGGCCGTGGGTGCTCGGCACCCTGGTGGAGTCGCTCGCCACCGACACCGCCGAGGGCGCGCTCGCGGCGGCGGTCGGCTGGTATCTGGCGGCGCTGGTGGTGCAGTCCGCGTTCACCTGGTGGTCGCGGATGCGCGGCGCCATGCTCGGCGAGCGGGTGCTGGCCGACCTGCGCGAGGACTTCCTGGTCCGCTCGGTCGCGCTGCCGACCGGTGTGCTGGAGCGGGCCGGCACCGGGGACCTGGTCTCCCGGGGCACCACCGACATCGACCGGCTGGACAAGTCGGTGCGCGAGGCCGTGCCCGAACTGGCCGTAGCCGTCGTGTCGTTGCTGCTGGTGCTGGGCGCGCTGGTGGTCACCTCGCCGATGCTCGCGCTGACCGCGCTGATCGGTCTGCCGCTGCTGCTGGTCAGTTCCCGCTGGTACTTCCGGCGCGCGCCGCAGTCGTACCGCAACGAGTCGGCGGCGGACGCGGCCGTGAACGGCGTGCTGGCCGAGACGGTGGACGCCGGGCGGACGGTCGAGGCGCTGCGCCTGGGCGAGCAGCGGGTCCGGCTCACCGACCGCCGGCTCGCCGAGTGGCTCTCCTGGGAGCGGTACACGCTGTGGCTGCGGTCGGTCTGGTTCCCGACCATCGACGCCGTCTACACCGCGGCTGTCCTGGCCACCCTGGTGCTCGGCGGCCTGTTCGCGCTCCACGGGTGGATCACGGTCGGCCAGTTGACCAGCGGGGTGCTGTACGCCCAGATGCTCACCGGCCCGGTCGACCTGATCCTGCGCTGGTACGACGAGCTCCAGATCGGGCAGGCCTCGCTGGCGCGGCTGGTCGGCGTCCGCGAGGTGCCCGCGCACGAGGGCGACGAGTCCACCCGGCCGGCAGGCCGCCGGGTCGAGGCCCGGGACGTGCGGTTCGGCTACCGCGAGGGCGCGGACGTCCTGCACGGGATCAGCCTGGACGTCGCCCCCGGCAGCCGGGTGGCGCTGGTCGGGCCGTCCGGGGCGGGGAAGTCCACCCTCGGGCGGCTGCTGGCCGGGATCTACGCGCCCGGCCGGGGCAGCGTGACGCTCGGCGGGGCGGCGCTGGCGAGGATGCCGGCGGAGCGGGTCCGGGCCGAGGTCGCCCTTGTCAATCAGGAGCACCACGTGTTCGTCGGCACCCTGCGGGACAACCTTCGGCTGGCAGCGCCCGGGGCGGGGGACACCGAACTGCGGGCCGCGCTGGACGCGGTGGACGCCGGGGACTGGGTGGCCGCGCTGCCGCACGGCCTGGACACCGAGGTCGGTTCCGGCGGCGCCGCGCTGACCCCGCCACAGGCCCAGCAACTAGCCCTGGCCCGGCTGGTGCTGGCCGATCCGCACACTCTGGTGCTGGACGAGGCCACCTCGCTGCTCGACCCGCGTGCCGCCCGGCACCTGGAGCGCTCGCTCTCCCGCGTGCTGGAGGGCCGGACGGTGATCGCCATCGCGCACCGGCTGCACACCGCGCACGACGCCGACGTGATCGCGGTGGTCGAGGACGGGCGGATCAGCGAGTACGGCAGCCACCCGGAGCTGGTCGCGGCGGGTGGGCCGTACGCGGCGCTCTGGCGCTCCTGGCGGGACGAGCGGTAGGCCGGTCACGGTTTAGGGCGGTCACAGTTGAACCCGCACGAGGCGTGATTGCCCCGTGCGGGTTGCTCCGCCGGTGTGGAAGGGCGCGTAACCGGGCAGACCGGTGCTCATGCCCGCAGACTGCTCCGGTGACCAAGACTTCAGACCGCTCGTCCGGCCCCAAGCGCAGTGAGATCGGGGGGATCCCCACCCGGTACATCGGGATCGGCGTCATCGTCATCCTCGCGGTGTGGTTCCTGTTCGCCAACCTCGACAAGGTGAAGATCCAGTTCTGGGTCTTCACCGTCACCACGCCGCTCTGGATCGCCCTGCTGGCCACCCTGGTCGCGGGCGGTGCGCTGGGCTGGCTGCTGAAGGGACGGCGCACCCGGTGAGCACCGCCTCCGAGCGGGGTGGGCTGTCGTCATCGGCGCAGCGGTGAATCCGGCCGCGGCGGTGGGAAGGTTGTTTCGACGTTGAACCATAGGTGCGGGTGAGGTTAGATCCGGCACCTCCAATTTCCTCTTATGATTGCGGGGGCTGGAGGCAGACGACCGGACGGAGGGGCCATGGAGCCGGTGTTCGACTCACGGCACATCAGGACGTTTCACGAGGTCGTCCGGGCCGGCTCCTACTCGGCGGCGGCCCGCGAACTCGGCTACACCCAGCCCGCCATCACCCAGCAGATGAAGGCGCTCGAACGCACCGTCGGCGTCCCGCTGTTCACCCGGGCCGGGCGCGGACTGCGGCTCACCGAGGCCGGCGAGGCGCTCTCCCGGCACGCCGAGCTGATCCTCGGCAGCATGTCCGCCGCCCAGCAGCAGCTCGCCGCACTCGCCCGGCTGCGCGCCGGGCGCGTCCGGGTCTGCGCCTTCCCCAGCGCCAACGCCACCCTGATTCCCGAGGCGATGGCCCGGCTGCTCGCCGAGCACCCCGGCGTACGGGTCGAGCTGCTGGAGGCCGAGCCGCCGGACTCCGTCCAGCGGCTGCTGCGCGGGGAGTGCGACATCGCACTGGCCTTCCGCTATCCCGGCGGCACCACCGAGGTACCGGACGGGGTGGACGAGATCCCCCTGATGGAGGACCTGCTCACCGTGCTGCTGCCGGTCGGGCACCCGCTCGGGCGCCGGCACGCCGTCCGGCTCGCCGATCTCGACGGCGAGCGCTGGATCGCCGGCTGCCCGCGCTGTCGCGCCAACCTGCTGCACGTCTGCGCGGAGGAGGGCTTCGCGCCGGACATCGTGTTCTCGACGGACGACAACCTCGCGGTGCAGAGCCTCGTCGCCGCCGGGGTCGGGATCGCGCTGATGCCGGCGCTCGTGCTCTCCTTCATGTGCCACCGCAAGGTCACCGGGCGGGCCGTCGAGCCGCACCTGCGGCGGCAGGTGAGCGCTTACGTGCTGCGGGAGCACCGGCGGATTCCGGCCACGGCGCTCGTCCTGGATCACCTGCGGCAGGCGGCCGCGAGCCGGGTGGGGTGCTGAGCCTGTTCAAGCGGAGCTGGCCTCAGGCTGAACTGATTTCATGCTGAGCTGATCGGCGACCGACTCATAAGAGGACTTTGGGAGAGTGCTTAAGAACCCTCGTTGGACGTGATAGGTCTGCTGGGTCGAACCTGCTGCCATGACACCCTCAGCCACGGTCGGCAGCGACCGGCTCACCCAGCGGATGACCGCCCTGATCGGCGAGATCCGTGCCGTCGTGGACCGCGGACTGCCGCCCGAACTCACCGCCTACCTGGTCGGCGAACGCCTCGCCCCGCACCTGCTGGTCGACCCCGACGGGCCCGACGCGCTGCTCACCCCCGCCCAGCGCGAGGGCGATCCCCAGCGCTACCGGCAGCACGTCGTGCACGCCGAGGAGGACGGCAGCTTCTCCGTCGTCGCGCTGGTCTGGCTGCCCGGCCAGCAGACCCCGATCCACGACCACGTCTCCTGGTGCGTGGCCGGCGTCCACCAGGGCCAGGAGAGCGAGACCCGCTACCGGCTCGTCTCCGACGGACGCGCCGCCCGGCTCGTCGAGACCGAGCACGTGGCCGGCCCGGCCGGGACCGTCGCCGCCTTCGCCCCGCCCGGCGACATCCACCTGGTGCGCAACGCGTGCAGCACCACCGCCATCTCCATCCACGTGTACGGCGCCGACGTGTCGCGGCTCGGCACCAGCATCCGGCGGGTCTACCGGCTTCCCGCAGACCAGCAGCGGTGAGCGCGGCGTGGCACTGACCGTACGAGAGCGGCGCACCGGCGCCCGCACCCGCCTGCTGCCCCCGCTCGGCGGAGACGCCCCCGGCCTGCTGCTGGCCGCGGCCGGGGTGGCCGCCGCGCTGGCCGTCCACGCGGCCGTGCCGGCCGTGCCCAAGCTCACCGCCGCCGTCGTGCTCGGCATGGCGGCGGCCCACCTGCCCGGGCTGCGCCCGGTGGTCCGCGGGGTGGCCCGGCCCGGGCTCTCGCTGGCCGGGAAGCGGCTGATGCGGCTCGGGATCGTGCTGCTCGGGCTGAAGCTCAGCCTGGACGACGTGCTCGGCCTCGGCTGGGCGACCGTCGCCATGGTGCTCGCCGTGGTCGCGGCGACCTTCGTGGGCACGCTGTGGCTGGGCCGGCGGCTCGGGCTGCCCGGGGACCAGCCGCTGCTGGTCGCCACCGGGTACTCGATCTGCGGCGCCTCGGCGATCGGCGCGGTCAGCCAGGCGGCGGGCAGCGAGGAGGAGGACGTCGCCGCCTCCGTCGCTCTCGTGACGCTCTGCGGCACGCTCGCGATCGCCGTGCTGCCGCTGCTCCAGCACCCGCTCGGCCTCGGCGGGGCGGAGTTCGGACGCTGGGTCGGCGCGAGCGTGCACGACGTCGGGCAGGTGGTCGCCACCGCGCAGACCGGCGGGGCCGGGGCGCTTCGCGAGGCCGTCCTGGTCAAGCTGATGCGGGTGGTGCTGCTCGCGCCGCTGGTCGCCGGTGTGGCGGTCGCGGTCCGGCGGAACCAGCAGTGGGTGAAAAAGAACATTGGTGAACGAACCTCTAAAAGTTCGGTCAAAAGCGACAGTCGGCCTCCGATCCTCCCGCTGTTCGTGGCGGGATTCCTTGCAATGATCGTTCTGCGGACCACCGGGGTGCTGCCGGAGCGTGCGCTCACGTTGGCCGGGGACGCCCAGGAGCTGTTGCTGGCCGCCGCGTTGTTCGGGCTCGGCAGCGCGGTGCACCTGCCGACCATGGTCCGCACCGGCGGGCGGATCGCCCTGCTCGGGCTCGGATCCTGGGTGATGGTCGCGGGCGTCTCGTACGCCGGGGTGCTGCTCACAACGTGACGAGCGCGGGTGCGGCGTCCGCTATTGTCGGCCGGGTGTCCGTCTTTTGGGACGGTCCGTTGGTCCTGCACCCGAGCTAGCCGAGGAATGCGCATGTCCACCGCACTGCCCGAACGGGACGGCCGCGCGGTCGTCGTGACGCTCGACCGGCGCGAGGGGCCGTTCGGCGAGGTGGTACTGCGGCAACGCGGGCCTCACTTCGAGATCATCGCCAACGGCTGCTTCCTGATGGACACCGCCGACGGCCGCTCGGAGCGGCTGCTGATCCAGGCCGCGCTGGACGAGCTGGACCGCACCGGCACCACCGTCGAGCGGCCCTCGGTGCTGATCGGCGGCCTCGGTGTCGGCTTCTCGCTGGCGTACGCGGTGGCCGAGCCGCGCTGGGGGCGGATCGCCATCGTCGAGCGCGAGACCGCGATCATCGACTGGCACCGGACCGGGCCGCTGGGCGCGTTCTCGGGCGGCGCGCTGGAGGACGAGCGGGTCGCGGTGCTCCACACCGACCTGCTGGAGTACCTGGCCGCGGCCGACGGCGAGCGCTACCACGCGCTGTGCCTGGACATCGACAACGGCCCGGACTGGACCGTCACCGACTCCAACGCCGGGCTGTACGGCGCGGACGGGCTCGCCGTGCTCTGGCACCGGCTGCAGCCGGGCGGCGTGCTGGCGATGTGGAGCGCGCAGCCCTCCCCGGACTTCGAGGAGGCGCTGCGCGCGGCGGGCTTCTCGGACGTCGTCACGCACGAGATCCCGGTCGCCCGGGGCGTGCCCGACGTGGTGCACCTGGCCCGGCGCCCGGGCTGACGCGACGATCGAGCGGGGGCCTGGCTTCGGCGGGCCGCAGACACATGACAGATAACAGCTAACAGAATCTGAAGTCTGTTAGCTGTTATCTGTTTGCTGTCATCTGTTCGTCGAGGCGTCGGCCTCACCGCCGGCGGAGGCGGCTCAGCCGAACGGGCTGGTCTCCGCGCCCGCGGCCGCCGGGGCATCGGCCGCCGGCGCCTCGTCGGGGAGGGCCGGAAGGCTCTCGGGGGCGAAGGGGTTGAAGTCCGGCGGCGGGATCATCACGGGCGTGCCCTTGAGCAGCGGCGGCTCCTCCGGTGCCGGATCGGCCGGGGCGGGGATGCGCGGCGGCACCGAGGGCGGCGGAGGGATCGCCGGCCCCTGTGACGCGAGCGTGGTGCCGAACGGATCGCTCGGCTGATCGGCCGGGGTCGCCGTCCCGAACGGGTCGGGGGCTCCGGCGGGCGCGGTCGACGCGTCGTCGGGGAGGGCCGGGAGGCTCTCGGGGGCGAAGGGGTTGAAGTCCGGCGGCGGGATCATCACGGGCGTGCCTCGGAGCGCCGGCTCCTGGTCCTCGGCCGGGGGCGCGTCGGCGAGCGGCGCGAACGGGTTGAAGTCCGCGGGCGGGACGCGCACCGGCGTGCCGCGCAGGTGGACCGGCGCCTCCTCCGGGGCCTCCTCCTGCACCTGCTCCGCCACCGGAGCGGGAGTCGGAGTCGGAGCATGAGCCTGTGCAGGGGGCGAAACAGGAGCGGGCACGCCCGCCACACCGTCCCAGCCGAACTGGACGCTCTTCAGCAGCTCCGCGAACGCCTCCGTGTACAGCTCCCAGTCCTCCGGCTGCGCCGTCGAGAGCTGGACGCACAGCACCGAGACGCCGTCCGGCAGCGGGACGAACGCCTGGACGACCGAGGTGACCACCCAGCGCCGCTGCCCGTCCGCGGCCAGCGCCCCGGGCACCGGAACGGTCCGGCCCTCGACCAGGACGGCAGCCGGCCCGGCCGGCAGCAGGACCGTCCACACCTCGGCGTGCCGCCGGACGGTGGCGAGTTCGGTGGCGAGGGCGGTGATGGGCAGCGGGTGCCGGGTGAGCGAGACGACGAGGGTGGCCTCGGTGGCCCGGCCGTCGGCCTCCAGGGCGCAGACGCCCGCGTAGACCGTGCCCGAGGCGTGGACGAGGTCGGCGAGGGTGGCGGCGATGACGGCGAAGTCCCGGCGCGGGGTCGGGCCGGTGGCGCTGAACAACTCCTCGGCGACTTCGGCCAGATGGCGGGTCAGTTCGTCGGCGGCCGCGACGGCGGCCGGGTCGGCTCCGTCCGCGCCGGCCGGCAGCGGGGGCACCGTACGGGCGGAGACGCCCGCCGGGCCGCCGGGGGAGGTGAACGGGTGGAAGCCGGGTGGGACGACCAGCCGGACCTCGGTGCCGGAGCCGGTGGCCAGTTCGACCGGCTGGAGGGTCTGCTGGCCGCCCGCCAGCGCGGCCAGCGCGGGCGCGAACGGCGGGCGCAGCTTGGGGTCGGCGATCTCGCCGCTGACGGGCAGTTGGAAGAGTGCGGCCGAGGTGGTGCCCCGGTCGGCGATCGCGCCGCGCACCGACCCGCCGCCGTAGCGGGCGAGCAGCGCGGCGGCTGCCCGGTCGGCGCGCGGGGCGCCGGTGCCGGGGCGGGCCGTGCCGGCGGTGATGACGGTGCCGAGCCGGTCGACGGCCGCGTGCACCGGTCCGTTGGGGGCCAGCGGTAGGCCGAACAGCGCCTCGGCGGCGGGGTGTTGGCTTGCCGGGCCCGATCGCAGGGCGCTCAGCGAGGACGCCGGGTGGCGCGAGGTGTGCTCGTCGAAGAGGGCGTCGGTGAGGGTGCCGAGGGTCGCACTGACCTGCTCGGCGGCTGCGAAGGGGTTGGCCTCCGCGTTGAACTGGCCGTCCTGGGTCAACTGATGAGCCCCCCGCTCTGCTCCGTCTGCGGTCCGTGTCCGGGTGGGACCGGGCGCACGCACCGGGCGTCGCGCCGTCAGATCCGTGGTCATTCCTATCAGAGCCCGCCGTCACCGCAGAACCGGCGGATCACCCGGAGAGCACCTGGTGAGGACCCGGTGAGAACCTAGTGGATCAATCCGTGGCCTGCGGTGACGGCTCGCCCGGGGCCGGGGTGGCGAGCGCCGTGACGGCTTCGGCGATCCCGGGGGCGGCGAGCAGTCCGGCGAGGTCCTGGACGAGGCGCCCGGTCGGCCCGTCCGGCCGCTCGTCCGCGAAGAAGGAGGCGAGTTCGGCGGCCAGCGCGGGCTCGCGGGCGGCGGTGAGGACGAGCGAGGCGACGAACTCCTGCACCAGGTGCAGCTGCAGCTCCTCCAGCGGCAGCGAGCGCTCGGCCAGCCACTCCAGCGAGGTGATCTCGGCGTTGGCGATCCAGGCCCGGACGGTCAGCCGCAGGCCGGGGCTCGGATCGGGGATGGCCAGGTGGCTGAGGATCTGCTCGTGGGCGGCCTGCCGGACCTCGTCGATCACCGCCGAGGTGCCCGCGCTGGCGGCCACCGAGCCGCCGCGCAGCAGCGCCGCGAAGCCGGGCCCGTGGCTCTGCACGAAGTCCAGGTAGCGGCCCATCACCCGGTGGAGCCGTTCGGAGAGGGGCCCTTCGGCCGGCTCCTCGAACCGCCCGGCGAGTTCGCGGCCGGCCCGCCGCAGCGACTCCTCGTAGAGCGCCTGCTTGCCCGGGAAGTAGTGGTAGACCAGCGGCCGGGAGGCGCCCGCGGCGGCGGCGATGTCGTCGATCGACACCTCCTCCGGCGGGCGCAGGCTGAACAGCTCCAGCGCGACGGCGATCAGCTGCTCGCGCCGCTCGTCCACGCTCAGCCGCCGGCGCGGACGCTCGCTCGCGGAAGCGCCGGCCGGGTCCGGGGCCGCCGGGCCCGGAGCGGGGTTCCGTTCGGGGCGGGCGGCCGTCGGCGACGGCGTACGGGAGGCCATGCGCGCCACCCTATCCGGCCTCCGCGCCGGTGCCCCGGCCGGCGTGGAACTCCAGGTAGCGGCGGTAGGCGTCGCGGCCGTCGGGGACGAAGTCGTCGCGGGCGAGGCGGTCGGCCAGTTCGGCGGGGGTGAGCCAGGCGTGCCAGGCGACCTCGGACTCCTGAGGGGCGACCGGTCCGTCCCACTCGGCCTCGTACAGGTCGCACCACCACGAGAGGTGGTCCTGGCGGAACAGGAACTTGAAGAGCGGCCGTGGCTCGATCCCGCTCACCCCCAGCTCCTCCTCGGCCTCGCGGACGGCCGCGGCGGCGTACGTCTCGCCGGAGCCGACGACGCCGCCGACGAACATGTCGTACGCGCCCGGGGCGAAGAGCTTGGTGTCGGTGCGCCGGTGGACGAAGATCCGCCCGGCCGGGTCGCGGACCAGGACGAAGACGCACCGATGGGTCAGCCCCCGGCGGTACACCTCCCCGCGCACGGCGGTCCCGATCACGTGGTCGTGCTCGTCGACGACGTCCAGCAGTTCCTCGGCAGGGTTGGTCATGACCGACAGGTTAGGGTTTCCGGGCTCGTGTCGAACGATGATCGGGCGGGTGTGGACGAAGACGGATCCGGGAGAGGCTGAGGGCGGCGCGCGATGGTGGAGATCTGGGGCGAGACGGCCGAGGGGTTCGAGCCCGTACGGGCGGCCTTCGCGCGGAACTTCCGCGACTACGGCGAGCTCGGCGCCGCCTTCGCGCTGTACGTGCGCGGCCGCAAGGTGGTCGACCTGTGGGGCGGCGAAGCCCGGCCCGAGGTCGGTGGGCGGCCCGCGCCGGCCGTCCCGTGGACGGCGGAGACCGCGCAGGTGCTGCGCTCGGTCACCAAGGGCCTGACCGCCACCGCCGCCCTGCTGCTGGCCGAACAGGGGCAGCTCGACCTGGACGCGCCGGTGGCCTCCTACTGGCCCGAGTTCGCGGCAGCCGGCAAGGGCGGGGTGCCGGTCCGCTGGCTGCTCTCGCACCAGGCCGCGGTGCCCGCGCTGGACGTGCCGCTGCGCCTGGAGGACGTGCTGACCTGGGAGCGCGCGGCCGCCGCCGTCGCCGCGCAGGCGCCCGCCTGGGAGCCCGGCACCGCGCACGGCTACCACCCGTACACCTTCGGCTGGCTGGTCGGCGAGGTGGTGCGGCGGGCGAGCGGGCGGACGATCGGCCGCTACTTCGCCGAGGAGATCGCCCGGCCGCTCGGCCTGGACCTGTGGATCGGGCTGCCGGCCGGCGCCGAGTCCCGGGTCGGGCGGCTGGTCGACCTGCCCGCCCCGGAGGAGGCCCGGTCCGGGCCGAGCGGGCTGCGGCTGCGGCCCAAGCAGTCCGTCCGGGACGCCTACCAGGACCCGGCCTCGCTGACCGCCCGCTCCTTCGCCTCCGTGCGCCCCGGGGTGGACCTCAACGATCCGGCGGTGCAGGCCGCCGAGATACCCGGCGCGGGCGGCATCGGGACGGCCCGCTCGCTGGCCCGGTTCTACGCGGCGCTGGTCGGCGCCGTCGACCGGTCGGACGGGTCGGGCGGCTCGCTGCCGCCGCTGCTGGGGCCGGAGGTGCTGGCCCGGGCGGTCACGCCGGCGGTGAACGGGCCTGACCGGGTGCTGATCGTCAACTCCACGTTCGGCCTGGGCTTCTGGCGGCACGGCCCGACCGCGCCGATGGCCTCCCCGGCGAGCTTCGGCCACCCGGGCCGGGGCGGCTCGCTGGGCTTCGCCGACCCGGACCTCGGGCTGGGCTTCGGCTACGTCACCAACGGGATGCAGCCGGGCGTCACCGGGGACATCCGCTCGCGCAACCTGATCCGCGCGGTGCGCGGGTGTCTCGGGTTGGCCGCGTAGCGTCAGGCCTGGCCGGTGTCGAAGCGGCTGATCTTCCCGCCGTCGATGGTGAACCGCCACGCGGTGCGCATCTCGCCCCAGGTCTCGTTGGTGAAGTTGGCGATCAGCGCGTGCCCGCCGTCCGACTCGGTCTGGACGTCGATGCGGCCGCGGACGGTGAAGATCTCCTTGTCGATCCAGTCCCGGAGGTCGCGGTCGGAGCCGTCGTCGGACATGGTCGCGTCTGGGGTGAGGACGGCGAGGAAGGCGTCGCGGTCGCCGGCGTTGATCGCGGCGACGAAGGTGCGCACGGCGGGGTCGGAGAGCTTGGCGGTGGCGATGGTCATCGAGGACTCCCGGGTCGGAAGGGACGGGACCTCCTGTCTAGGCCGTCCACCGGGCGTGTCCGGGCATGTCGGGGGCGCGTCGGAGAAGGCGCGTCGGAAAATCGGTCATTCGTGTGCCCGGACCGGCACGCGGGCCAGGGGGAGTGCTGCGGAGCGGGAGGACGGAGACCGGCCTCCCGCTGCGCCATGAGGCCCGGAAACAGGGCCGGAGAAGGGCTAGTGTCCTGCGCCGGAGATCCGTCGGCAGAATCGGGCGAGGGAGTCGAGGATCTCGTTGGCGGTCTTGGTCCAGGTGAACGGTTTGGGGTCCTCGTTCCAGTTCTTGATCCAGGCGCGGATGTCCCTCTCAAGGGCCTGAACGTTCTTGTGGGCACCACGTCGGATCATCTGGTCGGTGAGAAAGCCGAACCACCGCTCCACCTGGTTGATCCACGAGGACCCGGTCGGGGTGAAGTGCATATGGAATCGGGGATGTTGCGCCAGCCAGGCACGGATGGCCGGGGTCTTGTGGGTGCCGTAATTGTCGCAGATCAGGTGGATGTCGAGCCCGTCGGGAACCTCGCGGTCGATCTTGACGAGGAACTTCTTGAACTCCGCCGCACGGTGCCGGCGGTGCAGTGAAGTGATGACCTTCCCGCTGCTGGTGTCGAACGCGGCGAACAGGGTGGTCAGACCGTTGCGCACGTAGTCGTGGGTTCGACGCTCCGGCATGCCCGGCATCATGGGCAGGACCGGCTGGGAGCGGTCGAGGGCCTGGATCTGCGACTTCTCGTCGACCGACAGCACCACCGCACCTTCGGGCGGGTCGAAGTACAGGCCGATCACGTCGTGGACCTTCTCGATGAAGAGCGGGTCGGTGGACAGCTTGAAGGTGCCGACCAGGTGGGGCTTGAGCTGGAACTTCCGCCAGATCCGTCCGACGGTCGACTTCGAGAGGCCGCTGCGGGCGGCCATCGAGCTCCGGGACCAGTGTGTCGCGTTCTTCGGGATCTCCTCCAGCGTCGCCACGACGACCGCCTCGATCTCGTCGACCGCGATCGTGGGCGGCCGGCCCGGTCGGGGTTCGTCTACCAGGCCGTCCAGCCTCTCGGCGAGGAACCGGCGTCGCCACTTGCGGACCGTGTCCGCAGTGATGCCCAACTCCCTTGCCACGCCGACGATCGACGGCACATCAGGACCGTCGCAGGCCAGCACGATCCGGGCCCGCAGAGCCAACGCCTGGGCGGACGAGGCTCTGCGGGCCCACCACGTCAGCGTGGCCCGTTCCTCGTCGGACAGCAACAACGGTTCCAAGGCGGGACCACGACGGCGCACCGGGAGATCAGGAGAAGAAGAGCTCACACACAACTAACGACGGATCTCCGGCGCAGGACACTAGAAGAAGCCGACCGCGTCGGGGGAGTAGCTGACCAGCAGGTTCTTGGTCTGCTGGTAGTGCTCCAGTAGTGCCTTGTGGTTCTCCCGGCCGATGCCGGAGTTCTTGTAGCCGCCGAAGGCGGCGTGCGCGGGGTAGGCGTGGTAGCAGTTGGTCCACACCCGCCCGGCCTGGATCGCCCGCCCGGCGCGGTGGGCGGTGTTGAGGTCCCGGGTCCAGACGCCCGCGCCGAGCCCGTACTGGGTGTCGTTGGCGAGCGCGACCGCCTCGTCGAAGTCGGCGAAGCGGGTGACCGAGACGACCGGGCCGAAGATCTCCTCCTGGAAGATCCGCATGCGGTTGTCGCCCTCGAAGACCGTCGGCGTCACGTAGTACCCGCCGGACAGGGCACCGCCGAGGTCGGCCTGCTCGCCGCCGGCCAGCACCTTGGCGCCCTCGGCCCGGCCGATCTCGAAGTAGGAGAGGATCTTCTTCAGCTGCTCGGCGCTGGCCTGGGCGCCGACCTGGGTCTCGGTGTCCAGCGGGTCGCCCTGGCGCATCGCGGTCACCCGGTCAAGGCCGTCGGCGAGCAGTCGCTCGTAGACCGAGGACTGGATCAGCGCCCGGCTCGGGCAGGTGCACACCTCGCCCTGGTTGAGGGCGAACATCGCGAAGCCCTCGACGGCCTTGTCGTAGAAGGCGTCCGGGGCGTCGGCGACGTCGCCGAAGAACAGGTTGGGGCTCTTGCCGCCGAGTTCCAGCGAGACCGGGATCAGGTTGTCGCTGGCGTAGCGCGCGATCAGCCGGCCGGTGGTGGTCTCGCCGGTGAAGGCGATCTTGCGGATCCGGTTGCTGGACGCCAGCGGGGCGCCGGCCTCCTCGCCGAAGCCGGTCACGATGTTGACCACGCCGGGCGGCAGCAGGTCGGCCGTCAGCTCGGCGAGCAGCAGCACCGAGGCTGGGGTCTGTTCGGCGGGCTTGAGGACCACCGCGTTGCCGGCGGCGAGCGCCGGGGCGAGCTTCCAGACCGCCATCAGGATCGGGAAGTTCCACGGGATGATCTGGCCGACCACGCCCAGCGGCTCGTGGAAGTGGTACGCCACGGTGTCCTCGTCCAGCTGGGACAGGCCGCCCTCCTGGGCTCGCAGCGCGCCGGCGAAGTAGCGCAGGTGGTCGACGGCGAGCGGGAGGTCGGCGGCCAGTGTCTCGCGCACCGGCTTGCCGTTCTCCCAGCTCTCCGCGACGGCCAGCTGCTCCAGGTTCGCCTCCATCCGGTCGGCGATCCGCAGCAGCACCTGGGCCCGTTCGGCGGCCGGGGTGCGGCCCCAGGCCGGGGCGGCGGCGTGGGCGGCGTCCAGCGCGGCCTCGATGTCCTCGGCGGTGCCGCGGGCGACCTCGGTGAAGATCTCGCCGGTGACCGGGGTCGGGTCCCCGAAATACTCGCCGTGCACCGGCGGCACCCAGCCGCCGCCGATCCAGTGTTCGTAGCGGTGGCGGTAGGCGACGATGCTGCCGGGGGAGCCGGGGGGCTGGTAGACCGTCATGCTCTGGTGTCTCCTCGCGACGTCGGGCACCGCCCGGCCGTGGGCCTGGGGCGGCGCGCCGGGCCGTCCGGTCGCGGACGGCCCGGCGGGAGGGTACGGACACGCACTGGGACCGGGCGCCCCGCCGGGGGCGCCCGCCGTCGAGCACGATAGCCGCGGACGCGCGGCGCGGCTACGGTCCGTACGTCACCCGAGTACGGAGGGTTCGCGTTCCGGCCGTTCCCGGGGCCGGCGGTCGGGCCCGGGGCCAGGAAGACCGGCCTCGAACGGTCATTCAGTTGGACTATCAGGTCCTTGTTTCAGGCCGCGCTTTCAGGCGGCGTGGTACCGCCCGGTGCGGGACTCCCAGCGCAGGTAGCCGGCCAGCCAGGTGAGCAGCCCGTCCGCGTACTGCTGGGCGACGATCCGCTCGACGCGGGACAGGCCCAGCTCCCGGTAGACCTCGGGGAGTTGTTCGTTGAGGTCGTAGCAGCGCTCGACCATCAGCTGTGCCTCGGCGAGGACGACGGCGCACGCCTCCTCGGCCGAGCAGCGGCGCTCGCGCTGGACGATCATCACCAGGTTGTTGACGTCGCCGCGCAGGGCCTCCAGCGGGAACGACCGGACGTCGTTGCTCAGCGAGGGTATGTCCGCTGCCAGCTGCCGTAGTTGACGCAGGACCGGGTGGTGCAGGACGGCGGCGGGCACCTCGAACTGGCCGAGCCGTTCGACCATGTCGAAGATCGTCTCCATGGCGGCGGTGCCCCGTCTGAGTACGAGGTAGCCGTCCCGGTCCGGGGGGCGGGCGGAGATCCGGCCGGCCGCCTCGGCGGGGTGACTGGCCAGGTACCACTCCCAGTTGTAGGCGGCGCGGGCCTGCCAGCGGGCGGGCATGCCGAGCGCGCTGCGGTCCCAGAGGTCGGCGAATGCGGTCTCGACCGGGGAGTTCCGGTCGGGGCGGGCGCCGTGCAGGATGGCGATCAGCCTCTTGCAGATCGGGGCGACCTCGGTGGGGCGGCGGCCGAGCGGGCCGTCGAACTGGTCGTCGAACAGGAAGTAGAAGCCCATCAGGTCGGCGGCCAGGGCGAGTTCGTCCGGTTCGGCGTCGGGGTACCCGAGTGCGGCGAGTTCGACGACCTCCCAGTGGGTGTAGCCGGGGTGGTCGACGTCGGGCAGCAGCGGGTACCGGCCCAGCCAGTCGCGGTGCAGGGCGGCCGCACGGGGGCCGTGCGGACTGCGGCGGTACGGGAACGGGATCTGAAGTGAGGTGTCGTCAGACATCGGACTCCCGGTGCAGCGGAGGGTGGGGGCGCCAGCGGTTCGAAACGCGAGGTGCGGGGGGAGTTGGCGCGGCGAGGCTTCTGGCGTGAGGGTGGCGGGGCAAGATCATCTTCGCCTCGCGGGCCGTAGGGTATCTGATGCAATGATCGGACGTTAGGTTTATACGGCAACTGCCCCTGGCAAGTCGTCCAAACCCTCACCGTCCGCCACGGCCTGCGCGAATGCAGCACGGTACGCCTCCGACAGCGCTAACCTCGGCTCCACGAGCAGCGAGCAGTAGCGAGTCGGAGGCGCGACGTGACCGAGCAGGGCATCGGACTTCGGGCGGGAACCGGCCCCGGCCGGGACGGGGACGGCGCCGCCCCACGGGTCAGGCTGCGCGACCGCGACGCGGAACTGCGCTCCGCCGTGACCTCCCTTGACAAGCTGTGCCGCGAATTCGCCGCCGGCGGCACCGAGATCGGCGAACTGCTCACCTTCTCCGGGCGCCCCGGCATCGGCAAGACCAGCCTCCTGCACGAGGTCCGCCGGATCGCCAAACTCCGCGACGGCGCAACCGTGTTGTTCGCGCGCGGCGGCGAGCAGCAGATCAAGGAGCCGTACCACGTACTGCGCCAGCTCCTCCAGCCCGCGCTCACCAGCCTCCAACCGGACGAGTTCCGCCAGGTCATGGGCACCTGGGAGGAGGTCGTCGGACCGGCCATGGGCCTCAAGCAGCCCAAGGCGGGCGCCCGCCGCCTCGACCCGCAGGGCGTGCGCGACGGCCTGGACTACGTGCTCACCCAGCTCGCGCCACGCCGCGCCCCGATGGTGATGATCGTCGACGACCTGCACTGGGCCGACCTCGAATCCCTGTCCTGGCTCACCCAGTTCGCCGTCCGTGCCCGCGAACTGCCCGTCCTGCTGGTGCTCGCGTTCCGCGAGGACGAGAGCGACTGGCAGACCGACGCCCGGCAGCACCACGGCGCCGTGCTCAAGCTCGCCACCCGCAAGCACGAGCTCAACCGGCTCTCCCTGGTGTCCATCACCGACATCATCCGCGCCGAACTCGGCGACAAGGCGGAGGACGCCTTCTGCTACGAGTTCTGGAGCGTCGTCAACGGCAACCCCTACGAGGCCGTCGCCCTGCTGGAGCAGGTCCGTGAGCAGGAGCTCGACCCGCTGGAGGAGAACTCCCGCCAGCTGCGCGAACTCGCCGTCGACGCCAACGGGATGACCCTCAAGAGCTGGCTCGACCGGCTCGGCGCCAGCACCCTGCGCTTCGCCTGGGCCTGCGCCATGCTCGGCACCGATATCCGGATCGACCTCGCCACCCGGATCTCCACCCAGAGCGCCGAGGGCGCCCGCGAGTCCATCAAGCAACTGCGCAAGCAGCGCGTCCTGACCCAGACCCCAAACGGGAACCTGGAGTTCGTCCACCCGCTGATCGCCAGCTCGATCTACAACACCATGCCGGAGGCCACCCGCACCGGCATGCACGGTGTCGCCGCCGCCGAGATCGAGAACGCCGGACTCGGCCTGCTGGCCGCCTCCCGCCACCTGGTCGAGACCTTCTCGGGCGAGGGCGATGACCGTACCGTCCGCAAGCTCCGCAAGGCCGCCGCCGAACACCTGCTCATCGGTGCCCCCGAGGCCGCCCAACGCTGCCTGCACCGCGCCCTCAACGAGCCGCCCGCCGACGACATCCGCGCCGAGGTGCTGTACGAACTGGGCTGCTCCGCCCTGCTCACCGACCCGAGCGCCACCGTCAACCAGCTGCAGCTCGCCCTCGACCCGGACGAGGGACCGCTGCGCCCCGAGCTGCGGGTCGACGCCACCTTCCGGCTCTCCGAAGTGCTCGCGCACAGCGGCGAGATCCGCAAGGCCGCGCTGGTCTGCCAGGAGGAGGCCGCGGTGACCGGCGACCGGGACGGCAAACTCCGGCTCCAGGCCGCCTCGTTCATGTGGCACGCGTTCCGCAGGTCCGAGGAGGACGGCCCCGGGCGCTCCCGGCGGCTCGGCGAGCTGTGCGACGGCCTCACGGGCCGCGAGGCCGCCGACCGGGCCGTCCTCGCCATGCGCGCCTGGGACCTCACCCTGCGCGGCGCCCCCTCGGCCGACGCGCTGGCCTACGCGGACGACGTCCTGGAGGCCGGCCGCCTGCCCAAGGGCCTCGGCTGGACCGACAGCACCTGGGGCTTCGAACTCCCCTCGATGCTCGGCCTCACCTACACCTACAACGACCGCATCGCCCAGGCCGAGCGGCTGTTCGCGGACGCCATCATCCAGTTCGAGGTGGCCGGGTGGAGCGGAGCCCACCGGGGCTTCGCCTACTTCCTGATGGGCCTGGCCCGGTTCCGCCGCGGCCTGCTCGCCGAGGCCGAGGACTTCCTGCGCCGCGCCCTGCGGCTCTCCGAGCGGATCGGTTCCAAGCTGCCGCTCGCCTGGGACGCCGTCGGCGTGCTGGTGGACACCATGCTCGCCCGAGGCCGGGTCGACGAGGCCTGGGAGCTCGCCACCGGCTTCGGCTTCCAGCCGCCCTACCACGACACCGCGATGGTGCTGCCGGACGCACCCTCGCTGTACGGCAAGCTGCTGGTCGCCAAGCGGCGCTACGCGGGCGCGGCCGCCGCGCTCACCGAGGCCGGCGCCCAGCTGGAGGCTCGCGGCTGGCACAACACCGTCTGGGCGCCGTGGGCCGGCCACCTCGCCATCGCGATCGCCCAGGACGAGCCCGAGCGCGCCCGCGAGTACGCGCAGAAGGCCGTCCGGGACGCGCGCACCTTCGGCACCGCCTCGGCGATCGGCACCGCACTGCGTCTGCAGGCCCAGATCGAGGACGGCCAGCAGGCCGTCGAGCTGCTGGAACAGGCCGTGATGCACCTCGGCCAGTCCCCGGCCGGGTACGAGCACGCCGTCGCGCTGGTCGAGCTCGGGGCGGCGCTGCGCAGGGTCGGGCGGCTGGAGGACGCCCAGGAGTACCTGTACCAGGGCATCGAGCTGGCCCAGCACTGCTCGGCGGAGGGCCTGGTCGAGCAGGCGCGGCGGGAGCTGGCCAACTACGGCCTGCGGCCCAACCGGCTGGGGGACTTCCGGGAGACGCTCAGCCAGTCCGAGTGGGACGTCGCCAAGCTGGCCGTGCGGGGCGTACCGCCGCAGCGGATCGCGGAGGAGCTCGGGGTTCAGCTCAGCCTGGTCAACCGCCGGCTGGCCGCGGTGTACCGCAAGGCGGGCAGTGGCCCGGACGGCCTCGCCAGCGCGCTCGGCCTGCCCGGGCAGCAGCGGCAGGCCACCCGGCCAGGCCGCGAGACGGAGGACGGCGACGAGTAGCCGCCGCCCGGCGAGCGCGCTGCCGGAAGTGGCGGGGTTTCGTTCGGCGCGACGGCCGTTGTGCGTGCCCGGCGGACTGTGGTGCGCAGGCGGCGCGCGGGGGCTCGGGAGCGCCCCCGCGGCCGTCGCCGTCGTTAGGCTGACGGACATGGGGGCCGCCGCGGCGGACCCGGACGGACCGGAACGGGGGCGACCACGGCAAGCCGTGGCCGCCAGTGAGGAGCAGGGCATGGCGACCCAGGCCACCAGCGTGCGCCACCAACCCCTCGAAGCCTCCGGCGCGGGTGCGGCGATCGAACGCTGGACGCTCACCGCAGGCCCGTACGAGGCGAGCGTGCTCACCCTCGGCGCCACCCTGCACACCCTGACCGCGCCCGACCGCTCCGGGCGCCCCGCCCAACTCCTGCTCACCACCGACCAGCTGGCCCAGATCCTCGGCCCCGCCCGGCACTACGGCACCGTGATCGGCCGGTTCGCCAACCGGATCGACGGCTCCAAGGTGACCATCGACGGGGAGGAGTACCGGCTCGCCCCGACCGGCGGCGGCATGACCCTCCACGGCGGGCCGGACGGCTTCTCCCACCGAATGTGGCAGGCCGAGGCGGCCGACGGCGGCGTGCGGCTGCTTCTGCACAGCCCGGACGGCGACCAGGGCTTCCCCGGCACGCTGGACGTCACCGTCACCTACACCCTGGACCCGGCCGGGGACCTCACGATCGCCTACCGCGCCGTCACCAACAAGCCGACCCTCGTCAACCTCACCAACCACGCGTACTTCAACCTCGCGGGCGAAGGCAGCGGCGACGTCCTCGGCCACCTGCTCACCCTCGACGCCGACGCGTACACCCCGGCCGACGAGCGGCAGATCCCGAACGGGCGGACCGAGCCGGTGGCCGGCACGCCGTTCGACTTCACCTCGGCCACGCCCATCGGCAAGGCGGTGCACGACGCCCACCCGCAGCTGGCCGGGCCCGGCGGCTACGACCACAACTGGGTGCTGCACCCGCGCCCGGCCGACGGCACCCCGGCCCGGGCGGCGCTGCTGGAGGAACCGGTCAGCGGCCGCACCCTGGAGGTGCTGACCACCGAGCCCGGCATCCAGGTCTACACCGCCAACAAGTTCCAGGGCGCGGTCACCGGCGTGAGGGGCGTGCCGTACGGGCCGTTCGCCGGTATCGCGCTGGAGACCCAGCACTTCCCTGACTCCCCGAACCACCCGGACTTCCCCAGCACCGTGCTGCGGCCGGGGGAGGAGTTCCGTTCGGTGACCGTGCTGCGGATGGGGACCAACTAGGTCCCGAGCCGGGACGCGGCCCGCGGTACGCCCGGCGGCCCGTTCCGAGCCGCGCAGCAGCGACAGTGCTCCTTCGGCGGCTCCGAGGCGCTTGCAGCCAGTCCGCTGCAAGCGCCTTTCGACCACGCACGGTGGTGTTCCAGGCCACAGACCGCCGGAGAGAAACAGGCAAACCCGGGCATTGCCGGCCACTGTCGACTACCGAGCGGCTACGTCCAGGACACGTGGCTGTAACGATCGGCATTTCTTGCAGAAACTTTCTGCAAGGGCTTTCCGCGATGATTGCGCCGCTGTTAACTTCCTTCCCAAGCCCGACGGCAGCGAAGGTGCAGTCGGCACGAGGCAGCCATTATGCGCCTGTCTCCGAACATCTCGGGCACCCCCACCCTCCCAAGGAGTTCTCATGCGGCGTGGCATCGCGGCCTCTGCCCTCGTTGTGGCCCTCGCGGTCTCGATGGCTGCCTGTGGCAGCAGCGGCTCCAGCTCGGACGGCAAGGCCGACGGGCCGGTCACCCTCACCTACTGGGACACGTCGAACGCCACCAACGAGGCGCCGAACTACCAGGAACTCGTGAAGAAGTTCGAGGCTGCCAACCCGAACATCAAGGTCAACTTCGTCAACGTCCCGTTCGACCAGGCGCAGAACAAGCTGCAGACCGCCATGGGAGCCAAGGGCGCTCCGGACGCCTTCCGCTCCGAGGTCGGCTGGACCGCCGCCTTCGCCAAGGCCGGCTACCTGGAGCCGCTGGACGGCACCCCCGCCGCCGCCGACACCTCCGCCTTCCAGCCCAGCCTGCTCCAGCAGGCCAAGTACGACGGCAAGCTCTACGGCGTCCCGCTGGTCACCGACACCCTCGGCCTGCTCTACAACAAGGAGCTGTTCACCAAGGCCGGGATCACCGACGCCCCCAAGACCTGGGATGAGCTGAAGACCGACGCCGCCGCAATCAAGGACAAGGCCGGCGTGGACGGCTTCTGGTTGAAGGCCGCCGACGGCTACTACGCGATGCCGTTCCTGTTCGGCGAGGGCACCGACACCGTCGACGCCGCGGGCAAGAAGATCACCATCACCTCGCCCGAGGCCGCCAAGGGCATCGAGACCTACAAGTCGATGTTCACCTCGCCCGGCATGGCCAAGGCCGACGTCACCACCGACGCCTACGCGCACATGATGGACGCCTTCAACAGCGGCAAGGTCGCGGCCATCATCCAGGGCCCCTGGGAGATCACCAACATCTACAAGGGCTCCGCGTTCGCGGACAAGAAGAACCTCGGCATCGCCGCCGTTCCGGCCGGCTCCAGCGGCAAGGCCGGCGCCCCCACCGGCGGCCACAACATCTCCGTCTACGCCGGCGCCGACGCCGCCCACAAGGCCGCCGCGGAGAAGTTCGCCGCCTTCATGACCTCGGCCGAGAGCCAGGCGTTCATCGCGCAGAAGAACTCCACCCTGCCGACCCGCTCCGACGCCTTCACCCCCGACGTCAAGGCCGACCCGGGCATCGCCGGCTTCCAGGCCGTGCTGCCCAGCGCCAAGCCGCGCCCCGAACTGCCGGAGTACAGCTCGCTGTTCGCCTCGCTCGGCACGAACCTCGGCAAGGCCGTCCAGGGCACCAGCACCCAGGACGCGCTGAACACCGTTGCCACGGACTACGCCAAGCTCCTCCCCGGCTTCGCCAAGTAGTCCCCAGCCGCCCGGCCCGCCACCTCGGGTGGCGGATGGCAGCGGACGGATGACAGCGAACAGATGACAGATTTCATCATCTGTTCACTGTCGTCTGTCATCCGTCACCTGTCATCCGTCACCCCGGCGGGCCCGGCGGCCGGACCCGCTTCCCCCGAGAATTCCCCGAGAAGGTGTGAATCGATGTCAGTCGCCGTGCAGGGCGCCACCGGCAAGGGCAGCCGGGAGCGCGAATCGCGTCCGGGCCTGGTGGAACGCGTCAAGCGCTCCTACGCCAAGCACTGGTACGCCTACGCGATGATCGCCCCGGTCGTGCTGGTGCTCGGCGTGCTGGTGCTCTACCCGCTCGTCGAGGGCATCTGGCTCACCCTGACCAACGCCAACAGCCTCAACTCCGCCCGGACCATCGGCGTCAACCACATCCCGGCCAGCTACAAGTTCGTCGGCTTCGACAACTACGCCGACATCCTGTGGGGCCCGGGCTCGTACGACCGCTTCTGGTCGCACTTCGTGTGGACCATCGCATGGACCGTGATCTGCGTCGTCCTGCACTACACCCTCGGCCTCGGCCTCGCCCTGCTGCTCAACAAGAAGCTGCGCGGACGCGCCGTCTACCGGATGGTGCTCATCCTGCCCTGGGCCGTGCCGACCTTCGTCACCGTCTTCTCCTGGCGCCTGATGCTCTCCGACGGCGGCGCCGTCAACGGCCTGCTCTCCTTCCTCCACCTGCCCGAGCCCGGCTGGCTCACCGACCCGTGGGCGCAGAAGGCCGCCGCGATCCTGGTCAACACCTGGGTCGGCGTGCCGTTCATGATGATCTCGCTGCTCGGCGGCCTCCAGTCCATCCCGGCCGAGCTGTACGAGGCCGCCGAGATGGACGGTGCCACCCCCTGGCAGCGCTTCCGGTACGTCACCCTGCCCGGGCTGCGCACCGTCTCCTCCACCGTGGTGCTGCTCGGCGTGATCTGGACCTTCAACCAGTTCGGCGTCATCTTCCTGCTGTTCGGCACCGGCGCGCCCGACGCGCAGATCCTGGTCACCTGGGCCTACAAGCTCGGCTTCGGCCAACAGCCCCGCGACTACGCGCAGTCGGCCGCGTACGGCGTGATCCTGCTGTCCATCCTGATCGTCTTCACCGCCTTCTACCGGCGCTGGCTCGCCCGCAACGAGCAGGCCAACGGCTGAGGCCGCGGACCCAGTTGACCCACGAAGGCAGGTAATCCCGATGAGCACCACCACCGAACGCCCCGCCGCGGCCGCAGCCGTGGCCCCCGCCGCCCGGCCCGCCAAGGTCCGCCCCCGCGGCGAGAGCGGCCCGCTGGCCAAGGCGCTGTCGCACGGCGCCCTGATCCTGGCCAGCCTGATCGCGCTGTTCCCGGTCGTGTGGATCCTCTACATCTCGCTCGGCCCGGACAAGACCGACTACCTCCACCCCGGCGGGATCCTCGGCAAGATCACGCTGGCGAACTACCAGCACGTGCTGTCCGACACCGGCTTCTTCACCTGGTTCGGCAACGCCTTCCTGGTCTCCGGCATCACCACGGTGTTCGGCGTCATGCTCGCCGCCACCACCGGCTACGCCGTCTCCCGGATGAAGTTCCCCGGGCACAAGCCGCTGATGTGGTCGCTGCTGGTCACCCAGATGTTCCCGATCGCGGTGCTGATCGTGCCGATGTACACGATGCTCTCCGAACTCGGCCTGCTGGACAGCTACACCGGCCTGATCCTGGTCTACTCGACCACCACCGTGCCGTACTGCGGCTGGCTGCTCAAGGGCTACTTCGACACCATCCCGGTGGAGATCGACGAGGCCGGCCGGGTCGACGGACTCAGCCCGTTCGGTACCTTCTGGCGGCTGGTCCTGCCGCTGGCCCGTCCGGGCCTGGCGGTGGCCGCGTTCTACTCCTTCCTCACCTACTGGGCCGAGGTGCCCTTCGCCTCCACCTTCATGCTCAGCTCCGACAAGTACACGCTGGCCGTCGGCCTGCAGACCTTCGTCAGCGAGCACGATTCCCAGTGGAACCTGATGGCCGCGACCGCCGTACTGATCGCGATCCCGTCCGCGGCCTTCTTCTACCTGGTGCAGCGACACCTGGTCACCGGCCTGACCGCCGGCGCCTCCAAGTCGTAACGCCCCCGCGCTTCCCGCTCTCCGGCGCTCCCGCAGCGCTCCTCTAGTCCCCGAGGGATACCGTCCATGACCCAGAACCTGGCCGACACCTCCCGGCCTGCCGCCGACACCGCTCACGAGGCGAACGTCAGCGCGTCCAGAGGCTGGTGGCGGGACGCGGTCATCTATCAGGTGTACCCGCGCAGCTTCGCCGACTCCAACGGCGATGGCATGGGAGACCTGCCCGGCATCCGCAGCCGCCTGCCCTACCTGCGTGACCTCGGCGTGGACGCCGTCTGGCTCTCGCCGTTCTACGCCTCGCCGCAGGCCGACGCCGGCTACGACGTCGCCGACTACCGCGCGGTGGACCCGATGTTCGGCACCCTGCTGGACGCCGACGCGCTGATCCGCGACGCGCACGCGCTGGGCCTGCGGATCATCGTCGACCTCGTCCCCAACCACTCCTCGGACCAGCACGAGTGGTTCCAGCGCGCCTTGCGCGAGGGTCCTGCGTCCCCGCTGCGAGAGCGCTACCACTTCCGCCCCGGCAAGGGCGAGAACGGCGAACTGCCGCCCAACGACTGGGAGTCCATCTTCGGCGGCCCGGCCTGGACGCGCACCGAGAACCCGGACGGCACCCCCGGCGACTGGTACCTGCACCTGTTCGCCCCGGAGCAGCCCGACTTCAACTGGGAGAACCCGGCCGTCGCCGACGAGTTCCGCTCGATCCTGCGGTTCTGGCTCGACATGGGCGTGGACGGCTTCCGCATCGACGTCGCCCACGGCCTGGTCAAGGCCGCCGGCCTGCCCGACCTCGGCGGCGCCGACCAGCTCAAGCTGCTCGGCAACGACGTCATGCCGTTCTTCGACCAGGACGGCGTGCACGAGATCTACCGCAGCTGGCGGAAGATCCTCGACGAGTACCCGGGCCAGCGGATCGGCGTCGCCGAGGCCTGGACCCCGACCGTCCAGCGCACCGCCAACTACGTCCGCCCCGACGAACTGCACCAGGCCTTCAACTTCCAGTACCTGGGCACCGACTGGGAGGCCGCCGCGCTGCGCGAGGTGATCGACGTCTCGCTCGACTCGATGCGCCCGGTCGACGCCCCCACCACCTGGGTGCTGTCCAACCACGACGTCACCCGGCACGCCACCCGGTTCGCCAACGCGCCCGGCCTCGGCACCCAGATCCGCACCTCCGGCGACCGCGAACTCGGCCTGCGCCGCGCCCGCGCCGCCACCCTGCTGATGCTCGCGCTGCCCGGCTCCGCGTACATCTACCAGGGCGAGGAGCTCGGCCTGCCGGACGTCACCGACCTGCCGGACGAGGTCCGCCAGGACCCGTCCTTCTTCCGCCAGGCCGGTCAGGACGGCTACCGTGACGGCTGCCGCGTCCCGATCCCGTGGTCCGGCACCGAGGCCCCGTACGGCTTCGGCCCGGTGGCGGGCGGCCCGTCCTGGCTGCCGCAGCCGGCCGAGTGGGCCGAGCTGAGCGTCGAGGCGCAGGCCGGCGACCCGACCTCCACGCTGGAGCTGTACCGCAGCGCGCTGGCCGTCCGCCGGGCACAGCCCGACCTCGGCGCCGGCACGGAGGTCGAGTGGCTGGACGCGCGCGAGGGCACCCTGGCGTTCCGCCGCGGCTCCTTCGTCTGTACGGTGAACACCACCGGCGAGCCGGTGCGGATCCCCGCACCCGGGAAGTTGCTGCTCTCCTCCGTGGAGCTCGTCGTCGACGGCGGCGAGACGGTGCTCGCACCGGACAGCACCGGCTGGTGGGCGGTCTGACGTGGTTGCAATAGGCTCTGGGAACGTGACTACGGCGCGACTCTCAGACATCGCGGCGCAGGCGGGGGTCAGCGAAGCCACCGTCTCCCGCGTACTCAACGGCAAGGCGAACGTCTCGGCCGCCACCCGGCAGACCGTGCTGGCGGCGCTCGACGTGCTCGGGTACGAGCGGCCCACCCGGCTGCGCCAGCGCAGCGCCGGGCTGATCGGGCTGATCACGCCGGAGTTGAGCAACCCGATCTTCCCCGCGCTCGCGCAGGTCATCGAGCAGGTGCTCAGCCGGCACGGGTACACCCCGGTGCTGTGCACCCAGACGCCCGGCGGGTCCACCGAGGACGAACTGGTGGAGATGCTGGTCGACCGGGGAGTGGCGGGCATCGTCTTCGTCTCCGGGCTGCACGCCGACACCACCGCCGACCACGACCGGTACGCCCGGCTGGCCGGGCGCGGGGTGCCGTTCGTCCTGATCAACGGCTACAGCGAGCGGATCTCCGCGCCGTTCATCTCGCCGGACGACCGAGCCGCGATGTGGATGGCCGTCCAGCACCTGGCCGAGCTCGGGCACGAGCGGATCGGGCTGGCGGTCGGGCAGAAGCGGTACGTGCCGGTGCTGCGCAAGATCGAGGGCTTCACGGCGGCCATGCAGTCCGTCCTCGGGCGGACGGAGGAGGAGGCCGAGGACCTCGTCCACCACACGCTGTTCAGCGTGGAGGGCGGGCACGCGGCGGCCGGCGCGCTGCTGGACAAGGGGTGCACGGCTATCGTGTGCGGCAGCGACATGATGGCGCTCGGCGCGATCCGGGCGGTGCGCCAGCGCGGGCTGTCGGTGCCGCACGACGTGTCGGTGGTCGGCTTCGACGACTCGCCGCTGATCGCCTTCACCGAGCCGCCGTTGACCACGATCCGCCAGCCGGTCGAGGCGATGGCGACGGCGGCGGTGGACGCGCTGCTGGAGGAGGTCGGCGGGAACGCCGCCCAGCGCGGGGAGTTCATGTTCCAGCCGGAGCTGGTCATGCGCGGGTCCACGGGGGCGTGCGCTCGCTGAGCGCGGGCCGTCGTCGGTGCCGCGGGTTGACGCGGGCTGTTCGAAGGGCCTGGGGAGCGGTCTTGGGTTCTAGGAGTCGTTGCAACACCCCAGTTCAGGGGATGCATTGGACTTCGAGATCCGCAAGGACCGGACGGCCCAGGGGCCTGTGAAGCTGCGCCGGGAACGGGAGGCATACTCCCGGCTCATGCAGCAGGGCTACACGAACACCGAGGCGTGCCGGATCGTCGGCATCGCCCGCCGGACCGGCCAGAAGTGGCGTCACGGCCGCGGAGCCGAGCAGCGGCAGAAGGCGGCACCACCGATTCGCATGGTGGTGCCGCCTTCCGGTGTCTCCCGGTATCTGAGCGAGGACGAGCGGATCCACATCGCCGACCGGCTGCGGGAGAAGGCCACCGTGCGGGCCATCGCCGCGGAGCTGGGCCGCAGTCCGTCCACCATCAGCCGGGAGATCCGCCGCAACCGCACCGAGGGCACTCGCGGGCAGTGGCACTACCGTCCGCACGCCGCCCAGGCCAGGGCGGACGCTCGCCGACCCCGCCCCAAGGCCCGCAAGATCACCGAGAACCCCGAGCTGCACGCCGCCGTCCAGGCGATGCTGGACGAGCAGTGGAGCCCGGAGCAGATCTGCCACGCTCTACGTCGACAGTTCCCCGACCGGCCGGAGATGCACGTGGTCCACGAGACCGTCTACCAGGCGCTCTACGTCCAGGGCCGCGGCGAGCTGCGGCGCGAGCTCGCCGGTGCCCTGCGCTCAGGCCGGGCCCGCCGCAGGCCCCAGCGGCAGGCCAACTGCCGGCGTTCCCGCTTCACCGACCCGATGGTCATGATCAGCGAGCGCCCCGCCGAGGCCGAGGACTGGGCCGTCCCCGGCCACTGGGAGGGCGATCTGATCCTCGGCAAGGAGCACAAGTCCGCGATCGGCACCCTGGTCGAGCGTTCGACCCGCTACGTGATGCTGCTGCACCTGCCCGGCGACCACACCGCCGAGACCGTCCGCGACGCCCTAGTGGCCACCGCCCGGACACTCCCGGTCCAGCTGAAGCGGTCCCTGACCTGGGACCAGGGCAGCGAGATGGCCAGGCACGCGGAGTTCAGCCTGGCCACCGACATCCCGGTCTACTTCTGCGACCCGGCCAGTCCCTGGCAGCGCGGCTCCAACGAGAACACGAACGGCCTGCTGCGGCAGTACTTCCCCAAGGGCACCGACCTGTCGGTCCACACGCCCGAGCACCTGGCCGCCGTCGCCGACCAGCTCAACCGCCGCCCACGCAAAACGCTCGGCTGGGAAACCCCAGCCGAGCGTCTGGCTAAACTCCTCGCGGCCTAGACAACCGACCACGTGTTGCAACGACCACTAGAAACCGCCGGTTGCTCTCCAGGCCCTTCGCCGTGTCCGGTCGGGTTGCCGGCTCAGCCCTCCTGGACCGGCGGGCGGTCGGCGGTGAGCCGCTGGCTGTCGGCGGCGTCGCCGGTACGGGCCTCGGTACGGCGGCCGCGGGCCAGGTAGTCGCGCAGGACCAGTTCGACGGCGTCCTGCGGGTTCTTGGTACCGGAGAGCATCATCGCGTCGATCGCGAGGTTCGCGTCGAGCGTGACGGTGACCAGGGCCATGGTGACTCCTCCTCGGGTGCAGAGCAGCAGCATGCCCGTCGGGCGGAGGTTTGACCACGCGGATAGGCCGAAGCCCCGGGGAGGAGCGACCAGCCCTCTCCCCGGGGCGACCGCTAGCAGACGACAGCTGACAGATAACAGATTTCAACATCTGTTATCTGTCAGCTGTTCGCTGTCATCTGTTAGCCGTCCCTGGCGACCGGTGACCCGTCACCGTCGCCGGTCACCTCGCCCGTGACCACGGCTCCCGCCGACTGTCCTCAGACGCGGCCGGCGAAGTCCGGCGCGAAGTTGGCGATGGTCTGCATCCGCACGCCCGCGCTCGGGTTGGCGGCCTCGACGTACTTGCCGCCGCCGACGTAGATCGCGACGTGGTAGACGCCGGAGTCCTTGCCGTTGTTGGACCAGAACAGCAGGTCACCCGGCTGCAGGCTGTCCAGCGAGACGTGGGTGCTGGCGGCGGCCTGGTCGGCGGCGACGCGCGGGATGTTGACGCCCGCGGCGCGCAGCGCGGCCTGGGTCAGGCCGGAGCAGTCCCAACCACCGTTGCCGGTGCCGCCGTAGACGTAGGCCTGGCCGACCTTCGACTCGGCGAAGGCGACCGCGGCGGCCATGCTGCCGGCGGCGGCCGGAGCCGCGGCCTGCACCTGCGCCTGGGTGGGGGCGGCGGACTTCGCGGCGATGGTCTGGACCTGCGCGGCCGGCTTGGCGGCGGTGGCAGTGGCGGTCTGGCCGGACTGCGAGGAGCGGTTGAACCAGTTGAAGCTCTGGCCGGCGTGGCCGTCCGTGGAGCTCTGGGCGGAGTCGGCGAGGTGCAGACGCTGGCCCGGGTAGATGCGGTCCGCGCCCTCGGTCATGGTGCTGCGGTTGAGGTCGTAGAGCTTCTGCCAGCCGCCCTGGACGTGGTGCTTGTCGGCGATCGCGGACAGCCAGTCGCCGGCGACGACGGTGTAGTCCTGGGCCTGGGCGCTCTGGCTCTTGCCCTGCCAGCTCTGCGACCCGGTGCCCTTGGCCGCGTCGGCGGACGCCTGGGCCTGGGCGGGGGCCTGAGCCGGGGTCTGGGCCTTGGCCGGGGCGGCGGCCGGCTTGGCGGCCGGGGCGGGGGTCTGCGCGGCCGGCTTGGCGGCGGCGGCGGAGGTGTTGACGGCGGCCGGGGCGCCGCCCTTGGTCAGGCCGGCCTGGATGGAGCACACCGGCCAGGCGCCGGGGCCCTGCACGGCGAGCACCTTCTCGGCGATCGCGATCTGCTGGTCCTTGGTGGCCAGGTCGGCGCGCGGGGCGAACGAGGTGCCACCGAACGCGGCCCAGGTGCTGTTGGTGAACTGCAGGCCGCCGTAGAAGCCGTTGCCGGTGTTGATGCTCCAGTTGCCGCTGCTCTCGCACTGGGCGACCTTGTCCCAGGTGGCGACGGTGGCGGCGGAGGCGGTGCCGGAGGTGAGGCAGGGGATCGTGAGACCGATGCCTGCGACGCCGAGGGCGGCGATCGCGCGGCGGGCGCGGTTGGACAGGCGAGTGCCGTTGGTGGGCAGCATGAAGACGCGGTCCTCTCCCACGCCTGCGAGGTGAGCTGTCGGATTCGGGCCGGAGTTGCCCGGCCGCGCGTGGGCGCGGCTTCACCCCTAGCCCTGGACCGTTCCGAGGAATGGTCCGGGGCGACTTACCTGTGGGTCCCCCGCTCCTGCCGTGGTGCGTTTTCGCGCTGCCAGTGCACCCGACGGCAGGACTCGGCGTTGCGGATGAACTGGGTCCGTGTGGTCACGAACGGGGAGCACGTTAAGCAGACTTAAGTTCAAACTGCAAATAGCTGTGACGCGCATCACCGATTGGTGGGAAGTGCCAAAACTGCCGCTCATCATGATCGGAAATGATCGTCTTTCGGGAATCTGCCTGTGGATGCGCACAACTGTCTGTGCTTCAGGAGATGGGTGACGGCGCGTCGAGTCGCGCTCCGGCGTGCGCGCCCGGGAGGCGTCGCGGCGGCGATTCGCCCGCTCCCGTTGTCGAAGAACATCCATGGGCAAACATCGACAGAACGGACATCTAGCGCATTAAGCTCTTAACTCCCGTACGCCGCAAGCCGAAAGGGCCCGGAACGCCACCGTTCCGGGCCCTTTCGGGCTGTGCGTGGGCCTGCTACTCGCCGGCAGTCTCCTCGGCGCCCTGAGCGGCCTCAGCGGCCGCCTCGGCCTCAGCGGCCGCCTCGGCCTCGGCGGCAGCCGCCGCCTCGGCCTCCGCCAGCGCGGCCAGCGCCTCGGGCGACGGGGCCGGCAGCGCGGCGAGGTACGTGGACGCGATCAGCTGGCCCACCGTCGGGTATGCGCCCAGCGGCGCGGCGGACGGGCAGCCGGTCTCCTCGGCGGCCGCGGCGAGCAGCTCGGCGTCCGCCTCTGGGCCGATCACCAGCGGGGCCAGCGCGGGACGCTCCGAGCCGGTCTCCTTGAGGTGCGCGACGGCCGCGGCCACCGAGCCGGGCACGTCGAGCGCGGCGGCGACGACCGGGACGGCCAGCCGGGCGGCCAGCAGCACGCCGGTGATCCCGGCCGCGGCGGCGGCGTCCTCGCCGCCGACGGTGGTCAGCACGACGCCGTCCGCGGCGGTCGCGATGGCGAACAGCCGGGCACGGTCGGCGCGGGCCAGCCCGGCCTCGGACAGGCGCACGTGGACGGCCTCGGCGAGCAGGCGGGTGCGGGCCCAGCGCATCGGTGACCTGGGCGCCGGCCTCGGCGGCGAGCGCGTGAAGCTCGGTCAGGAAGCCGTGCGGGCCGGGTACCAGCGGTACCAGGATCGGCGCGGGCAGGCCGGCCTCGGCGGCCTCGGCCAGCAGCTCGGCGACGGTGTGCTCGTGGCCGCCCTCGTCCTCGTCCGCGTCGCCGGGGAGGTAACCCGCCGCGGTCTGCACGCCGTTCTGCTCACTGCGGACGATCGACAGCAGCTCCTCGACGACCGAGCGGGACTCGGGCCCCGCGGTCGCGGGTACGGCGAGCACCAGGGCCGGGGAACCGGCCGGGATCTCAGGGCGCTCGGGGCGGCGATGGCGCCCCCGCGCACGGGAGCCTGGAGTGCGGACGGGCAATGGCGCGCCCGGAATGGCTGCGGTGCTCATGGCGGAGATCGTAGGACATCGGCCCGTCAGGGCTGCAGTCGGCTGCCGTGCCGGTTTCGCGCGAGCGTGGTGTGCGCGCCGGGCGAGGGGGCCGTACGCACGGGATGATTCACTGCATTCCGGGCATACCTGCCCCAACCCCCGCGCGCCCACCGGTATCTCCTGAAGACGTACCCGGCGAGGGGTTGCGTTGCACCGGCGGCGCGTGAGATGTCTCACAGTCCGAGGCTGAACTGACGGAGCGTCACGAGAGTGCGACTCCCGGCTCTCGAAGATCAACATTCAGCGGGGAGCCGCTCACGGCGGGTCATCGGGAGCCTGCCGATTCAGTCTGCTATGTCCCTTTACGTGTCGTCGGGGAAGGGTCCGTGAAGAGTTCGGGCCGGGTATTGAAAGGCCTCGTGCACCTGCAATGTCTCGTGCTGATGCACGTGCACAGCAGCTATCATCGCGTCAAGTGAGGCGTTGTGCCGGGCTGGTACGGGGCCGGCCCGTTTGTTCGGCGGCTGCCGGGGGCGCCGCGCTGGACCGCAACTCCGGGGCTCTTCGGGAGACTTCTATGCACGACTCGCAGGACACGCACGGCTCGTACGGTTCGTATGGCGAGCACGGCGCGTACAACGGGATGGCCGCAGCCGATCTGACGGGAGTGGTCTGGCAGAAGAGCCTGCACAGCAACTCCCAGGGGAACTGCGTCGAGTTCGCCGCCCTGCCGGGGGGCGACGTGGCGATGCGCAACTCGCGCTTCCCGGACGGTCCGGCGCTCATCTACACCCGGGCCGAGATCGCCGCCATGCTGCTGGGGGTCAAGGACGGGGAGTTCGACCACCTGGCCGTCTGACCGGCCTTCGCTCCGCCATCGGGGGGCCGTCGTGGGTGCCGACACCGCGACGGCCTTTGTCTTTCGGGCTTTCGGGCCCGGTCCTCGGGGCCGGCCTTTCGGGGGTGAGCCGGGGCTGAGGAATGCCCACCGGGGAGTGCCAGGGTCGCAGAGGAGTGCCGGGCCGCCGGGCCCAGGGGGCCTCCCGGGGTCTCCCTCCGCGCGGATGCGCTCGCCCGGTGCTAGGCGGAACGCCGGTGCCGGCCGCCGAGTTCGGGGATCGCCGCCTCCGGTTCGGCCTCGAACAGTGCCCAGACCACCTTGCCGCCGCCCAGCGGGTGCCAGCCCCAGGAGCGGCTGAACGAGTCCACCAGGTGCAGCCCGCGGCCCGATTCGGCCACGAAGTCGGCCTCCCGGGCGACCGGGCCGATGCTGCTCGGGTCGCTGACCGCGCAGACGATCTGGGGCGCACGGTGCACGAGGCTTATTCGGATCGGTAGCCGGCCGTCCGCGCTCGCGTGTGTGGGAAAGTCGTACTCGCCCAGGGCGCCGCCCGACGGGTCGGGCCGTGCGCCGATCGCATGCCGCAGGGCGTTGGTCACCAGCTCCGACGCCACCAGCGCGACATCGTCGAACAACTCCATCAGGCCCCAGCGCTGAAGAGCGGTTCTGGCGAAGTCGCGCGCTGTTCTGACGGCTTCGAAGCGAGGAGCGAGCGTACAGGTGACCACAAGGGGGTCAACCGCCAAAGCCGTACCGGTGCTCATGAAGAGCTCCTCCCATAAGGGGGCGGACACGGCTGGACCCGCCGGGGTCATGCCGGTCACCTCCGACTCGCTCGGCCGCACGGCCCCCGCGACCAGGCGCGCGCGCACAAACGCCCGGTGGCGCGGGGGGCGCTGCCGGGCTGGTGCACGGAGTCGCGCGTGGGGTCGACGCGGAGCCCGCGGGATTGCCAGGGGTGTGCAGGTGCACGTGCACCATGGTCCTCTGCGCTCACTGCAGATGCAAGAGTCGATTCACGTGCAGTCGCACTATTGGCATATGCAAGCGCCGGATGCACGTGCATCCTGGTGTGTGGAGTGCAGAACTGATAGGAACATCCGTCAGTATCGGCACCGTGAGCGCTCAACTGATGGCAGACTGTGCGCTGTTTGCCCTAGGTGGAGGTTTCGACCGCATGACCACAGTTCAGCCGGGCGGCGGCTCGATGGTCCGCCGGATCCTCCTCGGCTCACAGTTGCGCCGCCTGCGTGAAGCGCGCGGCATCACCCGCGAGGACGCCGGCTACGCGATCCGCGCCTCCGAGTCCAAGATCAGCCGCATGGAGCTCGGCCGGGTCAGCTTCAAGGAGCGCGACGTCGCCGATCTGCTCAGCCTCTACGGCGTCGACGACGGCCTGGAGCGGGAGGCCCTGCTCGGCCTGGTCCGCGAGGCCAACAAGTCCGGCTGGTGGCACAGCTTCAACGACGTGCTGCCGGGCTGGTTCCAGACCTACGTCGGCCTGGAGGAGGCCGCGCAGCTGATCCGTACGTACGAAGTGCAGTTCATCCCCGGACTCCTGCAGTCCGAGGAGTACGCGCGGGCCGTTTTCGGCCAGAGTCGGCCGGTCATCAGCGAGGAGGAGGTCGAGCGGAGGGTCAGCCTCCGCCTGCGCCGCCAGAAGCTGCTGACCGAGGGCACCAGCCCCCGCCTGTGGGCCGTCATCGACGAGGCCGCGCTGCGCCGCCCGGTCGGCGGGCCCGAGGTGATGCGCGGCCAGGTGCAGTACCTGATCGACGTCGCCGAGCAGGCCAACGTCGTCATCCAGGTCATGCCGTTCCGCTTCGGTGCGCACGCGGGCGAGTCCGGCGCGTTCACCATTCTGCGCTTCCCCGAGCAGGACCTCGCCGACGTGGTCTACCTGGAGCAGCTCACCAGCGCGCTCTACCTCGACAAGCGGGACGACGTCGACGCCTACATCCAGGTCATGGAGCGGCTCTGCGTGGACAGTCTCACGCCCGAGCGCACGATAGACCTGCTCGCCTCGATCCTGAAGGAACGCTGAACTCCTCGAGGGGCGTAGAAGTTCTCAACGGGCGTCGACCTTCACAAGCGAGGTTGAACTCCGAGAGAACGCTGAGCCCTTGCCCGGTGGATCCTGAACGCTCCGTCGGACGGCCTCGGTTGCCGCCATCGCCCACACGTTGTCAGCCGCGGGCCGGCGGCCGTTCGCGTTCCGGCGGCAGCGGCTGCGGCGGGCAGCCCAGCTCCCACGCCAACTCGTAGCGCCGGAACAGGTCGGCGCGGATCGGCGCCAGCGGCAGCTCGGCACCCGGCAGCAGCACGCCTATGCAGCCGCCCATGAGCGCGCTGCGCAGCACCGCGTGCTCCGCGACCGGGTCCGGCGCGCCCCAGTCGCGCAGCAGTCCCTGGAGGATCGCGCCGAGCTGCTGCTGCTCCGGATCCTGGACGAAGGCGCCGGTGTCCGGGTCGAGGATCAGTGCGAGGTGGGAGCGCATCACCCGGGGGTGGTCGAGGGCGAGCCCGAGCACGGCGTCGATGGCGCGGGCCAGCCGGGCCTCCGGCGAGGCGTCCGGGGCGAGTTCGGCCAGCGCGCGGCTGAGCGACTGGTGCATCATCCGGTGCGTCGCGGACTGCATGAGCAGCCGTTTTCCGTCGAAGTAGTAGGACAGCAGCCCGCGGGCGAGGCCGGCTCGCTCGGCGATGTCGGTCAGCGTGGTGCCCGCGTATCCGTGCTGGTCGACCAGCTCGACGGTGGCCCGCATGATGCGCCGGCGCGAGCGTTGGCGCATTTCCTCATTGACCGAATCCCCGCGAGGTGCCATCGTGTCTGCTCCGAACGTTCGTTGGCTCCCGGCCAATATACTGGCGGAGCCGGTGGCCGATCCGCAGAACCGGGTCGGCGGCGCCGCACGGCGGCCGGTACGAAGACGGCCGGCTCCACCAACACGGGGGTTTGGTGGAGCCGGCGCCAATGCCCGATGACGAGGGGTCGGTCGAGGGCTCGGGGTCAACGGTCAGCGCTTGGTCAAAACTTCCGCCCTGGTGGTGTCGAGACCGGCTGACGGATAATCATAATCCGCTACTGGAACGGTGATTGACTTCCTTCGCCGGTCCAGCAGGGCGCCCACGAGGGCGATCAGGAAGCCCAGCAGCGCGACCGCCGTGACGAACACCAGCGCCGGCCGGTAGCCGTCCAGCTGCGCCTGCGGGCTGTCGCCCCCGGCGCTCCCTGCGGTGATCATCGCCGTCGCCCCCGCCAGCACCACCGCGGTGCCGACCTGGATCGCGGTGTTCACCAGGCCGGAGGCCAGGCCCTGCTCCTCGTCGGCCACACCGTCGGTGGCGGCGATGTTCACCGACGGGAAGGCGAGCGCGAAGCCGACGCCGAGCAGCAGCATCGATGGCAGCACCAGGACCGGGTACGAGCTGTGCTCGTCGAGCCGCAGGAACAGCGCGAACGCGGCGGTCAGCGACAGCACGCCGACGGGCAGCAGCCTGCCGGTGCCGAAGCGGTCCACGATGGGGCCGATGAACGGCGCGGACAGGGCGACGAACGCGCCGGCCGGCAGCAGTCCGAGGGCCATCTCCAGGGCCGACCAGCCGAGCAGGTGCTGGAGGTAGAGCGTCGCGATGAACTGGAAGCCGCCGTACGCGCCGGTCATGGTGAAGGCGATCAGGTTGGCGCGGCTCACCGCGCCGTTGCGGAAGATGCCGAGCCGGACCAGCGGGTGGGCGGTGCGGCTCTCGATCGCGAGGAAGGCGGCGGCCAGGGCGATGACCACGACGAGCGAGCCGAGCGTGCGCAGGCTCAGCCAGCCGGCGCCCTGTGCCTCGGTGACGGTGAACACCAGCAGCAGGACGGTGGCGGTGCCGGTGATCGCGCCGAGCACGTCGTAGCCGCCCTTGACCCGCTCCTCGACGGGCCGGGGGAGCAGCCGGATCGCGAAGAGCAGGGCGATCAGCGCGACCGGGACGGGCATCAGGAAGGTCCAGCGCCAGCCGACCGAGGTGAGCAGGCCGCTGAGCACCAGGCCGAGCGAGAAGCCACTGGCGCCGCAGGTGGTGTAGATCGACAGCGCCCGGTTGCGGGCGGGGCCTTCGGCGAAGGTCGTGGTGATGATCGACAGGCCGGCGGGGGCGGTGAAGGCGGCGCTGACGCCCTTGAGGAAGCGGGCGGCGATCAGCAGGCCGCCGTCGTCGACCAGACCGCCGAGCAGCGAGGCGGCGCCGAAGACGCCCAGGGCGACCAGGAACACCCGGCGGCGGCCGAGCAGGTCGGCCGCCCGTCCGCCGAGGAGGAGCAGGCCGCCGTAGCCGAGCACGTAGCCGGAGACCACCCACTGCAGGGCGGAGGTGGAGAGGTGCAGGTCGGAGCCGATGGAGGGGAGGGCGACTCCCACCATGGAGATGTCGAGGGCGTCCAGGAAGATGGCGGCGCAGAGCACGATCAGCGCGCCCCAGAGGCGAGGAGTCCAGGCCTGCCCGGCGGTTGACGGTGTTTCAGATGTCCTGACGGTCGCGGTGGTCATGGACAAGGAGACTACATGCGCGTGCATTCAATGCAAGCGAATAAGATGTAAACGCATTGATTGGCCGATCGGTGGTAGTGTGGCGGCGTGGCTGAACTCGACTCCCCGGCGGAGGCCGGTCTGGTGGCGCAGTGGCGTGACCTGCTGGCGCGCCATGCGGCCACCTCGTGCCTGCTGGACCGCGAGCTGGGCGAGAAGCACGGGCTCGGCATGAGCGAGTTCGAGGTGCTGGAACGTCTGGTCGAGAGCTGCACGGTCGACAGCGGCCACCGGCTGCGGGTCCAGGAACTGGCGGACGTCGTCCACTTGAGCCAGAGTGCCCTGTCGCGGCTGATCGGCCGGCTGGAGAAGGCCGGGCTGGTGAAGCGCGAGATGTGCGTGGACGACCGGCGCGGGATCCAGATCGTCCTCACCGATGCGGGGCGCGAACGTTACCAGCAGGCTCGGCCGCTGCACCGCGCAGTGCTCGATCTGACCCTAGGCGGCGGGCCCATTGACGGCCGTGCTGTGTCGGACTGATGGATCGTCAGCCACTCTGTGGCTGTCGGCTCTTCAGGGGCCTCAGTGGAGCGCGGCGAGCCCGGGTGCGGCGGCCAGGAGGACGACGGCAGCGGGCGCGGCGAGCGCCGCGACGGTAAACGTCAGCCGGTGCGGCACGGACAGCCGCGGACGGCCCGCGAGCAGCCGGTCCACCCGCTTCGGGGACTGCGCCAGACCGGGCGGACAGGAGCCGAACACCCCGCGGCCCAGGTTGAGTTCGGCCAGCGCCAGGGCGGTGGTGTGCCGCCCGTGCCGACGCGCGGCGCGGTCGTCGGCCGCCAGCTCCACCAGCTCGCCCACCTGGTCCCGGAAGGCACTGAACACCTGGACCCCGGGGAAACCGGAGGCGAGTGCCTGAGCGGCCTGCGAGAGCCAGTGGTGCCGCGCCCGTACGTGCCCGCGCTCGTGGCTCAGTACGGCCGCCAGCTCCCGGGCGGTCAGCTGCTGGAGAGCGCCGGTGGTGACCACCAGACGGGAGTCCGGCCCGGGCAGTGACCAGGCCTCCGGGCGGACGTTCTCCAGCACCACCAGCCGCTCCCGGCGGCTCCGGGCGGCGGCGATGGCTTCGGGCAACTCAGGTGCCCGACTGGACAGTTGGGCATGCCGCTGATCGCGCTGCGCCTTCGCCGAGCGGACCTCCCGGGTGAGCGCCAGCACCGTCTGCAGCGCGCCCGCCGTGAGCACCGCCGCGCACAGCCGGCCCCAGCCCTCGGCGTCCTCCAACCCGTACGCGGCCTCCACGCCGTGCGGCGCGCCCGCGAACACCAGCGCGCGCAGCTCCGGCAGCGCGGCCGAGGCGGCCAGCAGCAGGCTCAGCGCGCAGCACAGCAGCACGGCCACCACGAGGCACTGCCACACCAGCAGTGCCAGCACGGGTTCGCGCTCCACCCAGCGGGCCCTGGCCAGCAGCCGGGGCGCGACGGTCGAGAGCAGCAGTCCGAGCAGCAACAGGCCGATCAGGGCAGTCATCGCATGGGCTCCCCGGGTGTGCACGGAACGCGACGACGCGCTCCCTGCCAACCTATGTGCTGGCGGCGCCCGGTGGAACGGCTTTCGGCCGGCCAGTGACCAACGCCACCCGTCCATCGGGACTTTGGTCCCGAGTGTCGGCGCGATGAGTGATGGGAGGTCGCGCGCTCACATGGTCAGAAGCATGGCGAACATTCCGATGCCCATGATGAGCCGGCAGGCGTGCGGCAGGCCCGCGGTGCCGACCGCCACGCTCCCGCCAGGGGTGTGCAGGAGCCGGGAGCTGGCCCAGAGCGAGTACGCGCCGAAGTAGAGGAGCAGTGCACCCGTCAGCAGCGGCGCGCCGGTGCTCGCCGTGTGGTGGTGATGGCCGGGGGTAGCGGTCATCGCGAGCGCCGTGTACGTCATGGCGAGGCCGCCGACGGCGTGGTGCAGCCGGTGCCCCCTGCGGGCCGGGCCGCGCACGGCGGCGAGCAGGAACCCGGCGGCGGGGACGCCGAACAGCCAGGCCCAGACGGTGCCCGGGACGACGGCCCCGGTGACGGCCATCGCCGCCATGCCGAGCCCCATCAGCGCCTCGGCGGCGTCGGCCTCGCGGGCGAGCAGGCGATGCGTTGCAGGAGAGGTGGTGCCGCCCGCGGTGCAGGGGGAGTGCCGCAGCCGCGTCAGGCAGTAGGCTCCGGCGGCGGCGGTGAGGAAGGCGAGGAGCCAGTTGACCAGGGTGGGTCCGTGCAACGGCGGCCTCCCGTAGCGGCGGGCGACGGAGGCGAACAGCTGGACGGCGAACAACGAACAGATAACAGATGACGAAATCTGTCATCTGTTATCCGTCGGCCGTTCGCTGTCCGTCCGCAACTCTTTGACTGTCGTCCCGTCCACGATCACTGCGAGCCACGCGACCGACCAGGGCGCGTACGGGGGCGCACAGTGGTGACCATCTGATTGCGTTCCCGCCTGTGCTCCTCCTGCGGATCGCCGAACACGGTGTGCCGAGAGTCGTGGCTGGTCTCCAAGGAGGAAAGGCGAGGCAGGAGGGCCGGGCGGGACAATAGAGACGACGGTGCGAGCCGGGGCCGTTGCGAGCCCCGCGGGCCACTTCCCCAGTGGCGGCGCCGGAACGCACGCGGCATGGTCGGCATACGGGCCCGCGCCTGCGGCGCCCTCCGAGCTGGATCAGCCGATCAGCTGATCGGCAACAGCAGCAGGGCGGAAGAAGCCGCGCGACAGCCGGCGTGACAGCGAGAGCGCACCCGGAACAGGCCGTCGTGGCACTCGGTCACCGCGTCACCGCCGGGAGCCTGGCGGGAGGTTGGCATCCCGACGCTGCACCTGCCCAGACATCCAGATACGCGTCCAGATGCCGGACATCCGGCTGCGGTGACTCCTCGGGCCGCCGGCGCCGGAGGTTCACCGGTTGGAGCCCCCTTGAACAGGAGAACCTTTCGTATCTATGGTGTCTCCATCGAAATACCTCCTGTCTAAGTGAGTCAACGATGCAGAATCTTTCGCCAAGGCTCGCTGTGGCGGCCGACGCCCCGGTCTCGACCCTCGCCGGCCACCCGGCGTGGCTGCGCCTGAAGGAGGCTGTCGAGACCCTGCGCCCGCTGCAGTCCAAGGACGGCTCGATCGACCTGTCCGCCGTCCAGCGGCACACCGTCGACCCGCTGGTCGACACCGTCCGCGGCGCGGTGACCGAGCTGGCCCCGTCCTTCCCGCACGACGCCGCCTACCTGGCCGCCGTCGACGCCGACCTGGCCAAGTGGGCCGACACCGGCTACCGCGAGCCCGACTTCCTGGACTCGCTGCTCGCCTTCCAGCCCGCCGACCAGCGCGTCGACGGCCTCGAGCACCTCGTCGTCTTCCCGATGTACACGCAGAACGGCAACCCGGACCGCAACCTCGAAGCCGTCCTGCTGCGCGTCGTGTGGCCGGACTGGCTGGCCGAGCTGGAGCGCAACCGCTTCGACAACCCGATGTTCGTGCCGATCACCTTCACCGACTTCACGGCCGGCTACGACACCAACTCCGCCGTCCTCTTCCCCGAGACGGTCGCCGTGCGCAAGGCGCCGGAACGTTTCACCTGGGGCGGCATCTTCTGCGACCGCGAGGCTGCCCGCTTCCGCGCCGTCACCACCAGCGCCGTCCAGCAGCTCGGCCTGGAGATCCCGGCCGACGCCGAGGGCCTGCTCCAGGACCAGCAGCGCGCGCAGGAGACCTTCGTGCTGTGGGACCTCGTCCACGACCGCACCCACAGCCACGGCGACCTGCCGTTCGACCCCTTCATGATCAAGCAGCGCAGCCCGTTCTGGATGTACGGCCTCGAGGAGCTCCGCTGCGACCTCACCACCTTCAAGGAGGCGGTGAAGCTGGAGGCCGAAGGCAACGCGCACGCCCGCGACGTCCAGTACGCGATCCTCTTCGACCGCCTGTTCCGCTTCCCGGTCAGCGGCGACCGCGTGCGCAACTACGACGGCCTCGGCGGCCAGCTGCTCTTCGCCTACCTGCACAAGCACGACGCGCTGCGCTGGCGCGACAACCGCCTCACCATCGACTGGGAGCGCGCCCCGCAGGTCACCAACGCGCTCTGCGCCGAGATCGAGACGCTGTACCGCGACGGCATCGACCGGCCGAAGCCGGCCCACTGGATCGCCGCCTACCAGCTGGTCTCCCGCTACCTCACCCCGCACCCGGCCTCCACCTGGGCGAAGGGCTCGGACGCGCTGCCGCTCGACATCACCGAGGGCAAGGCCCTCAACAAGGCCCTGTGCGACGCCGTGCTCCCGGACGAGTTCCCGCTGAGCATGTTCTACGAGGCCCTGTCCAAGAAGCTCGGCGGCGTCATCGCCGCCACCGCCGGCATCACCGGCGCCGGACTCCAGGGAGCCGCTGCGTGACCACCACCCCCAACGCCCCGCTCACCGGTAAGGTCATCGCCGTCGCCGGAGCCAGCGGCCCGGCCGGCCAGGCCGTGCTGCGCCGCCTCACCGCCGACGGCGCCACGGTGATCGGTGCCGACATCGACGCGCAGCGGCTCGAGTCCGCCCTCGACGCCACCCGCGTCGCGGTGCGCGGAGCGAAGGTCAGCGGCCAGGTCATCGACCTGCTCGACCCGCAGGAGGTCCACGACTGGGCCGACCACCTGGAGGCCGAGCACGGCCACGTCGACGGCCTGTTCCACCTGGTCGGCGGCTGGCGCGGCAGCAAGACCTTCTTCGACACCCGGCTCGACGACTGGGACTTCCTGCACGACACCGTCGTGCGCACCCTCCAGCACACCTCGCTGGCCTTCCAGCCCGCTCTCGTCCGCAGCTCCGCGGGGCGGTACGCGATGATCTCCGCCGCCGCGGCCCACAAGCCGACCGCCGGCGGCGCCGCCTACGCCGCCGCCAAGGCCGCCACCGAGGCCTGGACCCTCGCCATGGCCGACTCCTTCAAGAAGGAGACCACCTCGGCCGACGGCGAGCCCACCGCGGCAGCTGCGATCCTGGTCATCAAGGCGCTGGTCAGCCCCGAAATGCGGGCCGAGAAGCCGGACGCGAAGTTCGCCGGCTTCACCGACACGGCCGACCTCGCCGGACACCTGGCGGGCCTCTGGGACCGCCCCGCAGCAGAACTGAACGGACAGCACCTGTGGCTGACAGCCCGATGACCGACCCCACGCGCACGGACGCCCAGCGGCGGCACGACCCCGCCGTGCGCGGCTTCGCCAGCGACAACTACGCCGGCGTGCACCCCGAGATCCTCGCCGCGATAGCCCTCGCCAACGGCGGCCACCAGATCGCCTACGGCGAGGACGACTACACGGCCCACCTGCAGGACGTCTTCCGCCGCCACTTCGGGGACAAGGCCGAGGCCTACCCCGTCTTCAACGGCACGGGCGCCAACGTGGTCGCCCTCCAGGCGCTGCTCCCGCGCTGGGGCGCCGTGGTCTGCGCCGAGTCCGCCCACATCAACGTGGACGAAGGCGGCGCCCCGGAGAAGATGGGCGGCATCAAGCTGCTCACCGTCCCCACCCCCGAGGGCAAGCTCACCCCCGAGTTGCTCGACCAGCAGGCCTGGGGCTTCGGCGACGAGCACCGCGCGCAGCCGCTCGCGGTCTCCATCACCCAGAGCACCGAGCTCGGCACCCTCTACACCGCCGACGAGATCCGCGCGATCACCGAGCACGCCCACCAGCTCGGCATGCTCGTCCACGTCGACGGCTCCCGCCTGGCCAACGCCGCTGCCTCGCTCGGTCTG
>NZ_WBOF01000001.1:5440000-5525000 GCF_009569385.1 Streptomyces kaniharaensis
GGGTGGAACGTTGACTATTCGGCACAGTGAGAGATTGGACGTTAGTACTGCCTTCGGGCGTGGAACGCGGTCTGGGATCGGCTGTGTCGGGCACGTTGTTGGGTCCTGAGGGAACGGAAACGTTGTCTCAGTGGTTGCCGGCCTCACTTGAGGTGGTCCTTTGGATCATTGAGGGTGGGTGACTGGTCGTTGTTTGAGAACTGCACAGTGGACGCGAGCATCTGTGGCCAAGTTTTTAAGGGCGCACGGTGGATGCCTTGGCACTAGGAACCGATGAAGGACGTGGGAGGCCGCGATAGGCCCCGGGGAGCTGTCAACCGAGCTTTGATCCGGGGGTGTCCGAATGGGGAAACCCGGCAGTCGTCATGGGCTGTCACCCGCTGCTGAACACATAGGCAGTGTGGAGGGAACGCGGGGAAGTGAAACATCTCAGTACCCGCAGGAAGAGAAAACAACCGTGATTCCGGGAGTAGTGGCGAGCGAAACTGGATGAGGCTAAACCTTGAGCGTGTGAGACCCGGCAGGGGTTGCGCTTGGGGGGTTGTGGGAATGAGCTTCAGTCGTCTGCCGGCGGCTGGGCGAGTCAGAAACCGTATGGGTAGTCGAAGGACATGCGAAAGGTCCGGCGTAGAGGGTAAGACCCCCGTAGACGAAATCTGTACGGCTTGCTTGCTCATCTCCCAAGTAGCACGGGGCCCGAGAAATCCCGTGTGAATCTGGCGGGACCACCCGCTAAGCCTAAATATTCCCTAGTGACCGATAGCGGATAGTACCGTGAGGGAATGGTGAAAAGTACCGCGGGAGCGGAGTGAAATAGTACCTGAAACCGTGTGCCTACAAGCCGTGGGAGCGTCGTTCGCCAGCTTGCTGGTGGGCCGTGACTGCGTGCCTTTTGAAGAATGAGCCTGCGAGTTTGCGGTGTGTAGCGAGGTTAACCCGTGTGGGGTAGCCGTAGCGAAAGCGAGTCCGAATAGGGCGTTTGAGTTGCATGCCCAAGACCCGAAGCGGAGTGATCTAGCCATGGGCAGGTTGAAGCGCGGGTAAGACCGTGTGGAGGACCGAACCCACCAGGGTTGAAAACCTGGGGGATGACCTGTGGTTAGGGGTGAAAGGCCAATCAAACTCCGTGATAGCTGGTTCTCCCCGAAATGCATTTAGGTGCAGCGTCACGTGTTTCTTGCCGGAGGTAGAGCACTGGATAGGCGATGGGCCTTACCGGGTTACTGACCTTAGCCAAACTCCGAATGCCGGTAAGTGAGAGCGTGGCAGTGAGACTGTGGGGGATAAGCTCCATGGTCGAGAGGGAAACAGCCCAGAACACCGACTAAGGTCCCTAAGCGTGTGCTAAGTGGGAAAGGATGTGGAGTCGCAGAGACAACCAGGAGGTTGGCTTAGAAGCAGCCACCCTTGAAAGAGTGCGTAATAGCTCACTGGTCAAGTGATTCCGCGCCGACAATGTAGCGGGGCTCAAGCACATCACCGAAGTCGTGTCATTGCAGCATAAGGGCCAACGCCTGCTGTGATGGGTAGGGGAGCGTCGTGTGCCGGGTGAAGCGGCGGTGGAAACCAGTCGTGGACGGTATACGAGTGAGAATGCAGGCATGAGTAGCGATACAAGAGTGGGAAACTCTTGCGCCGATTGACCAAGGGTTCCTGGGTCAAGCTGATCTGCCCAGGGTAAGTCGGGACCTAAGGCGAGGCCGACAGGCGTAGTCGATGGACAACGGGTTGATATTCCCGTACCCGCTTTGAAGCGCCAACGCTGAACCAGGTGATGCTAAGGCCGTGAAGCCGTCCTGGATCCTTCGGGTGAAGGGGAGTGGTGGAGCCGCTGATCCAAGTCTGTAGTAGGTGAGCGATGGGGTGACGCAGGAAGGTAGTCCAGCCCGGGCGGTGGTTGTCCCGGGGTAAGGGTGTAGGGCGTTGCGTAGGCAAATCCGCGCAACACGTAGCCTGAGACCTGATGCCGAGCCGATTGTGGTGAAGTGGATGATCCTATGCTGTCGAGAAAAGCCTCTAGCGAGTTTCATGGCGGCCCGTACCCCAAACCGACTCAGGTGGTCAGGTAGAGAATACCGAGGCGTTCGGGTGAACTATGGTTAAGGAACTCGGCAAAATGCCCCCGTAACTTCGGGAGAAGGGGGGCCATTCCTGGTGATAGCACTTGCTGCTTGAGCTGGGGGTGGCCGCAGAGACCAGCGAGAAGCGACTGTTTACTAAAAACACAGGTCCGTGCGAAGCCGTAAGGCGATGTATACGGACTGACGCCTGCCCGGTGCTGGAACGTTAAGGGGACCGGTTAGCTCCATTTCGGTGGGGCGAAGCTGAGAACTTAAGCGCCAGTAAACGGCGGTGGTAACTATAACCATCCTAAGGTAGCGAAATTCCTTGTCGGGTAAGTTCCGACCTGCACGAATGGCGTAACGACTTCTCGACTGTCTCAACCATAGGCCCGGTGAAATTGCATTACGAGTAAAGATGCTCGTTTCGCGCAGCAGGACGGAAAGACCCCGGGACCTTTACTATAGCTTGATATTGGTGTTCGGTTCGGCTTGTGTAGGATAGGTGGGAGACTGTGAAGCGGCAACGCCAGTTGTTGTGGAGTCGTCGTTGAAATACCACTCTGGTCGTGCTGGATGTCTAACCTGGGTCCGTGATCCGGATCAGGGACAGTGTCTGGTGGGTAGTTTAACTGGGGCGGTTGCCTCCTAAAGGGTAACGGAGGCGCCCAAAGGTTCCCTCAGCCTGGTTGGCAATCAGGTGTTGAGTGTAAGTGCACAAGGGAGCTTGACTGTGAGACTGACGGGTCGAGCAGGTACGAAAGTAGGGACTAGTGATCCGGCGGTGGCTTGTGGAAGCGCCGTCGCTCAACGGATAAAAGGTACCCCGGGGATAACAGGCTGATCTTCCCCAAGAGTCCATATCGACGGGATGGTTTGGCACCTCGATGTCGGCTCGTCGCATCCTGGGGCTGGAGTAGGTCCCAAGGGTTGGGCTGTTCGCCCATTAAAGCGGTACGCGAGCTGGGTTTAGAACGTCGTGAGACAGTTCGGTCCCTATCCGCTGTGCGCGTAGGAGTGTTGAGAAGGGCTGTCCCTAGTACGAGAGGACCGGGACGGACGAACCTCTGGTGTGCCAGTTGTTCTGCCAAGGGCATGGCTGGTTGGCTACGTTCGGGAGGGATAACCGCTGAAAGCATCTAAGCGGGAAGCCTGCTTCGAGATGAGCACTCCCACCTCCTTGAGAGGGTAAGGCTCCCAGTAGACGACTGGGTTGATAGGCCGGATATGGAAGCCCTGTGAGGGGTGGAGTTGACCGGTACTAATAGGCCGAGGGCTTGTCCTCAGTTGCTCGCGTCCACTGTGTTGTTCTGAAACAACGACTGCCCTGTCGGCGGGTCGAATAGTTTCATAGTGTTTCGGTGGTCATAGCGTGAGGGAAACGCCCGGTTACATTCCGAACCCGGAAGCTAAGCCTTACAGCGCCGATGGTACTGCAGGGGGGACCCTGTGGGAGAGTAGGACGCCGCCGAACAATCATTCCGAAAAACCCCTGATCCACTGGATCAGGGGTTTTTCGCATTTTAGGAGCTTTCCGAGTATCCGTGGAGAACGATCAGTTCTGGTCCTGCTCCTGGGACTGCGGTTCCGCCGACGGCTGGGTCTGCGCCGGAGCAGCCGGAGCAGTGGTCGGCGTAGCCGCTCCAGGGGCGGCGGGGGGTGTTGCCGTGCCCCACTTCGGGCGGCTGAGCCAGCGGCCGGTGGTGTTGTTGGTGAGGCGGGCGACGCCGGTTCCGTCCGTCCGCATGCTGTAGAGGTCGGCGGTGCCGCCTGCGGGGGCCTGGGCAAAGACGATCGAGCGGCCGTCGGGGGCGTAGGAGGCGGCGCCGTAGAAGGCGTCGGAGGGGGCGGGCGTCAGGGCGCCGATGGCTGTGCCGTCGGGGTGGACGGTGTAGATGCCGCCGCCGGGGGCGTTGTCAGCACCGGCCGGGTAGGTGGTGAAGAGGATCTGGGTGCCGTCGGGCGACCAACTGGCCCGGTCACCGGCGCGCAGTTCCCAGGGGGTGAGCTGGCGCAGGCCGGTGCCGTCGGCGCCGACGATGTAGACGGCCCTGCTGTTGGCGGGCTGGCCGCTGGCGCCGGTGCGGTACTCGAAGGTGAGCTGTTTGCCGTCGGGGGACCAGCTCGGGTTGCCGACCTCTCCCGAGTACGGCTTGTCGTTGGTGAGGAAGGTGAGCCGCTGGACGTTGCTGCCGTCCGGTGCCATCAGGTAGAGGTCGGAGTACTGGATCTGGTTCTTGCCGGCCGGGTCGAGGGCGCCCCAGGAGCGGCTGAATGCGAGTTGCTTGCCGTCGGGCGAGTAGGCGGGGGCGCGTTCGTCCTCGTTGGTGCAGTCGGCTGTGCCGTTGTCGCAGAGCTGGCCGATCTGCCGCTCGCCCTCGCCGGTCGCGGGGACGGTCCAGAGCCGGGCGCCCCCGGTCTGCGGGTCGGTGCGGTCGAAGGCGATGGTGCTGCCGTCGGGGGACCAGTCGGGGCGATCGTCGCGGGCGCGGTCGGGCGGCTGGGTGACCTGGCGCTCGCCGGTGCCGTCCGGTCCGACGGTGACGATGGCGCTGGTGGTGTGGTCGGGGTCCAGATAGGCGCGGCTGACGATCAGGCCGTTGTGCGCGGCCACCGCGGGGGCAGCGGGTGTGCCGGCAGCGGCCCCGACCGCGTCGGGTGCGGCGGAAGGAGTGTCGGCCCGGATCTCGGAGAGGGGGATCTCGCCCGGTTCGGCGCCGCAGCCGGTGAGCAGGGCTCCCAGCAGCAGAAGGCCCGCGCCAGCGTTTGCGCGGGTGCGGGTCGTGGTCGTGGGTGACAGCCCTGTGCCGGTCATCCGCGTCATCTCCGTCTCCGACCTCTCCGACTTCCGCTCCGTCGCCGATTCAGGACGAAGGCACCCGAAAGGAGCTGCCACTGTGTCAGACGGGAGGTGTCGGAGGCCGGGCGACACGCGTCGAAGCGCGTCCGCTCGGTCACACGGAGTAGAGGGAGAGGGAGGGAGGCGCTCAGCCCTGGGCGGCGCGGCGCTCAGCCTTGGCGGCGGCCTCCGCCTCGTCCTCGGCTTCGGCGACCTCCAGGGTGGGAGCGGTGCCGCCGAGGTGGGCGGGCTGCCACCAGGTGTCGTCCGGCCCGGCGGGCTTGCCGGGGTACTCGCGCTGGGCCTGGTCGAGCATCTCGCCCATCGCGGCCCGAAGGCGCCGGGTGACCATCACGGGCTTGTCGTTCGGTCCCAGGTGGATCGGCTCGCCGATCATGATGGTGACCGGGACGTGGCGCTTGGTCAGGGTCTTCGGACGGCCCTTGGTCCAGAGCTGCTGAGTGCCCCAGAGGACGACGGGCAGCAGCGGGGCACCGGAGTCGGCGGCCATCCGGGCGGCGCCGGTCTTGAACTTCTTCAGCATGAACGAGCGGCTGATCGTGGCCTCGGGAAACACCCCGACGACCTCGCCGGCCTTGAGGGCGCGGACCGCGGCCTCGTAGGCGGGCTGACCGTCGGTGCGGTCGACCGGGATGTGCTTCATTCCGCGCATCAGCGGGCCCGAGATGCGGTGTCTGAAGACCTCGTCCTTGGCCATGAAGCGGGTCATGCGCTTGCCGCCGCGGTAGGCGCCGAGGCCGGCGAAGAGGAAGTCCAGGTAGCTGATGTGGTTGCTGACCAGCACCGCTCCGCCGGTGGCGGGGATGTGTTCGGCACCCACGATATTGATCCGCACGTCGAGCGCGCGGAAGGCGGTGAGTGCGGCGCGGATCACCGGCGGGTACACGAACTCTGCCACGGTCAGTCCTGACTTCCACGGGCCGGAGCCCGGTACGGCGGGTCCCGCGCCGTTGCGCGGGAGCCGACCGGAGCACGGCACGCCGCGGCGGTCACGGGTGATACACGGAGATGATCCCCCGAACGAGTGCCTGCTGTCACGTGAGCGGTGCGGTCGAGCGGATATTCGCCGTATGATCTCCGTGATGACTTCGGGTGGGAACCTTCCGTGTGCCACCCGCGCGCGCCTCCCGCGGCGACTCAGGCGGCGGTGCCAGGGCGGCCCTGGGCCCGTCGGATCAGCAGGTACATCTCGCAGCCGAGGCAGTAGCCGAACGCGGCGTTGAGGAAGGCCGCGGCCAGAGCGAAGGCGGTGGCGAGCAGGCCGAGCCAGCTCACCTCGCTGAGGAATCCGAGGGCGCCGACGGTGGCGAAGACCAGGCCCACGCCCTGCGCGAAGCGCGGCGGGTCTTCGTTCTCGGTCTCGGTCGGCGGCGCCAGCCGGGGGCGAACGAACGTGCAGTAGAGCCAGCCGTAGGGAGAGACCCGAAGACCGCCGATGGCGGCGAGTGCGAAGACGGCGGCCTGTAAGGCGAGCAGTACGCCGTTGCCGGTGATCAGTACGGCGGCGAGGACGAGCGAGCTGAGTGCGGCGGCGAACCGGGGTCCGCGGGGATCGATCTGCACGAGGGCTCCGGAAGGGGCGCGACGGGCGGTGGAAGGGGACGCGTCCGGGCGCGTGTCAGCGACAGCGGGAGGTGGTGACCCGGGCCTGGTCGACGTGGCGGCGCGCGGTGAGCAGCGGCTGTGCGGGGCGGTCGGAGTCCATCCGCCGATGGTATGTGGCGTGGCCCCGGCGGTCGACCTGCCTGTCGGGGCCGGGGGGCGCTGCCGCAGACTTGGGGGATGACCGGGTTGGTGGTGTGCATTGTCGCTCTGGCGGCGACCACATTCGGGCTGATGCGGGCGACGTGCGACGGGAGGCTGAGGGTGCGCACCAAGGACGGGACGGTTCGGCTGTCGGGGTCGGAGCTGGGCGGGGCGCTGGGGGAGCGGGCCACCCTGGTGCAGTTCTCGACGGCTTTCTGCCAGCCCTGCCGGGCCACCCGCGGGGTGCTGGCGGAGGTGGCCGGCATGGTCGAGGGTGTCGCGCACGTCGAGGTCGACGCGGAGGAGCGGCTGGAGCTGGTGCGCCGGCTGGAGATCCTGCGGACGCCGACCGTCCTCGTGCTGGATGCCGACGGCCGGGTGGTCCGTCGGGCGGCCGGGATGCCACGCAAGGCGGACGTGATCGCAGCGCTCGGCGAGGCCGTCTGAGCGCGGATGGCGTCGCGCACGGCTGACAGTCGACAGACAGCCGGCATGTAACAGATGACAGCAGACAGATTTCGTCATCTGTTATCTGTTCGCCGTTCGCGGCGGGCGGGGAATCTCGCCGCGGATGTGCCGCCCTGTCGGGTGGTGTCGGGGGCGGGCTGGGGCAGGATGGGCGCAGGCGGCGGTGCGGCCGTCCGGCGTAAGCTACTGGCCAGTAGTGAGAACTGCGCTACTGGCGAGTATGCTGCCAGGAAGTTCCGGACCGGCACGGGAAACACGCTGCCCGGAGCGGGTGCGTGCCGCGTTCGCGCCCGCTTGCACAGCCGCAGCCGCCGGACGAGACCAGTACAGGAGACAGGCCGTGAGCTTGAGGATCGTTGTCTGTGTGAAGTACGTGCCGGATGCGACGGGTGACCGTCGGTTCGCGGACGACCACACCACCGACCGGGAGGGCGTGGACGGCCTTCTGTCGGAGCTGGACGAGTACGGCGTGGAGCAGGCGCTGCGGATCGCGGAGGCGAACGAGGGCGCCGAGGTGACGGTGCTGACGGTCGGGCCGGACGACGCGAAGGACGCGCTGCGCAAGGCGCTGTCGATGGGTGCGGACAAGGCCGTGCACGTGAACGACGACGACATCCACGGTTCGGACGTGATCGGGACGTCGGCGATCCTGGCGAAGGCGCTGGAGCGGACCGGGTTCGACCTGGTGATCGGTGGCATGGCGTCGACGGACGGTTCGATGGGTGTGCTGCCGGCGCTGCTGGCGGAGCGTCTGGGCGTGCCGCAGGTGACGCTGCTGTCCGAGGTGTCGGTCGAGGGCGGTGTGGTCAAGGGCCGTCGCGACGGTGACGCGGCGACCGAGCTGGTCGAGGCGGCGCTGCCGGCCGTGGTCTCGGTGACGGACCAGTCGGGCGAGGCCCGCTACCCGTCGTTCAAGGGGATCATGGCGGCGAAGAAGAAGCCGGTGGAGTCGCTGGACCTGGACGACCTGGGCATCGAGGCCGACGAGGTCGGTCTGGCCGGTGCGTGGACGGCGGTCGAGGCCGTGGCGGCGCGTCCGGCGCGCACCGCGGGCACGGTCGTCAAGGACGAGGGCGAGGGCGGCAAGCAGCTCGCCGCGTTCCTCGCCGAGCAGAAGTTCATCTAGTCCCACCCGTTCGCGCATCCAACGATCGATCAGGAGCAACGAATCATGGCTGAGATCCTGGTTCTGGTGGACCACGCCGACGGTGTGGTCCGCAAGCCGGCCCTGGAGCTGCTGACCCTGGCCCGCCGCATCGGCGAGCCGTCCGCCGTCGTCCTGGGCGCCGGTGCCGCCGCTGCCGACATCGCCGCCAAGGCCGGCGAGTACGGCGCGGCGAAGGTGTACGTCGCCGACGGCGCCGAGTTCACCGACCAGCTGGTCGTCCCCAAGGTGGACGCCCTGACCCAGATCGCGCAGGCCGCCTCCCCGGCCGCCGTGCTGGTCACGTCCTCCGGCGAGGGCAAGGAGGTCGCCGCCCGCGTGGCGCTGCGCCTCGGCTCCGGCATCATCACCGACGCCGTCGACCTGGAGGCCGGCGACGGCGGTCCGGTCGCCACCCAGTCGGTGTTCGCCGCGTCCTTCCAGGTGAAGTCCAAGGTCACCCACGGCGTGCCGGTCATCACCGTCAAGCCGAACGCCGTCGCCCCCGAGGCCGCCCCGGCCGCCGGCGCGGTGGAGAACGTCACCGTCGCCTTCACCGGCAACGCCGCCAAGGTCACCTCGCGCACCCCGCGCGTGTCCTCGGGCCGCCCGGAGCTGACCGAGGCCGCGATCGTGGTCTCCGGTGGCCGCGGCGTCGGTGCCGCCGAGGGCTTCGGCGTCGTCGAGGAGCTCGCGGACGCGCTGGGCGCGGCCGTCGGCGCCTCGCGTGCCGCCGTCGACGCCGGCTGGTACCCGCACAGCAACCAGGTCGGCCAGACCGGCAAGCAGGTCTCGCCGCAGCTGTACATCGCGGCGGGCATCTCCGGTGCCATCCAGCACCGGGCCGGCATGCAGACCTCGAAGACCATCGTGGCCGTCAACAAGGACCCCGAGGCCCCGATCTTCGAGCTGGTCGACTACGGCGTGGTCGGCGACCTCTTCGCCGTCCTCCCGCAGCTCACCGCCGAGGTGAAGACCCGCAAGGGCTGATCCGCCCCGAGCAGACAGTGAGGGCGTGGCACCGGGTACCCGGTGCCACGCCCTCCGGCGTTTCCGGGGTGGACGCGGGCGGCCCGTAGAGTCGACGGGACACCGTGAGAGAGATGGCGAGGACGCGAGCATGGCACTGCTGACGGCACTTCAGGGCGATTTCGGGGATGCCGCCGACGCGCTGCGGATCGACGGGCGGGCGCTCTCGCGGGAGGAGCTGCTGGGCGCCGCGACCGCCGTGGCCGACCGGGTGGCCGGGGCGCCCGCGCTCGCCGTGCTGGCCCGGCCGAGCGCCGAGACCGTCACCGCAGTGGTCGGTGGGCTGCTGGCGGGCGTGCCCGTGGTGCCGCTGCCGCCCGACTCCGGGCCCAAGGAGCGTGAGCACATCCTGCGCGACTCGGGGGCCGCGCTGCTGGCGCACGCCGTCGGGGATGCCCCGGTGGGCGGGGTCGAGGGGCTGCCCGTCGACCTGACGGAGCGTTCCGCGACGACGTACGCCGAGCCGGCCGGGGATGCCACCGGGTTCGTCCTCTACACCTCGGGCACCACCGGTGCGCCCAAGGGCGCGGTGATCCGCCGCGAGGCCGTCGCCGCCGACCTGGACGCGCTCGCCGCCGCCTGGCAGTGGACCGCCGAGGACACCCTCGCCCACGGCCTGCCGCTGTTCCACGTCCACGGCCTGCTGCTCGGCGTGCTCGGCGCCCTGCGCACCGGCAGCAAGTTGGTGCACACCGGGCGGCCCACGCCCGAGGGGTACGCGGCCGCGGGCGGCAGCCTGTACTTCGGCGTGCCGACCGTCTGGTCCCGGCTGGCGGCCGACCCGGAGGCGGCGGCCCGGCTCGCCTCGGCCCGGCTGCTCGTCTCCGGCAGCGCGCCGCTGCCCGTCCCGGTGTTCGAGAAGCTCGCGGCCCTGACCGGGCGTGCCCCGATCGAGCGGTACGGGATGACGGAGTCGCTCATCACCGTCAGCACCCGGGCGGACGGCGAGCGCCGGCCCGGCAGTGTCGGCCTGCCGCTGGACGGGGTGCGCACCAGGCTGGTCGGGGAGGACGGCGCGCCGGTGCCGTCCGACGGGGAGAGCGTCGGGGAGCTGCAGGTCGCCGGCCCGACCCTGTTCTCGGGCTACCTCAACCGGCCGGACGCCGACGCCGAGGCCCGGACGGCGGACGGCTGGTTCCGCACCGGCGATGTCGCGGTGATCGGCGAGGACGGTTTCCACCGGATCGTCGGCCGGGCCTCGGTGGACCTGATCAAGAGCGGCGGCTACCGGATCGGCGCGGGCGAGGTGGAGGCGGCTCTGCGCGACCACCCGGCGGTCGCGGACGCCGCCGTGGTCGGCGCGCCGGACGAGGACCTCGGACAGGCGATCGTCGCGTACGTCATTGCGGACGCTCCGGTGACGGGGGACCAGCTGACGGCCTTTGTCGCGGAGCGGCTCTCGGTGCACAAGCGTCCGCGGCGGGTCGTCCTGGTGCCCGAACTCCCCAGGAACGCCATGGGAAAGGTGCTGAAGAAGCAGCTGCTCGCGGAGGCCGGGAAGCGGTGATGAGGGGGCGTCGGATCCCTCGGCTGTGACGTCACCTCACTCTGATGAACTGTTCGGTTCTCACCCTTCGTGACCCTTCCTTTGGCGCACTTCGCTGCGCGCTGTGAGCGGGCGTGTGCCTAACGTGACACGCAGGCAGAACCGAAGCCGCTTCGCGGCAGTGAAGGAAGACAGCAGCATGACCACCGTCAATACCGGCGCGCCTGATGCCGCCGACGAGTCGACCGGGCAGCACGCCGCCACCATCGCCGACCGGCGGGCCGCCGCCCGTCCCTCCCGGGCCCGGCGGGTCCGCCGGGGGATAGGCATGATGGCTGTGATCGCGGCCGGCACCGGCGTGATCGGCCTCGCCACCGGCGCGACCCCCGCCGCCGCCGAGCCGGCGCCGGCCCACGCCGGCTGGGACGGGTCGCGGTACTGGTTCAAGAACAGCCAGGGGCAGTGGCGCTGGACCTCGCACCCCAGCGTCTACACGGCGCGGACCGGGACCGGGGCGGCGTCGACGTCGTCAACGACGACATCCGCGAGTGTGAGCTCCACCGGGGGGATCGAGCAGGGGTGGGACGGGTCGCGGTACTGGTTCAGGAACAGCCAGGGGCAGTGGCGCTGGACCTCGCACTACGACGTGTACCTGGACCGTACGGGTGGCGGGGGCTCGTCGGCCTCGTCCTCGCAGCCCTCCTCGTCCTCTTCGACGTCCTCCTCTTCGTCTTCGTCCTCGTCCTCGTCCTCGTCCTCGGCCGATGCCGCGCCTCCGGCGGCGGATCAGAACGTCGAGACGGCCATCCAGTTCGCGCTGGACCAGTTGGGCAAGCCGTTCATGACGGCGGGCAACGGGCCGAACGGCTACGACTGCTCCGGTCTGGTACAGCAGGCGTTCCGGCGTGGCGGCATCGACCTGCCGCGGGTGGCCAACGACCAGTACGCGGCCACCACGCCCATCACGGCGAGCCAGCTGCGCCCGGGCGACCTCCTCTTCTGGTCGCCCGACGGCACCCAGCGGGGCATCCAGCACACGGCGATCTACCTGGGCAACAACCAGTACGTCGAGGCCGCGCGGCCGGGGACCCTCATCCGGATCTCGAGCATCAGCAGCGGCTACTACCCGACGTACATGGGACGGCCGTAGGGCTTGTGCCGACGGCGGGGTGAAGGGTGCCAGGGTCTTCGTGGCCCGGGCATCCGCCCCGTCCTTCGGTTGCTCAGATGTCCGCCGGGCGCGGGAGGGCGCCCCGGGCGCCGAGGGCGGTGACGGCGAAGGCTCCTGCCGCCACCGCGACGGCAGCGGCCTCGACGAGCGGGGTGCTGCGGGCGAGCTCGGCGGCGAGGGCGCCGCAGAAGACGTCGCCGGCGCCGGTGGTGTCGACGGCGGTGACGGCGGGGGCGGGCAGTTCGGTGATCCGTCCGTCGGCGGCGACGAGGGCGCCCGCGCCGCCGAGGGTGATCACGGCACCGTCGGTGAGGTCCGCGAGCGCGCGGACGGCATCGGTCACGGTGGAGGCGCCGGTGAGCTGGCAGGCCTCCAGGGCGTTCGCGACGACGAGGGGACGGCGGCCGGTAGAGCGTGTGTCGGGGAGCGGACCGGCGGGTGCGGCGTTGTGCAGCCAGAGGGTGCCGTCGGCAGGGAGCGCGGCGGCCGTCGCGCGGATGCACTCCTCGGCGACCTCGCCGCTGGTGAGGACCACGTCGCGAGGGAGCAGCCGGGCGGCGGTGAGTGCGGCGGTGACCTCGGCGGCGGTGAGGCGGGTGTTCGCGCCCGGGACGACCACGATGCTGTTCTCGCCGGCCGGGTCCACCATGACGACGGCCTGCCCGGTGGGCGCGGCGGCGTCGGTGAGCACGGCGCCGGTGTCGACGTCGGCGCCGCGGAGGTCGTCGAGGGCCGCTCGTCCGTCGGCGTCCGCCCCCACCTTGGCGACCAGCCGGGTCGTCGCTCCCATCCGGGCCGCCGCCACGGCCTGGTTGGCGCCCTTGCCGCCGAACCCCTGCGTGGCGTCCGTGACGAGCACGGTCTCGCCGGGGGACGGGAGCACGGGGCAGCGGAGGATCCGGTCGACGTTGACCGATCCGATGACGACGACTCGGCCGGCGGGGCGCAGCTTCATCGTTCTTCTGTACGGGGTGGGGCGACTGCGCGCAAGCGGGTGCGGTGTGTGGAAAGCCAGCCGGATGCGTTCGGCGCGGACCGGGCGAGCCGGGCGCGTTCGGTGCGTGGTGGGCGTGTTGGCGCGTGCCGAGCGCCCGGAGTGTGCGCGGGGCGCGCGACTCGGCGAGAGCGCTGTTGTGCGGGCCGGTGAGCCGCCGTGGAGGGGCGCGCGGGGGCGGATCGTGGGGGTGCGAAGGGCGCGTGGAGAGTATGACGACCGGTCTACAGATTCGGGGCCCAAGGGGCCTGGCCTGGGCACATGCCTCTGTCAAGAGGCGGGCAGGGGCACCGCAGTGGGTGGGTCCGCGAGGTATGGGGACCGGCGCCGCGCGGGTACCACCACGGGTGGCGCTGGTTCGGCCAACGGGGGCGCCGCCCGGTGCGATCGGCATCGGGGAAAGTCGAGGGCAGGGGGACGCTGTGATCGTCTGGGTCAATGGCACGTTCGGGGCGGGCAAGACCAGTGCCTGCCGCGAACTGGTGGAACTGTTGCCCGGAAGCATGCTGTTCGATCCCGAACTGGTGGGGTTCGGGCTGCGCAGGACGCTTCCGGCCGACCGGATGGCGGCGGTGTCCGACTTCCAGGACCTGCCGGCCTGGCGCCGGCTCGTCCCCGAGGTGGCCGCCGCGCTGCTCGGCGAGGTGCCGGGCCCGCTGGTCGTGCCGATGACCCTGCTCAGAGAGGACTACCGGGACGAGATCTTCGGCGATCTCGCCTCGCACGGGATCGCGGTGCACCACGTCGTCCTGGACCCTGGAGAAACGATCCTGCGTGAGCGCATTGCGCACCGCGACGAATGCCCCGGCGATCCGGCGGCCAGCGAACGGGTCCGCCAGTGGTGTCTGGACCATCTGCCCCGCTACCGCGCCGCCAGGCGCTGGCTCGTCCGCGACGCCCGGCTGCTCGACACCGGTCGGCTCACCCCGCGCGAGACCGCGGAGCGGATCGCCGCGCTGGTCAGCGACGGCGCCGCCCGCTGCCCGATCGTCCAGACACCCGACCCGGGCGGGGACACCGTCGCCTCCGCCGTCCTGTTCTTCGACGAGCAGGAGCGCGTGCTCCTCGTCGACCCCGTCTACAAGCCCGACTGGGACTTCCCCGGCGGCGTCGTCGAACGCGGCGAGGCCCCCACCGACGCCGCCCTGCGCGAGACCGCCGAGGAACTGGGCCTCCGCCTCGACCCCGCCGCCCTGAGACTGCTCGCCGTCGACTGGGAACCGCGCACCGGCCCCCGCCGCGGCGGCCTGCGGCTCATGTACGACGGCGGACTGCTGGACGCCAAGGGCAGGCAGAGCCTGCTGCTCCAGCCCGAGGAACTGCGAGGCTGGCGCTTCGTCACGCTCGACGAGGCTGCCGACCTGCTGCCCCCGAGCCGGTTCCGGCGGCTTGCGGCCACGCTGGACGCCCGCCGCTGCGGCGAGTTGCGGTACCTGGAGGCCGGGCGGCGCGTCGCCCTCGGCCTGGCCCGGGCGGCGGACGCGGCGTAGCGAGTGGCCGGTGGGACGGCGGTGCAACCCGGCGACGCAGCGGGCAGGATGGGCACATGCCGTTCACGCTGAGCCATCCGGCCGCCGTCCTGCCCCTGTTGCGCGCTGCCGGGGAGCGTGGGCCCCTGGTGGCCTCCGGGCTGGTCGCCGGGTCGATGGCGCCCGATGTGCCGTTCTTCGCCGAGTCGTTGCTGCCAGGGGTGTACCGGCACGGCGGGCTGACCCACCAATGGTGGGCGGTGCCGACGGTGGACGTGGCGATCGCGGGTGCGCTGGTGGCCGGCTGGCACGGGCTGCTGCGCGCCCCGCTGGTGGCGCTGCTGCCCGAGCGGTGGGCGGGTGCCGCCGAGGCGCTGACCGTTCGGCGGGGTGGGGAGGGCGCGGCCACGGCCGCCTGGTTCGCCGTGTCCGCGGCGGTGGGTGCGGCGACTCACGTCGGGTGGGACGCGTTCACCCATGGGGGGCGGCTGGGGGTGCGGCTGCTGCCCGTGCTGGATCGTCGGGTGTCCGGTGTTCCGCTGTACGAGGCGTTGCAGTACGGGAGTTCGGCGCTCGCCCTGGCCGCGGTGAGCGGGTGGGCGGTGCGGACGGCGCGGGCCGTCGAGCCGGTGCGGCCTGACGTCGTGCTCTCGCCCGGGGCGCGTCGGGCCGCCGTGGCGGCGCTGGGCGCGGCGACGGTGGCCGGGGTCGTGCACCGACTCAACCCGTTGCGACGCAGCCTGATCGCGGAGTTCTGCTTCGGCGCCGGGGCCGGGTTCGCGGTCGGTGCGGTCGGCCTCGCGGCCGCGGTGTCCGTACGGGCCGCACGGGGTGTGCGGGCCGAACGGGGCCGGGGGCTGCGGGCAGCCCCCGGCCCAACGTCCGTCAGGCGGAGCGCAGTTCGGCGTAGCGGCGGAGGAACAGCGCCTCGGTGAGGGCCATCCGCTCCAGCTCCTGCGGGTCGACGCTCTCGTTGACCGCGTGGATCTGGGTGGTGGGCTCCTCCACGCCGATCAGCACGATCTCGGCCTGCGGGTACAGCGTGCGCAGCGTGTTGCAGAGCGGGATCGAGCCGCCCTCGCCGGAGGCGACCATCGGGGTGCCGAAGGCCTCGGCCATGGCCTCACCCATCGCCTCGTAGGCCGGGCCGGTGGTGTCGGCGTTGAACGGGGAGCCGCTGCCCTGGCGCTCGATCGTCAGGTGGGCGCTGAGCGGGACCTGCGCCTCCAGGTGGGCGACCAGGGCGTCCTGGGCGGCGGCCGCGTCGGTGCCCGGCGCCACGCGCAGGCTCACCAGGGCCTTGGCGGCGGCCTGGACGGAGGAGGTGGCGCCGATCACCGGCGGGGCGTCGATGCCGAGGACGGTGACGGACGGGCGGGCCCAGAGCCGGTCGGCGATGGTGCCGGTGCCGGTGAGGGCGACGCCGTCGAGCACCTTGGCGTCGGCGCGGAACTGCTCCTCCGGGTACTGCACGCCGTCCCAGGTCTGGTCGGCGGTCAGGCCGGCCACGGCGACGTCGCCGTGCTCGTCGTGCAGTGAGGCGAGCACCTTGATGAGGGACTGCAGCGCGTCGGGGGCGGCGCCGCCGAAGGCGCCGGAGTGCAGGTTGCCGGCCAGGGTGGTGAGGGAGACCTCGACGACCGTCATGCCGCGCAGCGAGGCGGTGACGGTGGGCAGGCCCGGGGCGAAGTTGCCGGTGTCGCCGATGATGATGGCGTCGGCGGCGAGCAGCTCGGGGTGCGCCTCGGCGTACCGCTCCAGGCCGCCGGTGCCCTGCTCCTCCGAGCCCTCGACGATGATCTTCAGGCCGACCGGGTAGGCGTCCCCGTACACCTGGCGCAGGGCGCGCAGGGCGGTCAGGTGCATCAGGATGTTGCCCTTGCAGTCGGCCGCGCCGCGTCCGTACCAGCGGCCGTCACGCTCGGTCAGTTCGAACGCGGGGCTGAGCCAGGCGTCCTCGTCGAGCGGGGGCTGGACGTCGTAGTGCGAGTACAGCAGGACGGTGGGCGCGCCCTCGGGGCTGGGCAGCTCGGCGTAGACGGACCGGGTGCCGTCCGGGGTGTCGAGCAGCTGCACGTTGGTCAGGCCCTCGGCGGCGAAGGCGTCGGCGACCCAGCGGGCGGCCTTCTCGCACTCCTCGACCGGGAACTGGCGCGGGTCGGCGACCGACGGGAAGGCGACCAGCTCTGCGAGGTCGGTGCGGGCACGGTCCATCAGGGACCGGACGGCGTCGGCCAGGGGCTGTGACATCGGGGTGCTCCGAGGGGCGGGTCCGCCGGAGGGGTGGTCCGGGCGGGCGTGGACGGTTGGGGTACCGCCGATGATAGGCGGAGCCGAACGGGCGGGTCCCGCGGCCCGGCCCGACGGCCCGCACGAGGTTCACGGCGGCGCGGCGACCCGGCGGGCCCGACGGACGCATAGGATTGTTCGACGTGACTGACTCCGGAAGCTCCGATTCCCGCAGCCCGCTCGACACCGAGACTTCGCCGGTCGACGCCGAGGTGCCCGAGACGCCCGAGACGTCCGAAGTACCTGAGGCGCCAGGGACGTCCGAGGCGCCCGGAACGTCCGAGCCGCAGCCCGACGGGCTCGCCGGCGTCTGGGACGTCGTGGTGGTCGGCGCCGGACCGGCAGGGGCCTCGGCCGCGCACGCCGCCGCCGTCCAGGGCCGGCGGGTGCTGCTGCTCGACAAGGCCGAGCACCCCCGCTACAAGACCTGCGGCGGCGGGATCATCGGTCCGTCCCGGGACAGCCTCCCGCCGGACTTCCGGCTGCCGCTCCAGGACCGGGTGCACGCCGTCACCTTCGCGTACCGCGGGCGGTACACCCGGACGCAGCGGTCCAAGCGGATGCTCTTCGGCCTCGTCAACCGCGACGAGTTCGACCTGCGCCTGGTGCAGGCGGCCAAGCAGGCCAGGGCGGTGCTGGTCACCGGAGTGACCGTCACCGGCGTCGAGCAGCGCGGCGGGGAACACCGGACGGTGCTGGTCACGGCGGCCGACGGGCGCAGCTTCGAGGCGCGCGCGGTGGTCGGTGCGGACGGCAGCGCGAGCCGGATCGGCCGCCACGTCGGCGTCACCTTCGACCAGATCGACCTGGGCCTGGAGGCGGAGATCCCGGTGCCGCCGCAGGTCGCCGCCGACTGGGCGGGCCGGATCCACCTCGACTGGGGCCCGCTGCCGGGCAGTTACGGCTGGGTGTTCCCGAAGACCGAGTCGAGCAGCCTGACCGTGGGCGTCATCTCAGCGCGCGGTGACGGTGAGCGGACGAAGCAATATCTCGCCGACTACATCCGGCGGTTGGGCCTGTCCGGCTTTACGCCGAGCGTGGAGTCCGGGCACCTGACGCGCTGTCGGGCCGAGGACTCGCCGCTCTCCCGCGGCCGGGTGCTGGTCGCCGGGGACGCGGCCGGGCTGCTGGAGCCGTGGACCCGCGAGGGCATCTCGTACGCGCTGCGCTCGGGCCGGCTGGCCGGCGAGTGGGCGGTGAAGGTCGCGGAGGCGGGCAACGCGGCCGAGGTGCGGCGCGAGGCGCTCAACTACGCGTTCGCGATCAAGGCCGGGCTGGGCGTGGAGATGCGGGCGGGCAAGCAGCTGCTGGGCGCCTTCGAGCGCCGCCCGTACCTCTTCCACGCGGCGGTCTGCCTGGTGCCGGCCGCCTGGCGGGCCTTCGCCCGGACGACCCAGGGGCACACCACGTTCGCCGAGGTGCTGCGGCAGTACCGGGCGGCACGCAGGCTGGCGGCGGTGGCGTCGCGGTAGTTCGCTCGTGTCGTAGGGCCGGTGCTTCTCCTCGCCGAGGAGGAGCACCGGCCCTTGCGTTCGGGCGCCCGGCGAACGGCAGTCGGCGAATGGCGCCGTCTCCGGTGCGTTCGCCGGGTGGGACAGCGAACAGATGACAGATAATAGATTTCAACATCTGTTATCTGTTCGCTGACTTCTGTCCCCTGTCATCCGCCCGGTGTCATCGGTTCGCCCCCGTCAGCTCGTCGCCGAGTGGGCTGCGCCGGTACAGCACCGAGCGGCCGTGCCGGGCCCGGGTGACCAGGCCGGTGGCGGCGAGGACGGACAGGTGCTGGCTGACCGCGCTCGGGGTGACGCCGAGTCGGTAGGCCAGGTCCGTAGTCGACGCGGGTTCGGCGAGCAGCGCGAGCAGCCGGGCCTTCGGCGCGCCGAGCAGCGCCTCCAGCGCCTGCGGGGGCACCGGTGCGCTCGCGCCGGTCATGCCCGCCTGCCCGCGGGCCGGGTAACAGATGTGCGGCGGACGGTCGTTGCTGATCATCGTGATCGCGCCGCGGGCGAAGAAGGTCGGCGTCAGGACGAGGCCCCGGCCGTCCACGGCGGTCTCGCCGTCCCAGTCCGTCCACCGCCGGTTGATCGACAGCACGCCGTTCTCCCAGCGCAGCCGGTGGTCCAGGTCGGCGAAGAGCGCCGCCGCGCCGTGCTGGGCGAGCAGCCGGGCCCGGTAGACCAGGTCGGCGTCCAGCACCGCGCGGGCCTGCGGCCACCAGGTGGGCGCGAGGCATACCTCCCAGTACTCCTCCAGCGCGTCGGCGATCCGCCCGAGCAGCCGCGCCGGGTCGGCCAGTCCGGCGGCGAGCGGCGCGGGCAGCGGCCGGCCGTGCGGCAGGAAGGTCTGCTCCAGCTCGGGGCGCAGCTGTTCGGGCGGCAGGCCGCGGACGGCGGCCAGTTCGGTGCGGAAGTCGGTGGCCGGGGCGGCCGGGCGGGGCGTCAGGAAGTCGGGGATCCAGCGGTTCTCGGCGACGAGGGACAGCAGCAGGGCGGAGTCCAGCCGCTCGAAGGTGGGCCGGAGTCGTTCGAAGGCGCGGGTCTGGAGCGGGTAGACGCCGGGGTGGGTCCACATCCGGAGACTGAGCGAGGCCTCCTGGATGGGGGAGACGGCGAACCAGGTGGTGGCGAGGTCGGCCAGGTCGAGCGTGAACCGGTGCACGACGAATCCTCCCGGAGTCCGCTGGAGGAGGGCGGACGATTGAGGCAGAGCCTAAAGGATTATCCGTTGCCGCTCGTCGAGCAGTGGGATCGGGGGCATGACCACCTCACCAGCGGAGACCTCCGCTCCTTCCTCCGCCGTGCCCGAATCCGGCGGTGGGCTCGCCCGAGCCGTCCGGCGGCGGCTGCACCCGGATCCGACGGTCCGTCGGCTGGCCGCGATCACCCTCGTCAACACCGTGGGCAACGGCCTCTCGTTGGCCGTCTCGGTACTGTTCTTCACCCGGGTGCTCGGCCTGAGCGCCGCCCAGCTCGGCTTCGGGATGACGGCCGCAGGGCTCTGCGGGGTCGTCGCGAGCGTGCCCGCCGGGCGGGCCGCCGACCGCTGGGGCGCGCGGCGGGTGCTGGTGACGCTGACCGGCCTGGAGGCGGTCGGCACGGCGGGTTACGCGCTGGTGCACAGCTACCCGGCGTTCGTCGTGCTGGCCTGCGCGGTCGCCGCGGTGGACCGGGGGTCGGCCGCGGTCCGCAACGCGCTCTACGCCGAGGTGCTGCCCGCCGACCGCCGGGTGGCGGGCCGCGCCTACCTGCGGGTGGTGACCAACGCGGGCCTCTGCGCGGGGACGGCGCTCGGCGCGATCGCGCTCCAAGTGGACAACCGGCCGGTCTATCTGACGGCGATTGTGGCCAACGCCGTGTCGTTCCTGTTCGTCGCCGTGATGTACCGCCGTCTGCCCGTGCTCGCGGCGGACGGGCCGTCCGCCCGATCGGACGCGGAGGGCTCGGAGGCGCCGCGCACCAAGCGGCGCAACCCGGCGCTGCGGGACGGGCCGTTCCTGGTCGTGACGGTGCTGAACGCGCTGCTCTGCCTGCAGTTCGCCGTCCTGGAGGTCGGTGTGCCGCTGTGGATCGTCCACGAGACCGACGCGCCCCGGATCACCGTCGCGGGCACTCTGATCGTCAACACCGTGCTGGTGATCACCCTTCAGGTCCGTGCCACGAAGGGCACCGAGGATCCGGCGACGGCGGCCCGGGTCTGCGGTCGGGCGGGGCTGTTCCTCGCGGCGTCGTGCGTCGTGATCGGCCTGGCGCACGGGCTGCCCGCGATCGTGGCGGCCGTGGTCGTGCTCGGCGGGGTGGTGCTGCAGTCGTTCGGGGAGGTGCTCGGCCAGGCCGGCGGCTGGGCGCTCAGCTACGACCTCGCGGGGGAGCGTGCCCACGGCGCCTACCAGGGCGTGTACAACGCCGGAACGGCGGCCGCGCTGATGGTCGGCCCGGCGCTGGTCAGCACCGCCGTGATCGGGTACGGCCTGCTCGGCTGGGCCGTCCTCGGCGCGGTGCTGGCGGCGGCGGGTCTGGCGATGGGCCCCGCCGTCCGGTGGGCCGGACGGCGGGGCCGCAACGCGTGACGGGTCCTACTCGCGGACGAGCGCGAGCGCCTCGATCTCGATCAGCACCTCGGGCAGGAACAGCGCCGCGACCTGCACCGCGGAGCTGGCCGGCGGGTTCGCGGTGTCCACGTGCTCGTCGCGGGCCTCGCGGACGGCCGGCAGGTGGGCGATGTCGGTCACGAAGATCGTGAACTTGACGACGTCGGTGAAGTCGGCCCCGGCGGCGGCCAGGCAGCGGCGCAGGTTCTCGAAGACCTGGCGCGCCTGCGCCTTCGGGTCGCCGACGCCGACCAGGTTCCGGTCCTCGTCGAAGGCCACCTGACCGGAGACCTGGACCAGTCGGCCGGTGCCGGTGACGACCTGGGTGTAGCCGGTGCCGGGGGCGACTCCGGGCGGCTCGGCGATGTGGGTGAGGTGAGTGGTCATGGCAGCCATCGTGGTCCATCGCGCGCCGGGCGGCACCCGGTTTCCTCCGCGCGGGCCGTCGAGGTCAGTGCACCACTTCGGGCAGTTCGCGCAGGAACGGGAGGTCGGCGGGCGGGAGTTGGGCGAGCGGCCCGGCGGAGCGCAGTACGACGTCCAGGACGCCGTCCGGGTCGGCGGCGTAACCGCCGCTGGCCCAGGCCGCGTTGGCCTCGACGACCGCCCAGCCGTCGTCCGTCGTACCGACGTCCACCACGACGGCGCTCGGCAGAGCGGGGCCCGAGGCGGCGAGCACGTCACCGGTGAAGGCGAGCACCTCGGCACCGTCCGCCCCGAGCGGCGCGACGCTCAACTCGCCGTCCACGGCGTACCGCGAGGCGGCCCGCACCTCGCCGTCCATCACGAACAGCCGGTACTCCCGGCGGAACCGCACCACGTCGCTGACCAGCACGCCGGTGTCGCCGTCCAGCAGCTCGGGCCCGGGCAGTGCGGCGCCGTCGGGGTAGACCCGGGCGGCGAACTCCTTGTCCACCGGCGGCTTGACGAACGCGGGGCCGCGCAGCGTGCGGGCCTCGGCCAGGGTGGTGCAGGAGACCCGCCGCCCGGTCAGCTCCCGGGGCAGGCCGGCCAGCCAGTCCGCCGGCGGCTCCAGCAGGGCGAGCCCGAGCTCCCGCCCGACGGCGTCGCCGAACAGCGGCCCGCCGTACACGTGCACCTGCTGACCCGACCCGAGCAGTTCCTCCGGCACCCGCCAGGTCGTCGCGGTGTGCGCCCGCAGCCCTCGGCGGCCGGCCGCGGTGCGCAGCTGGAGGCCGGTGTCGTTGATGCGGGGCGCGAGCAGCAGGACGGCGTCGGTGGTCATGACGGCGATGGTGCCGCGAGTGCGGTGGCGCTCACCACCGGTTTTCGACGGCGCGTGTAGCGGGTGGCTCTGGCCGAGGGGCGGGTGGGCGTGCCAGAGTCGTCCGGGCGCCGTCCGGGCACCCCCGGACGGCGCCAGCGGTCCGACCCACCCTCAGCCGGAAAGCAGGCCCCTTGCCGATGACCAGCGAAGCGCCCCTCGTCCACGTCACCACCGCCGACGCCGTCACCACCCTCACCCTCGACTCGCCGCACAACCGCAACGCGCTCTCCACCCGACTGATGGCCGAGCTGCACGCCGGACTGGCACTCGCCGCCGCCGACCCGGAGGTCCGCGCGGTGGTGCTCGGGCACACCGGCAAGGTGTTCTGCGCGGGCGCGGACCTCTCCGAGGCGACCGGCGCGGACCCGACGGTCGGCCCGCGCGGCCTGGTCGAGCTCCAGCGGGCCATCGTGGACTGCGCGAAGCCGGTGATCGCCGTGATCGACGGGCACGTGCGGGCCGGCGGCCTCGGGCTGGTCGGCGCGGCGGACCTCGCCCTCGCCGGACCAGCCGCCACCTTCGCGTTCACCGAGGTCCGGCTCGGCCTCGCGCCCGCCGTCATCTCGCTGCCGCTGCGCCCCAAGCTGGACCCGCGCGCCGCCTCCCGCTACTACCTCACCGGCGAGGTCTTCGACGCCGCCGAGGCCGCCCGGATCGGGCTGATCACCCGCGCCACCGAGTCCACCGAGGACACCGGCGTCGCGCTCAAGGGCCTGCTGGACGCGCTGCGCCAGGGCTCGCCGCAGGGGCTCGCGGAGTCGAAGCGGCTGGCGAACGCGGACGTGGTGCGGTCCTTCGAGCGCGACGCGGACGAGCTGGTCGAGCTGTCGGCGCGGCTGTTCGGCTCGGCGGAGGCGCAGGAGGGCATGCGGGCGTTCCTGGAGAAGCGGCCCGCGCGCTGGGTGCGCTGAACCGCCTGACGGCCGCAGGCTCCGTGGCTCTGGCGGCCCTCTCTTGTGCTTCTGGCTTCGGGCTCCCTAGCTCCAGCGGATGGTGGCCGTCTCCCGCCAGAGGCCGAGCAGCGTCTCGTCGCCGGTGTGCTCGATGCGCCCGGTGTGTTCGGCCGGGAGGCGGTTCCACAGCAGCAGGTAGAGGTCACGGGCCGAGCCTGCGAGGGTGAGGTCGGGACGGGAGTGTTCCACGGGTGTCGTCCGGGGGCAGCGGATTTCGGACCTCGGTGACGGATTCCGGACCTCGGTGACGGCGGATGTGATGTTGGCCGCCCGGCCGCGAGGCCGACCCTACGGACCGGTAACGTGAGCGCATGCCGAAAACCCGTTCCCTCCTCTCCGCCCTCCGGGCCGGCGGCCGGCGTGCCGCCGGACGGCTCGTCCACCGGGGCTGGCGCTGGGTGCAGCGGACCGGCGCGGTCAGCAACCAGAGCCCCGGCCCGTACCGGTTCGGCGAGTTGGGGGACGGGACGACGCTCGCGTTCCCGCTCGGGGCGGTGTTCAACGAGCAGTGGATCACCATCGGCCCGTTCTCGATCATCGGCGAACGGGTCACCATCAGCGCGGGCTTCCTGCCCGGCCTCGACCTCGGGCCCGAACCGATCGTGCGGATCGGGGGCGGCTGCGTGATAGGCCGGGACAGCCACATCGTCGGCCACCAGTCGATCGTCCTCGGTGACGACGTGTGGACCGGGCCCGGCGTCTACATCTCCGACCAGGCCCACGAGTACCGCGCCACCGACCTGCCGATCGGCAAGCAGTGGCCGCGCAACGAGCCGGTGGAGATCGGTGCCGGCAGCTGGATCGGCACCGGCGCGGTGATCCTTCCGGGCGCCCGGATCGGCCGCAACGTCGTGGTGGCGGCGGGTGCGGTGGTGCGCGGCGAGATCCCGGACCACAGCGTCGTCGCCGGCGCGCCCGCCAAGGTGGTCCGCCGCTGGACCGCGGAGGACGGCTGGCAGCCGCCGCTGCGCCACGACGCGCCGCAGCCGGTGCCGGAGGGCGTGACGGCGGAGCAACTGCGCGCGCTGGTGGGGTGGGACCTGCGACTGCCGGGGGAGACGGAGTAGGGCCTGTCCTCGAACTCCCGTCGTCTGCCCGGACGGTGCGCGGGCGGGAGATTCGACGACGGGCCCCAGGGCTCGTCAGCGGGCGGGGCGGAAGGTGACGACGGCCGTGACGCCGTCGACGCGAAGCCGGTGCGCGCCGGGGTGGTCGAGCAGCGCGGCGTCGTAGCGGGCGAGTTGGACGGTGTCGCGGTGGGCCGGCTCGGTGGAGTCGGCAGAGATCTCGGCGGAAGCTTCGAGAGCGGTCGCGGCTGCGGCCTCGACCGTGCCCTCTACGGTGGCCTCGATGGTGGTCGAGCCGGCGAGGCACACCACGAGGACGGCGCCGCCCGGCGGAACGTCCGCGGAGACGGGCGCGGTGACGAGGTCGAGGTGCGCGGTGACCTTGCCACGGCGGGTCATCACGTTGAAGTCGACCACCGGGCCGGCGAGCAGGCGGCAGTCGGTGGCGGCCTCGCCGGAGAAGGCGAACGGCCGGTAGGGCGCGTCCACGTGGTGCTCGGTGCCGTCCACGGTGAGCACCATGCCGGGGCCCTCGACCAGGGTGATCACCCGATCGATGCCGGGGAACTCGGAGAACGGTCCGGCGGCCGCGACGTCCGCGAGGCTGACCCGCCAGTCGAAGGCGTCCAGTCCGGCCCCGGCCGGGAAACCGGCGACCTCCCGGGTCACCCCGCCTCCGTTCAGCCATGCCGTGGCCGGGCGCTCGCTCGCCCGCAGAATCTGGATCCGCCTGCTGGTCGTCATGGCCCGCATCCTGCCACTACGGGCCCGGATGCGTCAGTGGCGGACGGCGAGGGGTGAGGTGGGCCGCGGCGAACGAGTAACAGCGAACAGCGAACAGATGACAGATTTCAACGTCTGTCATCTGTTCGCTGTCATCTGTTCGTCGTTCCCTGTTCGCCGTCGAGCCCGCACTCCCCCGAGCGGGCCCGGCCGTCAGCGCCGGCGGACCGAGAGAGGCAGGAACGCCGCCGCCGTGGCCGCCACCGCGACCGTGGTGAGCGCGAGCGGGAGCCCGGCCGCGTCGGCGAGGAAGCCGATCACCACCGGGCCGATCAGCATCCCGCCGTACCCGAGCGTCGAGGCGAGCGCGACGCCCTGCGGGCCGCCGGCCGCGCCCGCCTGCGCGATGGCGAGCGGGAACAGGTTGGCCAGTCCCAGGCCGACCAGGACGAAGCCGCCGAGGGCGAGCGGCACCGTGGGGGCGAGTGCGGCGAGCACCATGCCCGCCGCCGCGGCGAGCCCGCCGAGGAGCATCAGCCGGGCCTGGCCGAGCCTGATGGACAGCCAGGTGCCGCCGACCCGCCCGGTGCTCATCGCGAAGGCGTACGCGGCGTAGCCGACGGCGGCCGTCCCGGTGCTCGCGTGGACGTCGTCCCTGAGGTGCACCGTGGTCCAGTCGGCTATCGCGCCCTCGCCGTACGCGGTGCACAGGGCGGTGAGGCCGAGCATGACCACGACCAGTCGGGCGCGCGGGAGCGCGCGGCCGGCGCCCTGCCCGGCCGCGTCGGAGCGATCCGGGGCGACTTGGGGCGCGTCCGGGCTGCGCAGTAGGACGGCGCCCGCCGCCGAGGTGACCGCGAGACCGAGCAGGCCGCCGAGCGCGAGCGCCCACGAGGCGCTCAGGGTGCCGGCGAGCAACCCGCCGACGCTCGCGCCGAGCAGGCCGCCGAGGCTGTACCCGGCGTGGAAGCTGGGCATGACGGGCCGTCGCAGCTGTGCCACCAGGTCGACGGCGGCGCTGTTCATGGCGACGTTGGCGCCTCCGTACCCGGCACCGAAGAGCAGCAGCACGCCGCCGAGCGCGGCGACCGAGTGGGTGTGCGCGGGCAGCGGGACGGCGAGGCTGAGCAGCGCGAGCGAGCCGACCGTCACCGGGCGGGAGCCGTACCGCAGGCAGAGGCGGCCGACCACCGGCATGGTGAGGACGGCGCCGATGGACAGGCAGAGCAGGGCGAGTCCGAGGGCGCTGTGCGAGGCGCTGACCTGGTTGCGGACGTCCGGGATGCGGACCACCCAGGTGGCGAAGAGGAAGCCGTCGAGGGTGAAGAACACGGTGAGCGCGAGGCGTGCGGCGCCCCAGGGGCTGTCCGTCACGGAGGGCGTGCTGCGACACTGCGGGGAGGTCCGGGTGTTCGGGGCATGGGCGCGGATTTTGTTTCGAAGCGGCACAAAGTCACAATAGGGCTGTGCAGCTCTCACCATCAAGTCCGAAAACGGGCCCCGAGGCCGCCCCCGACGCGCGGCGCGACGTCCTTCGCCGCCCCGCCCCCGACCGCGGCCGGACGCTGCTCGGCCCCGCGCTCTCGCTCATCCACACCGGCCAGACGCCCACCCGCTCCGCGCTCACCCGGGCACTGGACGTCACCCGGGCCACTGCCGGCGCCGTCACGGCCGAGCTGGAGGCGCTGGGCCTGATCACCGTCGACTCCCGCCCCGCCGCCGGCGGCCGGGGCCGCCCCTCGCACGGGCTGGCGATCGACCCCGAGGGCCCGGTCGTGGTCGCCGGGCAGATCCATGCCGACGGGCTCAGCGTCACGTTGGCCGGTCTCGGCGGACTCCTCGACCCCCCGGTCCAGCTGCCGCTTCCCGCCGCCACCGACCCGGTCCGGATGCTGCGCGCCGTCGCCGAGGCGGGCGCCGAGCTCGCCCGCTCGACCAGCCGGCGCTGCCTCGGCGCCGCGCTCGCGCTGCCCAATCCGGTCACCGAGCCGGACGGCGCCGCGCTCGCCGCGCTGCACTTCGCCTGGCCCAGCGGCACCCCGGTCGCCGACCTGTACGACGTCGAGGTCGGCCGCGCCGATCACGGCCCGCACGCGCTCCGGCCGCTGCCCACCGCCGTCGCCAACGACGCCAACCTCGGTGCGCTCGCCGAGTACCGCCACGGCGCCGGGCGCGGTGCCCGCCACCTGCTGCTGGTCACCTCCGGCCACCGCGGCGTCGGCGGCGCGCTGGTGATCGACGGCCGGCTTCATACCGGCAGCGCCGGGCTCGCCCTGGAGGTCGGGCACCTCACCGTCGACCCGCACGGCCGGCCCTGCCAGTGCGGCAACCGGGGCTGCCTCAACTCCGAGACCGACCCCGACGCGCTGTTCGCCGCCGCCGGGCTCACCCCTGAGCCGGGGCGCCCGCTGCTCGACCAGGCGCGCGAACTGTGCCGGTCCGCGGCCACCGACGAGCGGGCCCGGTCCGCCGTCGAGCACGTCATCGACCGGCTCGGGCTCGGGCTGGCCGGCGTCGCGAACATCCTCAACCCCGACCGCGTGGTCCTCAGCGGCCTCCACCTCGACCTGTTGGAGGCCGCCCCCGAGCGTCTGCGCGCCGTCGTCGCCGAGCGCTGCCTGTGGGGGCGAAGCGGCCGGGTGCCGATCGTCGGCGCGGAGCTGGCGCACAGCGCGCTCGCGGGTGCGGCGGAGCTGGCGTGGCGGCCGTACCTGGCGGACCCGCAGTCGGTCCTGGTGGGGTGAGGGCGAGGGCGGCGTTCGGGCAGGGATGGGCGGGCAGGGATAAGCGGAAGCTGGGTCTTCGAAAATTGTCACTTATTGTGACTGTCATACACTCGTAGTGAGCACCGGGGGGTTGACGACGAGGAGAACGACCATGGGCACCGAGCTGGGCACCGCGCAGAGCGCGCCGGGCAGCAGATCCGGGATCGAGCCGACCGGCGACGTCGACCGCTCCGACCCGGTCTACCGGGCCTGGCTCAAGGAGGCGGTGCGCAAGGTCCAGGCCGACGCCAACCGCTCCGCCGACACCCACCTCCTGCGCTTCCCGCTGCCGGCCGAGTGGGGGATCGACCTGTACCTCAAGGACGAGTCGACCCATCCGACCGGCTCGCTCAAGCACCGCCTCGCCCGTTCGCTCTTCCTCTACGGGCTCTGCAACGGCTGGATCCGCCCCGGCAAGCCGGTGATCGAGGCCTCCAGCGGCTCCACCGCCGTCTCCGAGGCGTACTTCGCGCAGCTCATCGGGGTCCCGTTCATCGCGGTGATGGCCAAGAGCACCAGCCAGGCCAAGATCGACCTGATCGAATTCCACGGCGGCGAGTGCCACCTGGTGGAGCGGTCGGACGAGGTGTACGAGGCCTCCGCCCGGCTCGCCGAGGAGACCGGCGGCCACTACATGGACCAGTTCACCTACGCCGAGCGGGCCACCGACTGGCGGGGCAACAACAACATCGCCGAGTCGGTCTTCGCCCAGCTGCGGCTGGAGCCGCACCCCGAGCCGGCCTGGATCGTCGCCACCGCCGGGACGGGCGGCACCTCGGCGACCATCGCCCGGTACGTGCACTACATGCAGTACGACACCCGGATCTGCGTCGCGGACCCGGAGAACTCCTGCTTCTTCGACGGCTGGGTGCACCACGATCCGAACGCGGTCTGCGCGAGCGGCTCGCGGATCGAGGGCATCGGACGGCCCCGGATGGAGCCGAGCTTCGTGCCCGGCGCGATCGACCGGATGATGAAGGTCCCGGACGCCGCCTCGATCGCCGCCGTGCGGGTGCTGGAGGAGGTGCTGGGCAAGAAGGCGGGCGCGTCGACCGGGACGGGGCTGTGGAGCGCGCTGCGGATCGTCGCCGAGATGCGGGCGGCGGGCCGCCGCGGCAGCGTCGTCGGCCTGATCTGCGACCCGGGCGACCGCTACCTGGACAAGTACTATTCGGACGACTGGCTGGCGGGCGAGCGGATCGACATCGCTCCCTACCAGGCCGCGCTGGAATCCTTCCTGGCCGGCGGACCCTGGATGAGCTGACGCTGCAGACAAGTTGACGGTACGTCAGTTCTTCACCGAACTCCGTCGGATCACCGCGCGCCCGCCCGCGAGGTCGATCCCGGTGTGCCTCGGTGCGCCGTCACGCTCGTCGTCCCGCAGCACCAGCTCGACCCGGCGCTGCTCCAGCTGCACGCGCTTGCTCGGGTAGAGCAGCGCGTGCAGCTCCTCGGTGGCCGTCGCGCCCGTGCCCCGCGCGGGGCCGGCCGCGGGGCGGGCCCTCAGTCGCCGCACCGCGGCGCCGAGGAAGAACACCACCACCAGCGCCGCCGGCAACAGCAGTCCGCCCGCCGCGCCTGTCAGAAGCATGCTCACGGAACACCAACGAGCGCCCGGCACCGCCGAGTTCCGCCGAGGTCCGCTCGGGGTCAGGGCAGGCGCGCGGTCGGCAGGTCGGCCGGGACGAGGAGCTGGAGCTCCTCCGTGGACGGGTCGGCGAGGTGCGCCACGCGCATCGCGTGCCGCTCGACCATCGTCTCGAAGACCTGCCGCGCGGTGCGCCCGTTGCCGAAGTTGGGCCCGCGATCCAGCGCCGTGAAGTGGTGCAGCAGCGCACCCTCGGTGGCCTCGGCGAGCGCGTACTCGTGCTCGGCGCACTGCGCCCGCGCGATCTCCAGCAGCTCGTCCGCCGTGTAATCCGGGAAGGTGATAGTGCGTGAAAAGCGGGACGATACACCGGGGTTGGCGGAGAGGAAGCGCTCCATCTCGGAGGTGTAGCCGGCCACGATGACGACCACCTCGTCCCGGTGGTCCTCCATGAGCTTGACCAGGGTGTCGATCGCCTCGCGTCCGAAGTCGCGGGCGCCGTCCTCGGGGGCGAGCGCGTACGCCTCGTCGATGAAGAGCACGCCGCCGCGCGCGCGGTCGAAGGCCGCGGCGGTGCGGATCGCGGTGGAGCCGATGTGTTCGCCGACGAGATCCACCCGGGCGACCTCGACGAGGTGCCCGCGCTGGAGCACCCCGAGCGAGGCGAGGATCTCGCCGTAGAGCCGGGCCACCGTGGTCTTGCCGGTGCCGGGGGCGCCGGTGAACACCAGGTGCCGGCGCAGCGAGGGCGCCTTGAGCCCGGCCTGGCGGCGGCGCTTGCCGACCGAGATCAGGTCGATGAGCGTGCGCACCTCCTGCTTCACGGTGGCGAGTCCGACCAGCGAGTCGAGTTCGGCCAGCGCCTCGTCGGCCGGCCGGCAGTCGGGGATCGGGGCGATCACGGGGGTGGTCGAAGGCGCCGCAGACGCAGTCGCCGAAGTCAACGAAGCTGCGGCAGCGGTCAGTTGGGCGGAGCGCGGGCTGGGTACGTCCGCCACGCCAGGCGAGGGCGCGACGTCGTCCGAGGTGCAGCCCTCCGCCACCGGTCCGGGTTCGGAGAACTCGAAGCCCGCCCGCTCGTTCTGCTCGGCCCGGCAGTGGGTGAGCTGGGTGCGGCAGCCGTCGATGATGTGGAAGCCGAAGCCCTTGCCGTGCGAGACGCGGCAGTCCTCGAAGGTGCCCCGGCCCTGCGCCGAGACGTACACCCCGGCGTCGGTGCTGGCCCGGACGGTGCAGTCGCGCAGCACCGGGTCGGCGCCCTTGGTGACGATGACGCCGGTGGCCACGTCGGAGATCTCGCAGTCGCTGAGCAGCCCGCCGCTGCCGTGGTCGCGGAACCAGAGCCCGGTGCCGGCCTCCTGCACCCGGCAGGCGGTCAGCGTCACGTGGGCGCCGCCGCTGACCGAGACGGCCGAGCTGCGGATCCGGCTGAACGAGCAGCGGTCGGCGGTGGCGGCGGAGTCCCGGTCGAGGACGAACAGTGCGTCCGGCAGGTCGTGCAGCGCGCAGTCGGTGAGGGTGAGGCGGGCGCCGTCGCTGACCCACAGCGCCGGGTACTCGCCGGTGGAGCCGTGGATCTGGCAGGACTCGGCGACCGCCTCGGTGCCCTGGTCCCAGACCGAGAGCGCGCCGCGTCCGAAGTCCCGGACGGTGGTGTGGGCGAGGCTGAGCCGGGAGCGTCCGCGCAGGTCGGCGCCGTTCTCCGGCAGGTCGTGCACCCGGCAGCCGGTGAGCACGAGTTCGGCCTCGCCGTCGAGGGTCAGGCCGTTGCCGGTGACGCGGTGGATCTCGCAGTCGACGAGGCGTCCGCCGGCCTGCGCCTCGGCCTGGACTCCGCTGCCGCGAATCTCGTAGATCTCGCAGCCGGTCAGCTCGGCGGCGCTTCCCGGGTCGGCGAGCAGCACGCCGGCGCCTGCGGTGTGGTGGATCCGGCAGCGTTCGAGGGCGGCGGTCGCGCCGGCGAGCACGGCGAGCCCGGCCTGGGCGGCGGTGGCGACCTCGCAGTCCTCGAACGCGGCGGCGGTGCCCTCGCCGCGCAGCCGCAGGCCGAGCCCGCCGGGGTTGGTGACGACGCAGCCGTGCAGGGTGGGCCGGGCGCCACCGGTGATCTCGATGCCGGTGGCGGAGCGGCTCTCCACCCGGCAGCCGCTGAACGCGGGCGCCGCCTGCGGCCCGGTGACCAGGACGGCGGGGGCGGAGCTGTCGCCGCCCTCGACGACGAGGTCGCGGACGGTCGCGGCGGCGGTGACGGTCAGCGGCACACCGGAGGGCGGGTCGATCCGGACGGTGCCCGGGCCCTGCGCCGGGACGATCGTCACCGCCTTGTCCAGCAGGACGTTCTCCCGGAAGGTGCCGGGCCGGACGGTCACGGTGTCGCCCGGTTCTGCGGCGGCGAGGGCTTCCGCGAGCGTGTCGTACTCGCCCGCGCGGCGCCGCCAGCGGGATGCGCTGTCCTGAGTGACCCGGACCCTGTGCTCAGCCATGACGGTCTGTCGTCCCCACCTTCGTCGAGCCGGCGATCAACGGGCCGTGTGCGCGGGCGTGCGCGGGCCGTCCGCCCACCGTAGCGCGCCCGCGCCGGTGGTCCGGCCGGTGCCCGCGACCGCGCGGGCACCGGGGCTCCCGTCTTCACCACATGTTCCGACCACATGTTTCAAGTTGCTTCACCATGCTTCAACGACTGCGCACAGCCCGGGTTCCTCCGCCCCCGCGCGTTCGTCGATCACATTTGAGCGTCGGCCGGCCACTGCGCCCCGTCCTCCAGCACCTCGACGTCGTCGTCGAGTCGCAGCGTGCCGAGCACGTCGCCGTTGACGCCGGCCGGGCGCTCGGGGATCAGGTTCTGCCCGAACGCGGCCTTCTTCAGCAGCCGGTGGTGCCGGGCCAGGGTGCGCAGCGGTTCGGGGCCGCGCCGCTCGCCGCTCTCCTGGTCGGTCGTGGTGATGACGCAACGGCCGCAGGGCTTGACCACCTTGAAGGTCAGTTCGCCGATCCGGATCCGGCGCCAGCCGTCCTCGGCCCACGGCTCGGCGCCGCCGACCACGACGTTGGGGCGGAAGCGTTCCATCGGCAACGCCTCGTGGCCTTCCGGGTGTTCGGCGGCGATCAGCTCGTTGAGCCGCTCCAGCGAGGCGGTCGTGGTGAGCAGCAGTGGGAACCCGTCAGCCATCGAGACGGTGTCGCCGGGCGTGGCGAAGTCCGGGTCGACGGGCCGGGCGCGCGGGTCGTCCAGGTGCACCAGGCGGTACTCTCCGAGGCGTTCGGCGATCCACGCGTGCGCCTCCTTGGGCGCCTCGGCGGCACGGAAGCGGGTGCCCCAGACCTCGACCTCGGCGAGCGGGTCGCCGGCGGCGACGGCGGGGGCCGGGACCTCGATCCTGGAGCCGTCGGGGGCGGTGAGGGTGAGGGTGCCGTCGGGGCCGATGCCGGTGCGGATCTGGCCGAGGGCGGCGTTCTCGCGCTGGCTGACGAAGCGGCCGGTCGGGTCGGCGAGCATCCAGCGGCGGTCTCCGGCGAGGCCCCAGGGTTCGACCGGGGCGCTGTCGGGGCTCAGGCGGTACATCGACTTGACGGGGTAGACGTGGAGTCCGGTGAGCAGCATTCCCCCATCCTGCCAGGCACGTTCCGGCCGGACGCAGGCCCCCGGTATGCCTCACGTGCGCGGTGTGGAACCCCGCATATGCGCACGGACCGCCCGGGACGCCATGTGGGGGGCGTTCCGGGCGGTCCGTGGATGACCCGTTTCTCCGTTCGCCCGGCGTTCAGGGGTCGCCGGGTGGTGCTCAGGTGGTGCGGGTGCGGGCCGTGTGGGGTCGGCCCTGGGGTGTCAGCGGCTCAGTAGCCCTGACCCTGCGGCTGGTAGCCGCCGGGCTGGAAGTGGCCAGGCTCGCCGTAGGCGCCGGGGCGCTGCGGCTGCATCGGGCGGACCGGCGCGACCGGCGACATGGCCGGACGCAGCTGGCCGCTGCCGAAGGACTGGTCGCCGCCCTGGCTCTGGAAGCCGGGGCCGCCCGGGTTCGGGCCGCCGAAGGACTGCGGGCCGCCGAAACCCTGCGGACCGCCGTGCTGCTGCCCGCCGGGCTGGCCGGGGCCGAACGCGCCGGGGCCGCCGATCGGTTGCGCACCGAAGGTCTGCGGGCCGCCGTGGCCGCCGACGAAGGTGTTCTGGCCGCCGAAGCTCTGGCCGCCGGTCGGCTGGTAGCCGCCGCTGGCCGTCTGGGCGAAGGCGGGCGCCGGCGGCTGGGGCCGCTGGTACGGCTGCTGGCCGCCGTAGCCGGGGACGGGCGGCTGCGGCGCGGAGGCGTACGCCGGCGCGGGCTGGGCCGGGATGTATGCCGTGGGGGCGCCGGCCGAGGGGCTGCTGCTCGGGCCGGGGCCCAGGGCGAGGCGGGCCGGCGGCAGCGCGGGGAGGTTGCTGGCGGCGCTCTCGTAGGCGGTGCCGTACCGGTTCTCGTAGGACGGGGCGAGGCCGGATCCGTAACCGGACGACAGCGCCGGCGGCAGCGCGGCCGGCACGTTGATGGGCGCGATCTGCGGGACACCGCGTTCAGCGACAAGGCTGTCGTAAATCGGCGTGCCGGAGGAGAAGGACGGAGAGGGGTAGCCGACTCCGTCGTAGGAGCGGGGCGAGGTCATGGGGCATACGGTAAGCCCACAATGCGCCTGCTGAGGAGAGCGGGAGGGGGAGCAGTTCGAGTGTTTACACAGTCTTCGCTCGAACAAATGTTTCGAAAGTAGGAATAACGGACAAATCGGCGCTCAGTTCCGGACAGTCTCGACGCGCCGTCAGTGATCGAACACGACTCGGACGGCAGGCCGGCGAGCCCTTGGGGTGGCAGGGCGGTGACGTGTTGGGGGTCCGATGGAGAAACTTTTACGGACGGGGCGTGCGCGGGCGCATTCGAGCCCCCGGCGACGGTAGGGCGAGGGCTCGTGAATGTTTCGGGGATAAAGTCCCCGTCAGCTCCCGCCGGGTCCCCCTGGTCGGCGCCGGTAAGCGGCACACGGGCACCGGGTCCGCGAAAGCCCACCGGTACACCGGCGCCGGCGGAGCAATGGCAGCTCAGCGCGACTGCTTCGCCTGGGTCTGCGCCGGCACGCTCGGACGGCCGCCGACCTCCGATGTGCAGAAGGAGCACCGGGTCGCCGCGGCCGGGATCGAACTCAGGCACTCCGGGCAGTCCACCGTGGCCGCCGGCGCCGGCTTGGCCGACTCGAAGCGCTCCTGGAGCCTGCCGACCGGCACCACCACGGCGAAGTAGATCACCGCGGTGATCAGCACGAAGCCGAGCAGCGCGTTGACGAAGACGCCGTAAGGGAATTCGGTGCCGGCGACGTCGAAGGTCCGCTGGGTGAAGTCGCCGACGACGCCGGTCGCGACCCCGATGAGCGGGGTGAGGAAGGCCGTGACGAACCCGGTGACGACGGCGGTGAAGGCCGCCCCGATCACGATGCCGACCGCGAGGTCCACCACGTTTCCGCGCAGCAGGAAGCTGCGGAATCCCTTGAACACCGGGTGCTCCAAATCCGTAGGGGACAGGGGGAGATGGGCCGCCCGGTGGCGCCCCGGCCGGACATCCTGCCGACAGGGCCGGGCCGAGGTCCAACCGCGTTCACCCGAACCGCGTAACCGGACGCGGCCCGTCCGGGCGGAGTGCAGGCGCGGCGCAGACGCTCCGCGTACCGGCCGATCCCCGGCCCGGGCTGCTGCCGTGTGCCCGGCCGCTGGTGCCCAGCGCCTCGCGCCGGGCGCCGGCGGCGAACGCTCATAGAACTCGACCAGCTGAGCAGACACTTGATGCATCGTGAACGAGGTGAGTTGGGCGCGCCCGCGCCGCCTCCGCCGGCGCCCCGGTCCGCCAGCGTGTCGGCGATCGCCGCCGCCAGCCATGACGTCCGTGAGGAACACCGCAGAGGGCACCCGGAGCGGGCCGACGGGGCGAACCGGGGCGCACGGCGGTCGCAACCGGCGCACGACCGCGGTCGGCGGGCGCACGCAGGGGGTTTTCGCGCGGGCGCACGGACCACCACCAGGTGGCACGAAGGGGCTGTCCCGCCCGGGCCGCTGTGCCAAGGTCGGTGCCATGCCCGACGATACGTGCGACACGTCGGCCGATCCGGCCGGAACCCGTCCCCGCATCCTGCATCTGATCAGCGATTCCCGCCGCAGCGGTGCCCAGAACTTCGCCCGGGACCTCCACCACGAGCTGCGCCGCCGGGGCCAGTCCTCCGCCCTGATGGCCCTCGCGCCGAACCCCGCCTCCGGCTTCGGGAGCAGGTCCTCTCCGTGCCCCGGCCCGTACGTCGACGAGCGCGCGATGCCGCCCGAGGCCCGATCTCGTCCGGAGCCCTCCGTTCCTTCTCCGCGCCCCTCGGGCTCCGACACGCTCGAAGCGCCGGACGGACCCGGCCTTCGCAGCGCCACCGTGCTCGGCCCCCGCCGCCTGCACCCGGCCACCCTGCTGGCCCTGCGCGCCGCCGCCCGTGCCGCAGACGTCGTCCTCGCCCACGGCTCGGACACCCTCGCCGCCTGCGCCCTCGCCCTGGCCGGCACCCGCACCCCGTTCGTCTACGTGTCCGTCGGCCACCCCTGCTACTGGACGGGGACGGCGCTGCGGCGGGTCCGCGGCGGTGCCCTCCTGCACCGGGCCGCCGCCGTCACCACCCTCACCGACGAGGCTCGCGCCGTCCTGGAGGAGCACTTCCGGCTACCTGACGGCAAGGTGCGGGTCATCCCCAACTCCCGTGCCGCCGAGAGCTATCCGCCCGCCGAGGGTCACGACGAGCGCCGCGCCGCCCGGCAGGCGCTCGGCCTGCCCGCGGACGTCCTGCTGGTCGCCTGGATCGGGGCGATCGCCCCCGAGAAGCGGCTCGACCTCGCCCTCGACGTCCTCGACCGGCTCCCCGACGTCCGCCTGGCCATCGCCGGCGACGGCCCGCTGCGGGAGGCGCTGGCCCGCCACCCGGCCGCCGCCCGGGCGCACTTCCTCGGCGCCCTGCCCGACCCGGTCCCGCTCTACCGGGCCGCCGACGCGGTGCTGCTCACCAGTGACAGCGAGGGCGTGCCCGGAGCGCTGATCGAGGCGGCCCTGGCCGGCGTGCCCGCGGTGGCCACCGACGTCGGCTGGGTGCGCGAGGTGGTCCGGGACGGCGCCACCGGCGCGCTGGTCGCCCCCGGGGATCCGCTGGCCCTCGCCGAGGCGCTGGCCAAGGTGCTGGCCTGCGACCGCGCGGGTCTGGGCGCGGCCGCCCGGGCGCACGCGCTGGCGCACTTCGAACTCGGCGCGGTCGTGGACGCCTGGCAGCAGCTGGTCGTCGACGTGTGGGCCGAGAGCCGGGCGGCGCGGCGCGCCTGACGCGCACTCGGGCATGCCCGTGGCCCCGGCGGGCGTGGGCTGCGCCGAACGGGCGAATCAGGGCCCACCCGCCCCGCAGCGACTCGCCGGTAATGAACCGTCGCCGCCACACTGCCCGGTGTGAACCGTGCGAAGCCGGTGAAGTCTGCGAAGTCCGTGAAGTCCGTACCGCCTGGGAGGCCCGTGATGTCGAAGGCGCTGCTGAGGTCCACCGTCATGCTCGCGGTCGCCGCCGGGATCGCCGCCTCGCCCGTCCAGGCCGGTGCCGCCACCCACCAACCGCCCTCCGAGGGCGCCCAGTTCGTCAAGCTCGACCACCCGCAGCCGGTGCACGAGGCGGCCCGCACGGAGGCGGTCGAGTTCTTCTGGTACGACTGCAGCCACTCGGAACTGCTGGAACAGCCGCTCCAGACCTGGGCCGAGAAGCACCGCGCGGACGTCGTCCTGCGGCGCGTCCCCGGGATCTGGCCTGGCAGCCGCGACGAGAGCGCGCAGCGCGGCCACGCGCGGCTGTACTACACGCTGGAGCGCCTGGGCCTGGTCGAGCGCCTGCAGGCGAGCGTGTTCCGCTCGGTGCACGACGACAAGGTCGACCTCCTCACCGAGGCCACCGCCACCGGCTGGGCGGCGCGGCACGGTGTCGACGAGCAGCGGTTCCGCGAGGCCTACCGTTCCGCCGAGGTGCGCCAGTCGGTCGACGACGCGGCCGCCCAGTTCGTCCGCTACGGCGTCAACGAGCTGCCGACGGTGGTCGTCCAGGGCGAGTACCGCACCTCGCCGAGCAGGGCGGGCGGCGTCGACCGGATGCCCGAGGTGCTGGACTACCTGGTCCAGCAGGAGCAGCTGGGCAAGCACTGACACCTTGGTGCCGCCACGTCGTTGACGCTGGATCAGTCTCGGAGGAAACACGCCTCCCTAACCATTCTGGTGCTGTTTAATGGTTAGCATGAGTGAGCTGACGATCCCGCACGTCCACCACCGCCACGTCGATCTCGACGGCCTGCGCGTCTTCTACCGCGAGACCGGCCCCGCCGACGCCCCCGTCCTGCTGCTGCTGCACGGCTTCCCGTCCGCGTCGCACCAGTACGCCCGGCTGTTCGACGCGCTCGGCACCCGCTACCGGCTGATAGCCCCCGACTACCCCGGCTTCGGCTACAGCGACAGCCCCGGCCCGGACGCCTTCCGCTACCGCTTCGACACCCTCGCCGACGTGGTCGAACGCTTCTGCCTCGCGCTCGGCCTCGACCGCTTCGCGCTGTACGTCTTCGACTTCGGCGCCCCCGTCGGCCTGCGCCTGGCCACCCGCAGGCCCGAGTGGATCACCGGCCTGGTGGTCCAGAACGGCAACGCCTACGACGAGGGACTCTCCGACCAGGCAAGGGAGTTCATCGCCAACCGGCGCGGCGTCGAGGGCGCCGCCGAACGGGCCCGCGCCATCCTCACCCCGGAGATCACCCGCGGCCAGTACGAGGGCGGCACCGGCGCCCCGACCCTCGTCGCCCCCGACGGCTGGACGCTCGACCAGCACTTCCTCGACCTGCCCGGCCGCAAGGACATCCAGGTCGAACTCGCCCTCGACTACCACTCCAACGTCGAGCTCTACCCGGCCTGGCAGGAGTGGCTGCGCACCCGCCGCCCGCCCACGCTGATCGTCTGGGGCCGCAACGACCCGTTCTTCACCGAGGCCGGCGCCCGCGCCTACCTGCGCGACCTGCCCGACGCCGAACTGCACGTCCTCGACACCGGGCACTTCGCGCTGGAGGAGAAGCTGCCCGAAATCGCCCCGCTGATCGACGACTTCCTCGCCCGCACCCAGAAGTGACGTAGCGGCAGGCCGGGTTCAGTCCCGGCGCAGCAGGTATGTGACGAACCCGAGCGTGCCCCGGTACCCGTGCAGCCACTCCGTGCGGTGCCGGTCGGCGGCCTCCCGGACGGACGCCGCGTCCGGGTCCTCCGGGTGGTCCAGGGCCCACTCGGCGAGCGCGCCCGACCAGGAGAACTCGTAGGCGTCCCACTCCGGTTGACCGCTGACGTGCCCGTCCACCGGCGTCCAGCCGTCCACGACGAGCCGGTCCGTGGTGGTCGCCAGGTCCGCGTACTCGTCCCGGTCCGCGCCCAGCCCGTCCAGCGCGGCCCGGGACGGCTCGCGCTCCCAGAAGCCCTCGCCGACCAGCACCCGGCCACCCGGCGCCAGAAGCTCGCGGGCCGCCGCCAGAGCCGGCCGCAGCCCGCCGAAGGCGTGCGTCGATCCGACGATCAGGACCAGGTCGAACGGCTCGGTGGCACCGAACTCCCGGACGTCGCTGTGGTGCAGGCCGATCCGGCGCACCACGCCCAACGCGGTGGCCGTCTCCCGGGCCCGGGTCAGCGCCTGCGCGTCCAGGTCCACCCCGACCGCCCGCCAGCGCGGGCGCGAGGCCAGCGCCCGGACCAGCCAGGCCCCCTCCCCGCAGCCGAGATCCAGCGCCCGGCCGGCCTCGGTGTGGGCGGTGGCGCGCTCCAGCAGGCGGGCCACCGACTCGTCCGCGAGCGGCGCCGCGATGGGGTGGCGGGCATGGGCGAGACGGGAGAGCCGTTGACGGTCCATCCGAGCAGTATGGAGCCGAGCCGGCCGCTCGCGCTCGGAAACCGCCGCACCCGGGTTCACGTGAGTGCTACGCCCGGGTGTACGTGCGGCCCTTCCAGGCCGACCCCCGCCCGCGCCAGTGCTGCACCGCCGAGTCGACCGTCATCAGCAGGTACATCCCCGCCGTGAAAGGCAGCAGCAGCACCGCCGGAGCGGGCTGCCCGTAGTACCGCACCATCGGCAGGTACGTCCCGGCCATCAGCGCCCACGCGGCCCCACCCAGCGCCGCCACCACCGGCGCCCCCGCCACCAGACCGGCCACCGCCGTCACCGGCGGCACCAGGTACACCAGCGCCAGCCCCAGCACCGTCCCGAGCAGCAGCAGGGGCGAATGACGCAACTGGGCGTACGCGCTGCGCGACACCATCCGCCACAGCTGCTCCAGCCGCGGATACGGACGGACGCTGTCCACCTCCCCGGCCAGGCCCAGCCACGTCCGCCCGCCCGACGCCTTCACCGCGCGGGCCAGCGACACGTCGTCGATCACCGCACCCCGGATCGCGGCCACCCCGCCCGCCCGCTCCAGCGCCTCCCGCCGCACCAGCGAGCAGCCGCCCGCCGCGGCCGCCGTCCGGCCGCCGGGGCGGTTGCTCCGGCGGAACGGGTACAGCTGCGCGAAGAAGTACACGAACGCCGGCACGATCAGCCGCTCCCAGCCGGTCTCCGCCCGCAGCCGGGCCATCTGGGACACCAGGTCCAGCCCGTTGCTCTCCGCCGCAGCCACCAGCTCCGCCAGCGAATCCGGGCCGTGGGCGATGTCCGCGTCCGTCAGCAGCAGGTACTCCACGTCCGGACCGGCCAGCTCCACCCCGTGCCGCAGCGCCCACAGCTTGCCCGTCCAGCCCGGCGGCAGCGGGGGAGGCGTGGTGACCGTCAGCTCCAGCCCGTCCATCGTCCGCAGTTCCGCCGCCAGTGCGCCCGTGCCGTCGGCACTGTGGTCGTCCACGAGGATCACCCGCGCCCGCCCCGGATACTTCTGCGCCAGCAGTGTCGGCAGACTCACCGGCAGCACTGCCGCCTCGTCCCGGGCCGGCACCACGATCGCGGCCTGCGGCCAGCGCACCGGCGGGCGGCGCGGCGGCAGCCGCACGTCGGTGCGCCAGAACAAGCCGTGGCAGCACGCCAGCCAGAGCCAGACCAGCAGCGAGAACGCGGCGATCCACAGCAGGACGGTCACCCCGGAAGTCTGCCGCAGAACGGGCTCCGGCGGACGGATCGACTAGAGTCTTGCCCCGTGAAGATCGCACTGATGGACTCCGGAATCGGCCTGCTGGCCGCCGCCGCCGCGCTTCGGAAGCTGCGCCCGGACGTCGATCTGGTGCTCTCTTCCAACCCGGCCTCGATGCCCTGGGGGCCGCGCACGCCGGAAGAGGTCACCGAGCTGGCCCTCGGCTGTTGCCGGGCGGCCGCCGCGTACGAACCCGACGCACTGGTGGTCGCCTGCAACACCGCCTCGGTCCACGCGCTCGCGACCCTGCGCGCCGAACTGGAGCCCGGACTGCCGGTCATCGGCACCGTCCCGGCGATCAAGCCCGCCGCCGCGCTCGGCGGCCGCGTCGCCATCTGGGCCACCCCGATCACCACCGGCAGCGCCTACCAGCGCGGCCTGATCCGCGACTTCGGCGGCACCGCCGACGTCACCGAGGTCGCCTGCCCGGGCCTCGCGGACGCCGTCGAGCACGGCGACGACGACGCCATCACCGCGGCCATCGCCGACGCCGCCGCCCGCACACCGGTCGGCACCGACGTCATCGTGCTCGGCTGCACCCACTACGAACTCGTCGAGGACCGCATCCGCGCCGCCGTCGCCCCCACCGCCTCCCCGGGCCTCACCCTCTACGGCTCCGCCGACGCCGTCGCCGCCCAGGCCCTCCGCCGCGTCGCCGACCTCACCCGCACCGGCAGCGCCACCACCACCGTCCTCCACGCCGGCATCCCCGCCGCCCTCCCGTCGGCCGCCACCCACTACCCGCAGGGCGAAGCCCTGCTGGCCCCCGCCCCCATCGCCTGACCCGGCGCGTTCCGCAGTCGGTCGGGTCGGCTGCCCGCACACACGCCTGACACGAGAGTCGACGCGGCCGACTGCCTGCACCGCGGTCCGGGCCACAAGCGCGAGGGGCCGATTCAGGCCATGGGCTGGCCGCGCCAGCGGAGGTAGGCGGGTTCGAGACCGGAGAGGATCGTGTCGAAGCGCCGGGTGCTCGTGGTGGAGTCGACCTGGAGCCGGCTGATCTGGAGCGGGTGGGAGGGGAGGCGCGGCCCCAGACGGTGGTCGGAGAGGAAGCCTAGGCGGTAGCCGAGTTCCTGCAGGACGGCTTCGGCGCGCGGGTCGTGGCCGCCGTCGGGGTAGGCGAAGGCGATGGGGGGCTCGCCGAGCCATCGGGTGAGGTCCTCGTGGGCGCCGGTGATCTCGGCGCGGACGGTGGCGTCGTCGCAGCGCCCGAGGCACGGGTGCCCCTGGGTGTGGTTGCCGATGGCGACTCCGCCGTCGCGCAGGGCCCGGAGGTCGGCGGGGCTGAGCTGTTCCTGGCGGGGCGGCCGGCGATCGGCGCTGACCCGGAGCTCGTGCAGGCTGCGCCGGCGGTCCGGGTCGGGCATGGCCTTGAGCCGGGGGAGCAGCTGGGAGGGGTGTCCGCAGTCGAGGGAGCGGGCGCGTCCGCCGTGCCGGGCGAGGAAGTCGGCCTCGTGCCACCAGAACGGCCGCTCGGTGCCGATGAGCTCGGAGATGACGAAGGCGGCGGCCGGGATGCCGCGGGCGTTGAGGGCGGGCAGGGCGTGCGTGAGGACGCTGCGGTCGGCGTCGTCGAAGGTGACGAGCACGCTGCGGGCGGGCAGCGGCCGCCGTTCGGTGACGGCCTGGAGGACCGCGCCCAGCGAGACGGGTGTGGCGAGTCTTCGGAGCCGGTCGAGCTGGGCGCCGAAGGACCGCGGGTCGGTGACGCCGTGGTAGGCGAGGACGGCGAGCCGTTGTGCGGCCCGGGCGCGGAACACCGGCTGGACGGGGGCGAACCGCAGCCAGTCGACCCGCGCGTCCGGTCGGTGGGCGTCGTCGGGCGCGCCGTGCCACCCGCCGCCGTACGGCTCGGCCGGGCAGCGGACGATCGGCGGCAGCGCGCGGACGCTCGGGACTGGCCGGGCGTGGACGGCGGTGATCGACGTGGTGGACTGGGACTGCGGCACGGTTCCCCCTCGGTCGCCGAGCGGCGTGGCGGTACCGCCGGAGGACGGAGCCCGGCCTCCGACTCCAGGGCACGGCGGCTCCGCCCCCTGGTTCTCCGGTCCTCGGCGGGGGGACGAACACCCGCGCCGGGGACGGCTCCTGGATCGCTCAATGTAGTGGAGACCGATACACCGCGTAGATGGTTGTACCGGGGGGACGAGGATTTTTCGTGGACTGAATGTGGAGGCGAATTGCCCGGCTCGCAGCGGCCGGGACGGTCGCGCAGGGTGCCCGGGCCCTCACTCCCCGCAGGCTGCTTGCGGCGTCCGCCCGGGGTACCTTGGGCTCATGGCAGATGCGGACCGTGATCCCTTCCACCTGCACGGCGCGACCCGGATGGCCCGCGCGTGGAGTGGCGGCGCGCTGGTCACCCACCAGATTCCGCTGGCGGTGGTGGGCCTGGCCTGCCTGGCGCTGGGGATCGTCGTCGCGGTGTTCGTTCCGGACAATTTCGGCCCGGCCTGGGCGATGGCGGTGGCCGGCTGCCTGGCGGCCGGCGTCCTGCTGCTCGGGCGGATCGTGTTCGGACTGCTGCGGGACCGCCGCCGCGCCGCGCTCTGAAAGCTTTCTGCAAAACCGCCACCGCGAAGGTCCCGGACGGCCCTGGGCGCGGCCGGTTTTCGGCCGCTTCGGTCGTCCTCTCCCCACTTCTTTCACCATTCCCGGGCGACGCCTTCATGTCTCCCTTTACTGTGAACGCGTTCTCGTGGAGGGGGAGCGATGAGCGGCAGCGCCGGGGCGGTGGACGCACATGCCTGAACCCGCCAGACGTGTGTCCGGGTCATGAAGCGCGGAGGGGATCTGGCGGTCGCGGCCCTGGCGGGGATCGTCGCGGCGCCGTTGGCACTGGCGATCGCCGCGCTGCTCCACTGGACGGCGGGCGGGCCGGTGCTTCTGCGCCAGACCAGGACGGGCCGGTACGGCCGGGAGTTCCAGATCCTGCGCTTCCGCACCCGGCGGGACGGCCACTTCGGGGCGCTGCTGCGCCGGACCGGCCTGGACGAGCTGCCGCGGCTGTGGAACGTGGCCCGCGGGGAGATGGGCGTGATCGGGCCCAGTCCGGCCCGCCCGGACCAGGTGGTCCGCTACTCCTGTCGCGAGCGCGGTCGGCTGGACGTGCGCCCGGGCCTGACCGGCTGGGCCCAGCTCCAGGCCCGCCGCCCGCGCGTGAGGCTGAGCCGGCCGGAGTGGGCCGAACTGGACCTCTGGTACGTCGAGCACCGCTCGCTCCGGCTCGACCTGCGGATCCTCGGCCTCACCGTCAGGGCGCTGCTGTGCCCCGAGGGCATCCCCGCGCCCGGTGGCTCCGCCCGGTGAGCCGACGTGCCTCGATAGGCTGCGGTCCATGGCTATCCCCGAGTTTCTCGCCGAGCTCCGTTCCGTCGTGGGCAATCGCCCGCTCTGGCTGAGCGCCGTCGTCGCCGTCGTGCTGGACGACCGCGACCGGGTGCTGCTCGCCAGGCGGTCCGACGACGGGCGCTGGGCGCCGGTGGGCGGCATCCTCGATCCCGGGGAGCAGCCCGCGGACGGCGTGGTGCGCGAGTGCCTGGAGGAGACAGGTGTGGTGGCGGTGCCCGAGCTGCTCGCCTCGGTCACCGTCTCGCCGCAGGTGACGTACCCGAACGGTGATGTGACGCAGTATCTGGTGCTGACCTTCCGCTGCCGGGCGATCGGCGGCGAGGCGCGGGTGAACGACGACGAGTCGCTGGAGGTCGGCTGGTTCGCGCTGGACGCGCTGCCGCCGATGATCGAGACGGAGCACGAGCGGCTGCGGCACGCCCTGGAGTGCGAGGGTCCGGCCTTCTTCTCGTGGGAGGGCAAGGAGCGTCCCTGACCGACCGGTTTCCGCCAACCTGCGGTGGCTCAGTCCTTGTGCTGCCGGTAGGTCTCCTCCGCGGCGTCCAGGACGGCGGCGAGGTCGCCGCCCGCCGTGGCGGTCGCGACGGCCTCGACCGCACCCTCGACGAACGGCGCGTTGGCGAAGCGGACCGGGAACGGGAGGCCGTGCTCGTCCGCCTGGGAGAGCAGGGCGCGGACGGTCGAGACCGCGCTGGCGAGGTCGGCCAGTACGACGACGCCGTGGCCCTGGTCGACCCGTCGGGTGGCGGCGGCCACCAGGACGGCGCTGATGCCGGGTCCGGCGACCGGATCGCCTCCGGTGGCGGCGACCGGGGAGGGGGAGTCGGATCCGGTCAGGGCGAGCGCCAGGGCGCGGACGGCGGTGGCCAGTTCCTGGCTGTGGGAGACCAGGACGATCCCCACCCGGCCGTGCGCGGCCGGCCGGCCCGGGGTCGGCCGGGGCAGCGGGGTGCGCGAGGGCGGGGTTCGGGGCGCCGGGGGGTGGGCCGAGGGGGCGTCGGAGATGGGGATGACATCGGCACGGGTGCCGTCCCGGCGGCTCATCGGCTGCTCCCTGCGGGCGGTTGGGGCGGAGGCCCGCGCGTCGCGGTCCTCGGGGAGTCCGGGGCCCACCGGGCGCGGGCGGGGGTTTTCCACACTCTGGCAGTTGCCCGCTGCCGCCGCCGGGCGGGACACGCTTGACGGCGCCTCAGGCCGTGCCCGTCCCCGGCCGGGGGCGTCCTCGTCAACCCGCTGACCGGGGCGGGCGGGTGTGGCTAGGCTGGGCGCGGAACGCCGTCGGGAGGAGATCGAACAGTGGTGGCGAACAGCGGGACTGACGTGGAGACGGCCGGCCCGGAGACGGCTGGCCCGGAGGCAGCCGGTCTGGGGCCGGAGCTGGCCCGGAACGGGAAGCCGAAGGTGGACTTCACCGGCGCGACGTGGCTGTGCAGCAGCCAGGGCGTCGGGGACGTCCAGATCGCCTTCGTCGACGGGTACATCGGGATGCGGGACGGCCGCCAGGAGGACGGGCCGGTGCTGGTCTTCACGCCGGGCGAGTGGCGGGCCTTCGTGCTCGGTGCACGGGACGGCGAGTTCGACCTCACCTGAGCGCGGCGAGGGGCCACGGAAGGACCTCGGGAAGGACGTGGAGCGGGCCTCGGCGACGGGGTCCGCTCCACGGTCGTTATGAGGTCGTTGCGCGGTCGTCAGGAGCCGCTTCCGCGGCCGCTCGGAGGGGTGATTTCCGCCTCGATCATCACAACTGATGATCTTTTGATCGTGCCTCGTCAGAATTTCTGTTGACTGTTAGACAAACGCAGCTCAGAGTATGAGCACAGGCAGACGCCGTGCCCACCGCCCCCACGCGGCCAGACACGGCGCCTGCTGTGCGACCCGGCAGCGCTAGCCAGGCCATCCTCCCAGGTATCCCCTGCGCACCGGGGTGCGTCGGCCGGTCCCGGCCCACGAGGGGCCGGCAGTCGCCGGGAGGCTGGCGCCGAAGCCGAGAGCGACTCGGCGGCGGCACCGTGTGCTCGGGACCCGCACGCCCCCACGCGGCGGCGTCCCGAGCAGATCCACGGGAGCGACGGGCCGGGGCCCCGCGGATCTGGCTTGTGATGCATGGAACTGTTGGCTTGTGTGTTGTGCTGTGTGCGTATGGACGAAGCTGGGTGCTCGGCGGTTCGGCACGACAAATGCACAGTGAGGGATACGCGTGTAGGGCCGCGTAGCGACACGCCGTCCCCCCGGAGGGTGAAACCCAGAACGGCTGTCGTGCAGAACCGAACGTAGCCCGGACGGTTGCTCAGAGTCAACATTGGTCTCTGAGCGTGGATCTCCGGCCGGTGCCCGACCCACCCCGTGAGCGCGGTGTGCCGGACACGTACGATGGTCCCATGTCATTTCTCCGCCGTCGCTCCGGACAGCCCGCCGGCCCGGACTTCGACGTGCTCGCGATGGACCCGGGCGACTGGCCCGGCGACTTCGGTGCGGCCATGATGACCGGCCCGGACGGCTCCTGCCAGGGGATTTTCCTGCGCTACGACCTGTTCGGCGGCAGAGGCCCGGCGATGTTCATCGGCAACCTCCCCGAGGGCTCGCCCGCCCGGGACACCGGCGACAACGTGCCCTTCGAGGTGCGGCAGCTGCTCGCGGCGCTGGAGAACGACGAGCCGGTCGAGTTCGTCTCGGCCGAGGACTTCCCGGTCATGCTCGGGGACGACCTGCTGATCGTGAAGAAGGTCAAGGTCAGCGAGGAACGCGTGTTCTGCGCCCAGTTCGGCCGCAGTGACGGCGTCCAGGTCACCATCGCATCCTGGGACCGACCGATTTCGGACGACCTGTATCAGCTCCTGAAGCCGCTCCCCGCGGACATGTTCCACCAGGGCTGAAAACCGTCTGCAAGCCGCTGCATCCCGAAGTTGCTGCATCCCGGGGCCGGACGGCTGGTTGACGTCTGCGGTGGGCGGACCGCGCACTGGGCCGGACGCCGCGTGCCAGCCCCAGTTGGCGGGTCCGCATTGCCGCGCCCCTGCTGCCCGCCTGGAGGCACCGCACGATGACCATGCCCGCCGCCGACCCGTCGCCCGCCGCCGCCCTCGCGGGCCTGCCCCGGGTGGTCGACCTGCTCGCCGCCCGCGCCGACGAGCACGACCGCGACGCGACCTTCCCGTACCAGGGCATCGAGGCGGTGCACGAGGCCGGTCTGCTCACCCTGACCGTCGCCCGGCGGTACGGCGGGCCGGGCGGCACGCTCGCCGACACCGTCCGGGTGCTGGCCCAACTCGGCCGCGGGGACGCCTCGGTGGCCGTGGTCACCGCGTTCACCCTGCTCCAGCACGCCGAGCAGGCCCGCCGGGCGACCTGGCCGGCGGCCGGCTACCGGCGGCTGCTGATCGAGTCCCGCCGCGGGCCCGCCCTGGTCAACACGTTGCACGCGGAGCCCGGTGATCGGCCCGGGGCGCTGCCTGACACGGTGGCCCGGCGGGACGAGGACGGCTGGCTGCTGAGTGGCCGGAAAACGTACTGCACCGGCGCCGAGGCGCTGGCCTGGATGGCGGTGACCGCGCGGACCGACGAACCGGAGCCGCGGATCGGCACCTTCCTGGTCCGCGGCGAGAGCGAGGGCCTGGAGATCGACCCGACCTGGGACCAGCTCGGCCTGCGGGCCAGCGCCAGTCATGACGTGGTGCTGGACCGGGTCCGGGTGCCGGCCGACCTCGCGCTCGGGCTCACCGCGCCCGGGGCGACCGGGAGTTCACCGGGCGGGGACGCCGAACTCTCCGGGGCCTGGCGCGATCTGGCCCTCTCGGCGGTGGCGGTCGGCGTCGCCCGCGCCGCCCAGGCCTGGCTGATCCGCTTCCTCGACCGGCGCACTCCGGTCGATCCGGCAGAGCCCCCGGCGACGCTCGGCACCCTGGCCCGCCACCACTGCGCGCTCGGCGAGATCGAGGCCCGGCTGATCGGGGCCGAGGAACTGATCGAGGGGTTGGCCCCCCGGGTGGACCGGGGCGAGCCGGCCGCCCTCGCGCGGACCGGTCCCGCCCACCTGCTGGCCGTCCGGGCCGCGACGGCGGCCGTCGAGCAGGCGGTCTCGCTCGCCGGCAGTCCCGGCCTGAGCCGGCGTCACCCGCTGGAGCGCTACCTGCGGGACCTGCTCAGCAGCCGGGTGCACCTCATGCCGGATGAGGCCGTCCTGGAGGCGGCGGGCCGGGCCGCTGTGGAGCGCGACGCCCGACCCTGAGCCGATTGTTCATTTCTGGTCCAACTCCCGTTCATCGAGAGTTCGATGACTGTTCATCGGGTGCCCACCGCGGTCCGGACGGCCCGGCGGGCCAGCGCGGCGTCGTCGTAGAGCCGGCGGATCATGATCCGCTGCTCCTCGCCCGCCCCCGGGACGTCGTACAGCCGGATCTCCCGCATCAGCACCAGCACCAGGTTGATCAGGAAGGCGTCCCGGGCCGGCGTGCCGCCGCTCTGGGCGAGCTGGCTGATCTGGCGGCGCGCCGCGGTGTCCCCGGACAGGACGCTCCACAGCACCGCCAGGTCGTAGCCGGGCAGGTACCAGCCGGCCTGCTCCCAGTCGACCAGCACCGGGCCGGACGGCGCCAGCAGCATGTTGCTGAGCAGGGCGTCGCCGTGGCAGAGCTGGAGCGGGGTGTGGCCGAGACCGTGCAGCAGGCCGCGCAGATCGCCGGCGTCCCGGTCGGTGAGCTGGCCCACCGAGTGGTACCGGGCGATCTCCAACTGGTAGTCCAGCCGCGGCTGGAACACGTCGGTCGGCGGGCGCCACAGGTTGAGCGTCCGGACGGAGTTGAGCAGCGCCCGCACCTCGCCCGGGGTGGGCGCGTTGACGGGGTGGCGTTCCCGGGCGGCCGGCCGGCCCGGAACGCGCTCCATGACGAGTACGCAGCGGTCGTGGTCGGCCGCGACCAGCCGGGGCAGCCGCACCGGCGGGCGGTGCCGGACGAACGCCCGGTAGACCGCGACCTCGTGGTGGAAGTCGGCCACCAGCTGCTCGAAGTACTCACTCCGAACCGCCTGCGGCGCCAGGCACTTGGCGACCACCGGGGCCCGCCCGATCGCGCCCGCCACGAGGATGTGGCGGCTGCCCTCGCGCAGCACCTGGCGAGGGGTGAACGCCGGACATATCCGCGCGACGCTCGCCAGCGCGGCCCGCACGGCGGGAGTCTGCAGCGCGGACGGGTCGATCCGCTCGGGACCGGCGACCTGGCCGGGCCGGTGCGGGCTGCGAAGCACCCGGCTGTCGGCCTGGCGGGCGAGCGGGATCCGGGCGGCGGTCGGCGCAGCGGCCTCGGGGCCGCGCAACCCCAGCGCCGTACGGCCGGCCGGAACCCGGGCGTCCGCGGTCCGGCCGTCGGTGCCGCGAAGGGCCGCGGGGCGGCTCGGCGGGGGCACCTGCTTCGGTCCGGGACGGCCGGCGGCTGCGGTGGGGGGGCGCAGCGCGGTGCGGGTCGCGGTCGGCGTGGGGGTCGTCGCTGAGGAGTACATGGGGTGAGGGTGGTCCCTTCCTGTCCGTCGGCGGGTGCGCCCCGCGGTGAGGGGGAGGGCCGGTGCCGCGTGCTTCCTGGCGTGACGGCGGCCCTGGTCGAAGCGGTGGGTGGTGCGCGGGCGCCGGGCACGGACGCGGGGTCGGAGGACCCCTGTTCGGCGGTGCTCCGGCCGTCCGCACCCTGGGGAATGCGATCGGCCGGACGTGCCGTGGCCGTGCCCGGTGCCCCCGCGCCACCCGGCCGCGCCACCCCTTCGGGTGAGGATCGGGAGCGCCCCGTGCCACGGTCGGGGGAGTGCCCCGACAGGGTCCGGAGCGCCTCCCACCCCGGGGGCGAGGTGGCGCACCCCTACAACACACCCTCGCCGCACTGGCTTAGTAGTCTGGCGGGCCCTGGCGAACGGTGGCGAATGCTCGCCTGGCACTTGCCGGAGCCTCTAGCCTCGAACCAGCCGAGGAACCTGGGGGCTTCACGTTGAGCAGGGGACCCAACACCCGACTCGCCGATCTGTTCGTCCTGACCGGATGGTCGAAGGGCGAACTCGCACGGCTGGTCAACCGTCGGGGCGCCGCGATGGGCCAGCAGCAGCTGTCCACCGACACGTCGAGGGTACGGCGCTGGATCGAGCAGGGGGAGATTCCCCGCGATCCGGTGCCGCGGGTGCTGGCAGCCGTGTTCACGGAGCGGCTCGGCCGTGTCGTCACCACTGAGGACCTCGGTCTGGAACGACACCGGCCCACCAGGAGCGGGGCGGCGCAGTCCGCAGCAGTGCCATGGTCGCCGGATCGAACGGCCGCGGTCCTCACCGAGTTCACGGGAATGGACCTCATGCTGAACCGACGTGGATTGGTGGGCGCGGGCGCCGCGCTCACGGCCGGGGCGGTCATCGCCGACTCGCTGAAGGGCTGGCTGGACGGGGACGCGGTCGCGTACGCGGCCTCGGTGCCCGGGCCGAGGCGGGTGATCACCGAGGGCGGGGCCCGCCCGGTGGTGGACGTGTACGACGCGGGTCCGGTCGGACTCGACGAGGTGGAGGCGCTGGAGCGCTCGGTTCAGGTGTTCCGGGCGTGGGACGCCGCGCGTGGCGGCGGGCTCCAGCGCAAGGCGGTGGTCGGTCAGCTCAACGAGGTGGGCGGGCTGTTGACGCATCGCCACCCGGCGGCCGTGGAGCAGCGGTTGTGGATGGTCGCGGCCAACCTCGCGGTGCTGGCGGGCTGGATGTCGCACGACGTGGGCCTGGAGCCCACCGCCCAGCGGTACTTCATGATCGCGGCGGAGGCGGCCCAAGAGGCCGGCGACCGTCCGAGGGCGGGCGAGGCGATCTCCCGGGCGGCCCGGCAGATGGTCCACCTGGGCCGGGCCGACGACGCGCTCGACCTGATGTCGGCGGCGAAGGCGGCGAGCGGCCGGCTGCTGCCGAGAACGCGCGCCATGCTGAACACCGTCGAGGCGTGGGCGCACGCCTCGCTCGGGCACTCGCAGGACACCTGGCGGCTGCTCGGCGAGGCCGAGGACCTGTTCGCGGAGGAGGCGCCGGAGCCGCCGCCGTGCTGGATGCAGGTGTTCGACGAGGCCGAACTGCGCGGCATGCAGGCGCTGGTGCTGCGCACCCTGGCCGAGCACGACCCGTCGGCCGCCGCGCGGGCGCAGCGGCACGCGGAGCATGTGATCGCCCTGCGGGAGGGCACGGGGCAGCTGCGTTCCGCATTGTTCGACCGGATCACCCTGGCCTCGCTGCACTGGCTCACCGGGGAGCCGGACGCGGCGGAGTTCCAGGCCAAGATGGTGATGAACCTGATCGGTCAGAACTCCTCGCACCGGACCTGGGACCGGCTGCGCGAGATGTACCGGCTGACCGCGCAGTACCGGGGGCTGCCGGCGGTGGACGAGCTGCGGGCCGAGCTGGGGCGGGAGTTGCGCGCGGCGGACGCCAAGGTCCGGCCGCGGACGACCTGAGGCGCTAGCGGTTCTCCGTGGCTCCGGCCCGCGCGGCCGGCCGGAGCAGCATGCGCAGCACGGTGACGGTGCCGTCCGGGCCGAGGACGGGCTCGCCCGCGCAGTCGACGCTGTCGAGCAGGCCGTCGGGGCGGCGGATCCGCAGGGTGCCGGCGGCGGTGCGCCCGTGCACCAGGGTTTCGGTCATCATCCGGCGCAGCAGCGGCCGGTCCGCCTCCGGGACGCGGTCGGGCAGCCGGTCGAGGCTGAGCGGGCCGTGGCCAGGGTCGCAGCGGAGCAGCAGAAAGGTCTCGGCGTCCCATCGGACGCCGTCGGTGAGCAGGTCCCATTCGGCGGAGCCGACCGTGGGGTCGGACGGCTCCTGCGCCGTGCCGTCCACTCTGTCGCCGTCCGTTCCGTGGTCCGTGTCGCCGCCCTGGCCGCCGCCCGCCCCGGTCGCGCCCGTCCCGCCCGCCGGGGCACCGTCCGGTCGGGCGGCGGCCTGCGGGCGGGTGGCGGATAAGGGCATGTCCATGACCGTTTCGTCGATCCGGGGCGGCCGGCTCGCTGCGAGCCTGCCGTCGGGGGTGGTGAACAGAACTCTCGCACAGCCGCATCCCCCCTGCGGGGGAATTGGACAGATTGCTGGCAAAATTCCCGTGGCATATGCCACTGTGGCCGAAGCCTTCGTCGCCCTGTGTGCGGAAGGGGATCCGAGGCGGTAACCTTCGGTGATTCCGGCGCCCGGGCGCCCACCGCAGTACCGACCAGAGACCCCGGCGACGGAAATCCCGTTGCCACTACGACCGCCGCAACGGATGCTGACCTCATGTTCGAGCCAGTGATAGCACCCAGTGCCAGCCTCCTCGGCCTCCTGCAGCGAGGCCGCGGTGACGGGCAGCTCCATGCGCTGGCCGCCGACCGTACCGAGGCCATCGCCGCGCTGGAGGAGTGCGTCACCAGGGATCCGCGGGCCGACTGGCAGGTCGAGAGTCGTTCGCTGTACTACGCCCGCCTCTACATGGAGCTGGAAGCCCCCCTCGACGGCATCGAGGACCACCTCCACTCCCCGGAGGACCTGGTCAGCGACGACGAGAACCGCACCGGCCTCGCCCTCTCCGTCCTGGGCCACCTCGCCGCCTACGGCCGGCGCGACGCGCTGCTGATGCTGCGCGAGTACGCCGCCACCGGCGCCAACTGGTCCTGGGCGCTGGACGAGCTCGCGCTGCGCGACGACGACCGCGGCCTGCTGCTGCTCGGCACCGCCGTGCTGGACCGCTTCCCGCCGGGCCCAGAGGGCGACGCCGAACTGCGCGACTTCATCCGCAACGCGTACGAGCCGCGGCCCTGGCGGCTGTGGGCGGCCTACCACCCGAGGGTCGCGGCGGCCGGCGAACAGTCGCCCTTCGACCTCTGGCAGCGCCAGCTCAACCGCAGCGGCGTCACCCCGGGCTGGTCCACCGCCGACGTCCTGGCCTGGGCCGACCAGGGAGACCTCGGCGACCTCGGCGCCGGCGCCTTCCTCGGCCGTCCCGAGCCCGCGCACGGCGCCGCCGACCCGTCCGGCCCCGACGCGGTGGACCGCCGCGCCGCCGCGGCCGCCCGCTGTCTCACGGCCGTCGTCCGCCCCGAGGACCGGCCCGTGGTGCTGGAGGCCGCCCGCAGTGGCCTGCCCGGCGCCCGCCGGGCCGCCCTGCGCTACCTGGTCGACCAGCGCGACCCGGCCGCCCCCGAGCTGATCGAGGCCGCCGCCGCCGACGTCGACGACCGGATGGTGCGCTCCGCCCTGGAACTGCTCGGCCGGATGCGCGGCCCCGAGGTGCTGGCGCACGCCCGCCGCTGGGCCGACCCGGCGTCCGGCGGCGCCGACAGCGCCCTCGGCGAAGCCGCCGTCCAGCTGCTCGCCGATGCCGGGGAGCCGGTGGACGCGCCGCTGGTGGTGGCCGGGCTGCGCCGCTGGGTCTCCGTCCGCGGGGTCGGCGGCACCGGGCTCGGGTCGCTGGTCGACGGTGCGGGGCGGCTGGCCGCCGCCGACGCCGTGCCCGTCCTGCGCCACATCTACGGGGAGGCCGCCTCCTCCGAACTGCGTGGCCGCGCCGCCCGGGCGCTCGCCGCGACCGACGTGCACTTTCCCGAGGGGCCCGCCGTCGAGTGCCTCTGGGACTGCGAGGAGGCCACCCGCGAGCTCGCCGCGCGGCATGTCGCCACCACGGGCGACGCGCGTGTGCTGGAGCGCCTGCGCAGACTCGCCGCCGACCCGGCCGAGGAGGCCGAGGTCCACGCCGCCGTCCGCGGCCGGTTGACCGCCGCCCGGGAGCTCGGGCGTTAGGGTCCTTCACGATCTCCGATGGGCCGGGGCACCTGTTCGGGTGCCCCGGCCCATCGCTTGTCCGGCGGCTCTTTTGAAAGCCCGTTCTACTTCCCGGCGCCCGTGTCCGGAGCGAGGACGCCGCCGAGTCCCTGGAGCACCGGCCGGGCCCGGACCCAGGTGCGGTCCTGCGTCAGATACCGCTCCACCGCCAGGCCGGCCGCCGCCAGCGCTCCCTCGAACTCCTCCGTGCCGAGCGGCCGGGAGAGGAACGTCTGGGTCCAGCGGCCGTCCGGGAACTCGTACTCGACGTGGACGGTGTTCGAGCCGTCCCCGTTCGGCGTCGACGAGACCACCCGGACCAGCCCGTCCGTCCCCGCGAGCCTGCTCTCCCGCGGCACCCTCACGTGCGAGCCCTCGCCCTCGCGCTGCACCAGCACGCAGCCGTCGTCGGCGACATGGCGGCGGCAGGTCTCCAGCAGGCCCTGGCGGACCGCCGCATCGCCCGCGTGCACCAGGAAGGAGGCGAGCATGACGACGTCGAAGCGCTCGCCGAGGTCCAGCCGCTCGATCGGGCTGCGCACCGTGCGGACGCCCTCGCGCACCCGGGCCAGCATCTCGGCGGACTCGTCGACGGCCGTCACCGCGAACCCGCGGTCGACCAGCGGATGCGTCATCCGGCCGACGCCGCAGCCCAGTTCGAGGATGCTCGCGCCGGCCGGGACGGCGCTCCCGATCACGTCCGGCGCGTCGCCCACCGGGAGGCGGGACCACACCTCCACGGCGCAGCCGTCCGGGGTGATCGCGCCCGCGCCCGTGCCGTCGTAGCCCTTGCGCCGATCGTTGCCCGCCCGGTCGGTGTGGGGAAGTTCGTCGCTCATGCGGGTCATCGGACCACGGGCGGGGCGGGGGCGGGAAGGAGTTCCCGCAGGCCGGTGCGGGTTTCGGTCAATTCGCCCCGGGCGCCCCGGAGTTCTCCAACTCCGCCAGGGCTGCCTGACGCGCGGATGGCGGGGGAGGGTGGGGCGGGGCCTCGAACCGGTTCAACGACCGGTGGCAGAGGCTCAGTTGGGTCGGTGAGACAGGCTCATCGCCCCCGCAGCACGACGAACCGCACCGGCATCCCCGGCCGAGCCTGGGCGGCGGCGGCCAGGTCCGTGGGCGGGACGACGCCGATGACCGGGTAGCCGCCGGTGGTGGGGTGGTCGGCGAGGAAGACCACGGGCTGACCGTCCGGCGGGATCTGGACGGCCCCCAACACCATGCCCTCGCTGGGCAGTTCACCCTCCCTCGCGCGCGCCACCGCCGGGCCCTCGGTGCGCAGGGCGATCCGGTTGCTGGCCGGGGCGACGCGGTAGCGGTCGCGGGCGAGCCGGGCCACCGCCTCCGGCACGAACCAGTCGGCGCGCGGGCCGAGCCGCAGCCGGAGGACCAGTTCGGCCGGGGGAGCGAGCAGGGGGACGAGGTCGGGCCGGGGCCGGTACGGCGGGGGAGGCCCGACCGGCAGGCGGTCGCCCGCGGCGATCGGGGCGGGCCCGAGACCGGACAGCAGGTCGGCGGAGCGGCTGCCGAGCACCGGCGCGACGGCGATGCCGCCCGCCACCGCGAGGTAGCTGCGGACGCCGGTCGTCGTGGCGCCCACCTCGACGACCGCCCCGGCTCGCACCGCGACGGGTGCCCCGAAGGCCGCCGCCCGCCCGTCCACCCGGACGGGCGCGGGCGCGCCGGTGACCGCGACCACGACCCGCCGGATGGCCCGCAGCGCGACCCCGCCGAGCGTGGTCTCCAACGCGGCCGCCCCGGGCTCGTTCCCGACCAGCCGGTTGCCCGCGCGCAAGGCGGGTTCGTCCAGCGCCCCGGCCCGCGGCACTCCCAGGTGGGCGACGCCGCGCCGTCCGAGATCCTGAACGGTGGTCAGCGGCCCGGGCCGGACCACCAGTAGCTCGCTCATCGCCCCCACCTCGTCCACTCCCGTGCCGCGCGTCGCCGTGTCATCCGTGTCCCGCGCAGCCGTGTCGTCCGTGTCGTCCGTGTGGTCCGTGTCCCGGCCGATGGTGAGCGGCCCGGGCCGGACCACCGGCAGCCCCCTCAACTCCCGTGCCCCCGAACCGCCGTGAACCGCACCCGGACGCCCGGTGCCAGCAGGGCGGCCGGCTCGCGCGCGGTGTCCCACAGCGTCAGCGTCGTCCGGCCGAGGAGCTGCCAGCCGCCCGGGGACGAGCGCGGGTAGACACCGGTGTACGGGCCGGCGAGGGCGACGGAGCCGGCCGGGACGGCGCTGCGCGGGGTGGCCCGGCGCGGGACCTCGTACTGCGGCGGGAGGCCGGTGAGGTAGCCGAAGCCGGGGGCGAAGCCGCAGAAGGCGACCACGTACTCGGGTGCGGTGTGGATCCGGACGGCGGCCTCCTCGGACACCCCCCACAGCGCGGCGACCTCGGCGAGGTCGGCGCCGTCGTACACCGTCGGCACCTCCACCAGCGGCCCGCTCGCCGCATCGGCCGCCGCCGGTCGGGCCGTGCGCAGCAAGGCGGCGAGCGCGTCGACGTCCGCGACGCCGTCCAGCAGCACGGTGGACGCCGCGGGCACGATCTCCTCGACGGCGCCGAGTGCGCCCGCCTCCTGCCGCTCGCGCAGCCAGCCGTAGAACGCGGCGACCTCGGCGGGCCCGGCCACCTCGACCAGGAGCGCGCTCTCCCCGACCCGTCGGACGGCGGGCGTCACGCGAAGGCCTCCACCCGGACCCCGGCGGAGGCGAGCGCCCCGCGCACCCGCCAGGCGAGCTGGGCGGCGCCGGGGGTGTCGCCGTGCACGCACAGGGAGCGGGCCTCGACGGTGATCCGCTCGCCGCCGACGGCCTCCACCTCGCCGTCGCGGGCGATCCCTACGGCTCGGGTGATCACCGCCTCGGGGTCGTGCACGACCGCGTCCGGGTCGCGGCGCGGGACGAGGGTGCCGGCCCAGGTGTAGGCGCGGTCGGCGAAGGCCTCGGTGACGACGGGCAGTCCGACGCCCTCGGCGACGGCGAGCAGCCGTGAGCCGGCCAGGCCGAGCACGGGCAGCGGACCGTCGCAGACGGCCCCGGCTCGCAGGACGCCGGCGACGACGGCCTCGGCCTGCTCGGAGTCGGTGACCACCCGGTTGTAGAGGGCGCCGTGCGGTTTGACGTAGGAGACCCGGGAGCCGGCGGCGCGGGCGAAGACCTGGAGGGCTCCGATCTGGAAGGCGATCTCGTCGGCGAGTTCCTCCGGGGGGACGTCCATCGCGCGGCGGCCGAAGCCGGCGAGGTCCCGGTAGGAGACCTGGGCGCCGATGCGGACGCCGCGTTCGGCGGCCAGTGCGCAGACGCGGCGCATCGTCGACGGATCCCCGGCATGGAAGCCGCAGGCGACGTTGGCGCTGGTCACCACGGACAGCAGTGCCTCGTCGTCGGTCAGCGTCCAGCGCCCGAACCCCTCGCCGAGGTCCGCATTGAGATCGATCACCGCATCGGCCACGCCCGTCCGCCTCCCACCAGCTGTTGAGCCAGATCGTAGGGCCTGTGCGAGAGGGCCATGGACCGTGACCCGGGCCCCGGGCGCGGGCACCGGCGCGCGGCCACCGGTTCGCGCCCTGACTCCGCAGCCGGACGCCCGCGACTCAGCTCGCGGCCGCCGGCCCCTCGAAGGAACGTTCCAGCGGACGCAGCGCCCGCAGCACGATCAGCAGCGGGATGACACCGAAGGTCCCGAACGACATGTCGATGAAGCGCCAGGCGAGCGGGATGCCCCGCAGCGGGCCGCAGATCAGCGCCAGCGGGATGACGGCGCCGCAGGCGAGGACGGCCCAGCGGATGACCCAGATGTTCCGCACCGGATCCTTGAGCGGGCCCCAGAACGCGGCGGCGATCACCAGGTGGGCGAAGGCCAGCCAGTCGGTGCCGTAGGCGAGGAAGGGGTAGTGGTCGTTGGTCTCGGCGATCCCGGTCCGCACCCGTTCGAGCCAGGCCGTCGCGGTGGGGAAGTGGTCGGTGAGCGGCGCGGCCGGACCGGACGCGAAGTCGGCCAGCCACCGGGTCTCGGTCTCCAGCGGGAAGGCGGTCAACCCGCTCAGGACCAGGCAGACCAGGAAGAGCCGGAGCCAGCGCCGGACGCGGCGCAGTGCGGCCGCGGGATCGGTGTCCGTTTCGCTGTCCATGACGACGAACCTCCATGCCGAGGAGCAGGCGGATCCTTGTCCCGCCTGCGCGGAACCGACTCTAGACCCATCTTTTGAACGCGTTCAACTCGCCTGTGCGGACCTCCCGGCTCCGAACGCACCGATGCCCGGGCGCCGCAGCACCCGGGCATCGGTGGCTCGCGCGACCTACGCGGTGTACATGAACGTCACCGGCGCGCTGGTCCCGCCCGCCGTCGTCACCGTGACGTCGACCGGGCCGGGCTCGGCAGCCGGCGGAGTGGTCGCCGAGCAGAACTTCGGCCCGCAGGAGGTGTGCAGCCCCGGCACCCCGCCGAAGGTGATCGTCCCGTAGGCCAGGTTCTCGCCGGTGATGTACGTCCGCGTGCCGCCCGCCACCGGGCCGCTCGCCGTCAACGCCTTCGAGACCACCGGTGCGGGAGGCGCCGGCGGCGGGTCGCCGGTGTAGTCGAAGGTGTCGTCCGCCGTCACCGTCCCGCCGGGCGTGACCACGGACACGGGCGCACTGCCAGAGCCGCCCGGTGTGGTCACCGCGCAGGAGGTGTCGGTGCAGGTGCCGGCCGCCGGCACGCCGCCTATCAGCACCATGCCGTTGGTGAGGTTGCTCCCGCTGACGGTCAACTGCGTGCCGCCCGCTCCCGGGCCGGAGGTGGCGTCGAGGCCGGTGACGGTCGGCGGTGCCGGGACGGCCGGCGTCGGCGTGCTCCCGTCGGCCGACACGACCGCCACGTGGCCGGTCGGATCGGCGTCGTTCGGGTTGGCGACCGTCGCGACGATCTTGCCGGTCCGCTGCCAGGTGGCGGCGGCGTACACGTGCATCTTCATGAACTCGTAGTGCCCGGGCTGCCGGGTGCCGACGAGGACGGCCTCCAGGTGGCGGCCGTCGGGCGAGACGCTCTCGGTGAACGTGTAGTCGTACGGCGTGGAGTAGAACATCGCGCCGTCGGTGGTGAGCCCCGGCGGCAGGTCGACGGTGATGTGGGTGGGGCCGGTGAGGTCCTGCGTGCCGGCGGAGGTCCAGCCGACCGAGAACTGTCCCGGCCCGGGCGGGGTGGTGCTCGGCAGGATGCCGTTCAGGGAGACGGTCACGTGCGGGCCCTGGACGGCGGGGGTGTCGGCGGGCGCGGCGGCGCCGGTGGCGAGGGTGGTCACGGACAGCGCGGCGGCGAGGCCCGCTTTGGCCAGTCGAGTGATCATAGGCCGATCATCACCGCGGCCCCACACTGCCTTCACGGCTTTCCCGAATATCGGTTCGGGATTGGCGCAATCCGATCGAAACGCTGTTCTGAATTCGCTCCCGAAACACCCCGTGGCCTGCCGCTCCGCGCGCCCACAAGGTCCGTTTCGGTCGTTGTCGGTGCGAACCTCTAATCTTGTCCACCGTGACCGCCATCGCAGACCCGCCCACCGAGCCCGGCCTCCGCCCGCCGGCCGGTACCGTCGGCGTGCCCGCCCCGCGCCCCGCGCCCGGCCCCGCCGCCGACGAGGGCCTGGCCCGCCGGCTCAAGGCGCTGGCCTGCACCGCCCCCCTGCACGACCTGGACAGCCGCAAGGTCAACCTCGCGGGAGAGTACGGCGGCTACGCCATGGCCGAGGTCGGCCTCGCCGCGATCGACCTGGTCACCCTCCACATGGACTTCGACACCGGCGCCGACCGCGACATAGTGCTCGCCCGGCTGCTGCCCCGGGTCGCCGCCCAGGCCACCGGCCGCCCCGGCACCGAGCACGAGCGGGTCGCCCGCTGGGTGCTGGAGTCGCTGATCAACGTCGGCAGCGTGGACCGCGGCTTCCGCGCCGTCTACGGCACCTTCGGCGCGGACGGCGAGTACGTCCGCCGCGACTACGACTTCAAGCTGATCGAAGAGGTCCCCGGCCCCGACGGCGGCATCTACCTGCGCACCACCGACGAGGCGGTCAACGTCCTGGTCGGAGCGCTCGACACCGACGTCACCTCGGCCCAGATCGCCGCCGAGGTCAAGCTGGAGGTGCTGATCCGGCGCGGCCGCCTGGCCGACGCCCAGCTCGCCGCCGAGCAGGCCCGCTACCGCACCGTCCAGTACGCCGAGACGCTGCGCCGCGCCCTCGACGCCACCCGGCGCAACGTCCGCGCCGTCGACTGGATGAGCGCCGTCCCCGACCTCATCGACGAGGCGCTGGACCACATCGCCGACCGCTACCGGCACGAGAACGCGATTCTCACCAACATCCGCAAGGCCCGCGACGAGGCCGAGGACCCGGAGCACAAGCGCCGCGCCGCCGAGCTCGTCGACATCGTCAAGGACTGCATCCGCCGTCACACCCAGCTCCAGACCCGCCTCCTGGAGGCCGGCCCGCTGTTCCGCGCCGAGCAGGACCGGCAGGCCTTCGCCACCCCCGGCGCCCGCAGCGGCATCGACCTGTACGGGCAGCTGCTCGCCCCCGTGCTGCGGCTGCCGATAGAGCAGGCCGTCCGCCCCACCGGCGCCTTCTTCGCCCGCGGCGTCGGGCTGCGCACCCCCAGCTCCGTCCGGGTCGCGGACCTGGTCGACCTGCTGCTCACCCCGCCCGTCGAGCGCGAGCACCTCGGCGCCGAGCTGCCCGACCCGGACCTGGTCGCCACCCCGGACGACAGCCGCTTCTCCGAGGCCCAGCTGGAGTCCGCGCTGGAGCTGCTCGACCTGCCCGCCGACGCGCCCCGCCGGCTCTCCGGCCTGCTCGCCGACGCCCGCAAACGGGACCCGGAACTCCCGTACCTGGTCGCCCTGCTGGCCGTGCACGCGGCCAGCCCGCCGGTCGGCACCGCCTACCGGCAGGGCGAGGAACGGCTGTTGTTCGCCGTGGACGACGGCACCCCGCTGCGCGATCCGGAGTTCGGCGGCGCCGACCTGATCGTCGGCAGCGCCCTGCTGGACGCCGCCGGCATGGCCGCCGACCGCAAGGACGCCGGCTGACCGGCCGGGCAGACCTCGTGACATCCCGAGCCGAGGACACCGGCCGACCGGCCGGGCAACCCGAGTTGACGAACCCCATCCACCGCACCACCCGCGAGGAGCACCGCCCGTGACGACCCACCACGACACGTCCTGGGCGCCCGAGACCGAACCCGCCGCGCCCGCGCCGATCACCCCGGCCGACGTCGCCGACGCCGCCCGGCTGGTCTCCTTCGGCCTCCAGGCCAAGCTGCTCCCCGCCCGCGACGCCGAGTACGCCGAACTCGTCCGCCGCCACCGCGACGACCCGCCGTTCGCCCGGCTCGCCGACGCCATCGCCACCGGCATGGGCCTGGTCGTCCTGGAGGTCTCGCCGCGCGCCGGCATGGCCGTCGCCGCCGCCGAGGACTCCGTCTTCGCCGTCCGCATGGGCGACTACTCGCGCCGCGCCGCCTCCGAGTCCACCGACCGCTTCCTGCACGGCCTCGCCCACCTCGCCGTCGCCGCCATGGCCTTCCCCCGCCCCGAGGACCTCGCCGACGACGGCTACCTCGGCCGGATCACCGTCAACGGCGTCGACTCCTTCGTCCGCCAGGCCTGCCGCCGCCTGGAGGAGCAGGCAACCACCGAGGGCGCCAACACCGACCCGCAGTCCGACGCACCCGGCCTGGAGGCCGCCTGGCGGGTCTGGGCCCGGCGCACCGCCACCGGCGCCACCAAGGACGCCCGCCGGCTCTCCGGCTCCACCATCGGCATCGTCGCCAAGGCCGTGATGTTCCTGGTCGACTCCGGATTCCTGCAGAAGGTCTCCGACGACGCCGGCGGCACCTACCGCACCACCGCCCGCTACCAGCTCCAGGTCCGCGACCTGGCCGGCAGCGCCGCCATGGCCGAACTGCTCGACCTCGGCGTCGTCCCGGTCTCCGACGGCACCGCCAGCCTGCTGCCCCCGGACACCACCGACGAGCTGGTCGCCGACGCGGGCCTGCCGTTCCACTCGCTCTGACACCCTTTCTCACCACGCTCAACACGCTCACGGAGAACCGCCGCACATGTACGAGCTCAACCGGGTCCGCCTCTACTCGATCGGACCGGCCGGCGCCCGCTACGCCGACACGGTGCTCGACCTGCGCGGCGTCGGCGAGCCCGTCGCCGACCCGGCCCCGCAGCAGATCGGGCTGTTCGGCGAGGACGTCGACGGCCCCGTCCGCCGCCCGGCCCCGGCCGGCGTGCTCTTCCTGGAGAACGGCGGCGGCAAGTCCGTCCTGCTCAAGCTGATCTTCTCGGTGATGCTGCCCGGCCACCGCAACACCCTCGGCGGCGCCAGCTCCGGCGTGCTGCGCAAGTTCCTGCTCGCCGACGACTGCGGCCACGTCGCCCTGGAGTGGCAGCACACCGTCACCGGCGAGCTGATCGTGGTCGGCAAGGTCAGCGAGTGGCGCGGCCGCCAGGTCTCCTCCGACCCGCGCAAGTTCGCCGAGACCTGGTACTCCTTCCGCCCCGGCCCCGGCCTCACCCTGGACTCGCTGCCGGTCGCCGAACGGGTCAGCCTGGCCGGCGACCAGAAGGCCCGCGGCCGCCGCCGCACCATGAAGGGCTTCCGCGACGCCCTCACCGAGGCCGGCAAGACCCACCCCCACCTCGACCTGGTCTTCGAGGACGGCCACGACCGCTGGACCGAGCACCTCGGCGAACTCGGCCTCGACCCCGAACTCTTCCGCTACCAGCGCGAGATGAACGCCGACGAGGGCGAGGCGGCCGGCCTCTTCGCGGTCAAGCACGACAGCGACTTCACCGACCTGCTGCTGCGCGCCGTCACCGACACCCGCGACACCGACGGCCTCGCCGACCTCGTCCACGGTTTCGCCGCCAAGCTCGGCCGCCGCGCCGAACTCACCGCCGAACGCGACTTCACCGCCGGCTCCCTCGACCTGCTGGAGCGCATCGCCGAGGCCACCACCGCCCGCGAGAGCGTCCGCGAGGCCCACCGCACAGCCGAGCGCCGCACCCGCCGCCTCGCCCACGCGCTCACCTCCCGCGCCGGCGCCGAACGCGACCGCGCCCAGGACCTCGCCGTCGAGGTCGCCGCCGCCGCCGGCGCCGTCACCGCCGCCGAGGCCGACCGCACCCGGCACACCCTGATCACCGCCGAACTCACCCACCGGCACGCCACCCTGGGCCTGGCCGCGGCCACCGCCGAGGCCGCCGCGCTGCGCCGCGAACTCATCGACGCCCGCACCCTGCACTCCGCCTGGCAGGCCGCCGAGGCGGTGCTGCGCCACCGCGCCGCCGCCGACCGGGTCGCCCGCGTCGCCGTCGCCATCCGCGAGGCCGAGCTGGACGCCGCCCCCGCGCTCGCCGCCCGTGCCCGCGCCGCCACCGCCCTCGCCCGCGCCCTGGAGGCCGCCGCCGCGGCCGCCGAGGCCCGCGCCGACACCGAGGAGCAGCGCGCGAGCGAGCTCCAGGAGGACGGAGCCACGTCGCAGTCCGGCGCCACCGAGGCCGCCACCGCCGCCCAGAAGGCCCGCAGCGAGGCCGACCACCTGCGCCAGCGGCTCGCCGAGGTCGAGCAGGAGACCGCCGCCGCCGTCGAGGCCGGTTTCATCGACGCCGACGGCGACGTCGACCCCGCCCGGGCCGCGTTGCACGCCGCCGACGTCGAGAAGGCAGCCAGCGCAGCGCTCGCCCAGGCCCGCACCGCCGCCGAGTCCGCCGCCGCCCGGCTGCGCGACGCCGCCGCCGCCACCGGGCGCGCCGAACTCGCCGCCGAACGCGCCGGCGACGCCCGCAAGGCCGCCGCCCGGTCCCTCGCCGCCGAGCACCGCACCGCCGCCCTGCTCGCCACCGAGCAGCGCCTGGCCGACCTGCTCTCGCTGACCCCGGCACCCACTGACTGGAGCGAAGAGGGGTCGGGTGTCGACGAGGAGGCCGGCTTCCTCACCCCCGCCGTCCTCGACCGCAACGCCGAGTACCTGCGCGAACTCCTCGACGAGGCGATCGCCACCGCCGAGCGCACCCTGTTCGACCTGCGCACGGCCGCCGCCGACGACTCCCGCATCCTCGCCGCCCTCGGCGATGGCGGCCTGCTGCCGCCGGGCCCGGACGTCCTCGCCACCGTCGAGTACCTCGCCGAGCACGGCATCCCCGCCCTGCCCGGCTGGCGCTACCTCGCCCAGTCCGTCGACCCGGCCGACCACGAGGCGATCCTCGCCGCCCGCCCCGAACTCGTCGACGGCGTCGTCGTTACCGACCCGGCCTCGCTCGAACGGGCCCGCGAGGCCCTGCAGTCGGCCGCCCTGCTGCCCCGCTCCACCGTCGCCGTCGGCGCCGCCGCCTCGCTGATCGCCCCGATCACCGACGAACCCGCGTTCTTCCTCGTACCGCCGAACCCGGCCATGCACGACGAGTCCGCCGCCGACGGCGAGCGCCGCGAACTGCGCGCCCGGGCCGGCGCCCGCGAGGAGCACATCCGCGAACTCGCCGCCCGCCTCGGCGCCGACCGCGCCCTCGCCGCCCGGCTCGCCTCCTGGCACGCCAGCTGCCCGCCCGGCACGCTCGCCGAACTCGCCGCCGCCGCCGAGGCCGCCCGCGAGCACGCCGAGCAGGCCGCCGCCGCCCTCGCCACCCTGCGCGCCGACCACGACGACGCCGAGACCGACCACGCCGCCGCGGCCTCCGCCCACGAGGAGCACCGCGAGGCCGCCCAGCGCGCCCGCCGCCGCGCCGACGCCCTCTCCGGCCTCGCCTTCCGGCTGCGCGAGCGCGCCAACTGGGCCCGCCGCCAGCGCGAACTCGCCGACGACGCCGCCGAGTGCGACCGCCGCCAGGCCCAGTGCGCCGAGCGCGCCCGCACCTGCGACGAGGACCGCCGCGCCGCCCAGCGCGCCGCCGACGACGCCCGTCGCACGGCCCGCGCCCTGCGCGCCGAACGCGCCGAGATCCCCGCCGCCGAGCAGGACGACGAGCCCGCCGACGCCGCGCCCGCCGCCCTGCCCGCCCTGCGCGAGGCCTACCGCGCCGCCGCCCAGCTCTACGAGAAGGTCGGCGTCGGCGCCGACCTGCGCGCCGAACAGGCCCGCGCCGAAGGCGACGAGGCCGCCGCCGCGGCCGAACTCGACCGCCTCACCAACAAGGTCCGCACCCGCGCCGAGGAACTCCTCGGCAGCCCCGACGGCGCCGACGGCCCCGCCCGCCAGGCCGCCGCCGCCCGCGCCGAGGAACTCGTCGCCACCATCGAGGCCCGCTCCGCCGCCGCCAGCGAGCAGCTCGGCCGCCTGCGCGGCGAGGCCGAACGCTCCGCCCCCGCCGACGGCGAGGCGCACACCGAACTGCCCGAGGACCTCGTCCCCACCGACCCCGAGCACGCCCAGGCCCTGCTGCGCACCGCCACCAGCCGGCTCGCCGAGCGCCGCGAGGCCCTGGACGCCGCCCGCGACGCGCACGCCGACCTCCAGCGCACCTTCGACGCCGCCCAGTCCGCCGCCGCCGACTTCGACGAACTCGGCGGTCAGCTCCGCGACGGCCTGCGCGATCACCAGGACGACTCGGACGACCCGGCCGAGCCATACCTCGGCGCCCTGCCGGAGGCCCGCACCGCCGTCGCCGAGGCCCGTCGGGCCCTGCGCACCGCGGCCGGCGAGCTGTCCTCCGCCGAACTCGCCGTCCGCGACGCCGCCGACGCCCTCGTCCGGCACGCCAACGCCGCCCGCTACGAGGCCGTCCGCACCCCCGCCCGCCAGCAGATCCGCGAACTGCCCGCCTCCGCCCTGCCCGAGCACGCCGCCGCCTGGGCCGCCGCCTTCGCCCCCCGGCTGCGGGTGCTCACCGACGAACTCGCCCAGCTGGAGCGCAACCGCGGCTCGATCGTCGACCGCCTGCGCGGCCTCGTCGAGTCCTCGCTCACCACCCTGCGCGCCGCCCAGCGCCTGTCCCGGCTGCCCGAGGGCCTGGGGGAGTGGTCGGGCCAGGAGTTCCTGCGGATCCGCTTCGAGGACCCGGACCACGCCACCCTGGTCGAGCGCCTCGGCGAGGTCATCGACGAGGCCACCCGCGCCGCCGTCAGGAAGAACAGCGACCTGCGCCGCGACGGCATGTCCCTGCTGCTGCGCGGAGTCGCCGCCGCGATCGGCCCGAAGGGCGTCAGCGTCGAGATCCTCAAGCCCGACGCGGTGCTGCGCGCCGAACGCGTCGGCGTCGGCCAGATGTCCGACGTCTTCTCCGGCGGCCAGCTGCTCACCGCGGCCATCGCGCTCTACTGCACGATGGCCGCGCTGCGCGCCAACGACCGCGGCCAGTCCCAACTGCGGCACGCCGGCACGCTGTTCCTCGACAACCCGATCGGCCGCGCCAACGCCACCTACCTGCTGGAGCTCCAGCGTGCCGTGGCCGACGCGCTCGGCGTCCAGCTGATCTACACCACCGGCCTGTTCGACACCACCGCGCTCGCCGAGTTCCCGCTGGTCATCCGGCTGCGCAACGACGCCGACCTGCGGGCCGGCCTTAAGTACATCTCGGTGGAGGAGCACCTGCGGCCGGGCCTGCCCGCCCCGCAGGACCCGGACGGCCCGGCCATCCACGGCGAGATCACCGCCACCCGGATGTTCAAGCGCCCGGCGGAGGTACCGGTCCAGTCCTGAACTGACTAGCGTGGCCGGCATGCTGACGATCGCTCACCTCAGTGACATCCACCTCGGCCAGGACCACGACGGAGACGGCGGCACCCGCGCCCGGCAGCGGGCCGAGCAGGTGATGGCGTACCTCGACGCCCTGCCCGGCCCGCTCGACGCGGTGTTGGTCACCGGCGACCTCGCCGACCACGGCCTGCCCGCCGAGTACGAGCAGGTCGCGAAGGTGCTGGACTCCCGGCACCCGGTGCTCACCTGCCCCGGCAACCACGACCGCCGGGCGCCCTACCGGGAGGTGCTGCTCGGCGAGGTGCCCGGGAGCCGCCCGATCAACCGGCTGCACCGGCTGCCCGGCGCGGACGTGCTGATGCTCGACTCGTCGATCCCCGGGCGCGACGACGGCCTGCTGGACGCCACCACGCTGGCCTGGCTGGACGCGACGCTCGAGGACGGGCGCGCCGAACTCCCGGCCCTGGTGGCCTTCCACCACCCGCCGGCCGTCCTGCACCTGCCGATGGTCGACGAGATTCGCCAGTTCGGCGAGGCCGGCCTCGCCGCGGTGCTGGCCCGCCACCGCCGGGTGGCCGGCCTGCTCTGCGGTCACTCCCACACCGGCGCCGCCACCACCCTCGCCGGCCTGCCGCTGCTGGTCGCCCCCGGCGTGGCCTCCACCGTCACGCTGCCCTGCGAGGGTGGGCCCGGGATCACCTTCGACCAGCCCCCGATGCTCGCCTTCCACGTCCTGGACGACGAGGGCCGTCTCACCACCCACTACCGGGTCGTCCCGGAGAGCTGACCCGGCCGGCTACGCGGTCGGCTGGTGGTGAGTCTGGCCGGAGCGGGGGAGGGGCCGGGCGGCCAGGGGTTCGGACGCCGCCCGGCTGCCGGCCATCGGGGTCGTGGAGTTGGGCGCCCGCAGCCGCTGGGCGGCGACCTGGCGGGAAATCAGGATCTCGAGCAGGCACCACGTCGTGCCGAACACCCCGAGCCCCATCGCCATCAGCGCGGGCGTCATCAGCCAGCTGCCGGCGTACGAGGCCAGTGTCGCGACCACCACGCCCACCAGCGTGAAGGCCAGGCAGAGCACCGCGCGGACGATCGCGGTGCGCACCTCGTCGGGCAGGCGGCGACGGCGGCGTGGCACGGACATCGGGCGACCCCCAGGCGCGGTCACGGCGGCGGATGCGGGACGGGCGCGCGCGAAATGCGCCCCTGCGAAACTCTGCCCCGCCGAACCCGGACTATGCGTCCGAATCCACCGAATTGCCGCCAATCGCGCGATCCGGGCCGATTCGTCCGCGGACCGCCGCTCGGTGATCAGCAGCCCAGTTGCTGGTTGAGCTCCTCCAGGGCGCCCGTCACGATCGTCCGCATCGCCTGCTCGGCCTGGGCGGCGTCCCCCGCGCAGATCGCGTCGGCGACCTCGCGGTGCAGCCGGATCGCGTACGGCTCGGGCTGGTGGGGCATCAGGTGGTACTCGGTCCGCCCGGTCAGCACCGCTCCCACGGTGTCACCGAGGTGGGCGAACATCTCGTTGCCGGAGGCCTTCAGCACGGTGGCGTGGAAGGCGATGTCGTGCCGGAGGAAGGTGGCCAGGTCGGCGGCTCGCGCCGAGACGGTCAACTCGACGGCCAGCGCGCTGAGCTCGCGCCGCTCGTCGTCGCTCGCGTGCACCGCGGCGAGCGCGGCGGCGGCCGGTTCGACGGCGAGGCGCAGCGAGCCGAGCGAGCGCAGCTGGGCCGGGCGGTCGGCGCCGGCCAGGCGCCAGCGGATCACCAGTGGGTCGAAGACGTCCCAGCCGGACTTGGGTTGCACCGTGATCCCGACCCGCCGCCGGGGCGCGACCATGCGCATCCCCTCCAGGATCCGCACCGCCTCCCGGACCACCGTCCGGGACACCCCGAACCGCTCCTCCAGCTCCTCGCTGCGCAGGACCGCGCCCTCGGGAATCTCCCCTGCCGCGATCGCGGGCCCGAGTTCGTCAAGCAGCCGGCCGGGCAGCCCCTGGATCTCCATCCGGCCAGCCTAGACGCCCACCATGCCGAAGCCGCCGCCGCCCTGCGGTGCACCCCGGCGTGCCCCCCGCGGCACCGCACCGGAAGAGCAAAAGTATGACGATTTGGTTTCACTCACTTGAATACGTCATACCTTTGAGGTGATAGTGGCGGCCAGGAAAACGAAGGAGCACCACCCATGGCTCTCAGCGCCGAGAACCACGACCGCCCGGCAGGGGCACCGTTCGGGCCCCTCACCATCGTGGTGATGGGCGTCTCCGGATCCGGCAAGACCACCCTGGCCCGCCTCCTGGCCGACCGCCTCGATCTCCCCTTCGCCGAGGCGGACGACTTCCACCCGGCGGCCAACATCGCCAAGATGTCGGCCGGCGTCCCGCTGGACGACGAGGACCGCGCCCCCTGGCTGCGCGCCCTCGGCGCCTGGCTCAGGGACCGGGCCGAGTCGGGCACCGGCGGCGTGGTCACCTGCTCGGCGCTGAAGCACCGCTATCGCGACACCCTGCGCGAGGCCTGCCCGGGCGCCTTCTTCCTGCACCTCAGCGGCGGTCACGAGCTGGTCGAGGACCGGCTCGCCCACCGCACCGGCCACTTCATGCCGCCGTCGCTGCTCGACTCGCAGTACGCCGCCCTGGAACCCCTGGGCGCGGACGAGCGCGGCGCCGTCCTGGACGTCGGTCCGTCCCCCGAAGAACTCGTCGAGATGGCCGTGGCACTGCTGCGGCCCGTCAATGGAGACCTCACGTGAGCGAGCGAAGCGAGCGAGCCATAAGAAGGCGGGCACGGGCGAATGCCCCTGCCGAGTGGTGGGGGTACCCCCGGCCGGAGGCTTGGGGAGAGACGGGAGCATGAGCTTGTCCCCCACCTTGCTCGCGGCCGCCGCCCCACCGGCCCTGCCGCACACCAGCAGCAACTCCCAGCTGCTGATCGCAGTGCTCGTCGCCATCGGTGCGATCGTCCTGCTGATCACCAGGCTGAAGCTGCACCCGTTCCTCGCCCTCACGCTCGGCTCCGGCCTGCTGGCCGCCGTCGCAGGCGCCCCCTTCGACAAGCTGCTCACAAGCTTCTCGACGGGCTTCGGCTCCACCGTGGCCGGCGTGGGCCTGCTGATCGGGCTCGGTGCGATGCTCGGCAAGCTGCTCGCCGACTCCGGCGGCGCGAACACCATCGCGGACACCGTGCTGGCGCGCTCGGGCACGAAGGCGCTGCCCTGGGCGATGGCGCTGATCGCGGCCGTGCTCGGCCTGCCGCTGTTCTTCGAGGTCGGCGTCGTCCTGCTGATCCCGATCGTGCTGCTGGTCGCCCGCCGCGGCAACGTGCCGCTGATGCGGATCGGCATCCCCGCGCTTGCCGGCCTGTCGGTGCTGCACGGCCTGGTGCCCCCGCACCCGGGCCCGCTGGTCGCCGTCGACGCGCTGAAGGCCGATCTCGGCGTCACGCTGGCGCTCGGCCTGCTGATCGCCGTTCCGACCCTGATCGTGGCCGGCCCGCTGTTCGCCCGCCTGGCCGAGCGCTGGGTGGGGCCGCTGGAGATCCCGGCGGCCACCGCTGCGGAGGAGACGGCCGAGCGCGAGCGCACTCCGTCCTTCGGTGCGGTCCTCGCGACCATCCTGCTGCCGGTCGTCCTGATGCTCGGCAAGGCGCTGGCCGACGTCGTGATCGACGACCCGAAGGCGATGGGCCAGCGGGTGTTCGACTTCATCGGCTCGCCGCTGATCGCCCTGCTCGCCGCGACCCTGCTCGGCATGCTGACCCTGGGCAGGGCGGCGGGCTTCGACCGGGCCCGGATCTCCGACACGGTCGGCAGGTCGCTCGGCCCGATCGCCGGCATCGTGTTCATCGTCGGCGCGGGCGGCGGCTTCAAGCAGACCCTGATCGACGTCGGCGTCGGCAACGCCGTCAGCGAGTGGTCGAGCAGGTGGCACATCTCGGCGCTGCTGCTGGGCTGGCTGATCGCCGTGCTGATCCGCCTGGCCACCGGCTCGGCGACGGTCGCCACCATCACCGCAGCCGGTATCGTGGCCCCGCTCGCCGCCACCATGTCGTCGACCCACGCGGCTCTGCTGGTGCTGGCGATCGGCGCCGGCTCGCTCTTCTTCTCGCACGTCAACGACGCCGGCTTCTGGCTGGTGAAGGAGTACTTCGGGATGAGCGTCGGGCAGACGCTGAAGTCCTGGTCGGTGATGGAGACCGTGATCTCGGTCGTCGCCATCGCGCTGATCATGCCGCTGAGCCTGATCGTCTAGCTCCGGCCGACAGCCCGTCCGCCGAGGGGCGGCACCCGTACCGTACGGGCGCCGCCCCTCGGCGCGTCGTCAGCCCAGCAGCCCCGACAGCACCGCCGTCGTCGAGTCCAGCAGGTCCTCCGCCACCGCACCGCCGGCCGCCGTCCGGGCAAGCAGCCCCTCGCGCGCGGCGAGGATCACCGCGGCGGCCTGCCGGGCGGTCGCGCCCGGCGGCACCAGTTCCGGCAGCACGCGTTCCAGGCGGTCGGCCACCGCCTGGGAGAGCGCCCGGTCGTGCGCGGCGACCCGTTCGGCCAGCCCCTCGGTGCGGGCGGCGACCAGCCGGAACTCCAGGAACAGCAGGATCCACCCGGTCTCCGCCGGGTCGACCCGCAGCAGCGCCTCGACCAGCCGCCGGGCCCGCTCCTGCGGCGCGAGCGCCTCGCAGGCGACGGCCAGCGCCTCCAACTCGGCCATCCGGTCGGCCGCCTGGTCGTCGAAGAGCGCCAGCAGCAGGTCCTCCTTGCTGCCGAAGTTCGAGTAGAAGGCGCCGCGGGTGTAGCCGGCGGCGGCGCAGACGTCCTCGATGCTCGTCCGTGCGAAGCCGACGGTCAGGAACAGCTGGCTCGCCGCGGCCAGCAGCCGGGCCCGGGTGTGGACGCGTCGGCGGGTCGGTCGGGGCGCGGCGGCATCGGCCGGGGGAGGGTTCACAGGAGAACGATACATGGTGTATTCAGTACGGGTCGTATTCAATACGTCCCGTACTGAAACCGAAGGGCGCCACCCTCATGACCCGACTGCTGATCACCAACGCCCATCTGCTCCACCCCGAGGACGGCACTCGCACCGACCCCGGCTGGCTGGAGACCGCCGACGGCCGCATCACCGCCACCGGCACTGGTCGCCCGCCCACCGCGACCGAGGGCGTCCGCGTCCTCGACGCCGCCGGCGGCACCGTCCTGCCCGGCCTGATCGACGCCCACGTCCACCTGCTGGTGACCTCCCTCGACCTGCCGGACTTCGCCAACTGGACCCCCGGTTACGCGACCGTCCGCGCCCTCGCCGAGGCCGAACGCATGCTCCGCCGGGGCTTCACCACCGTCCGCGACGTCGGCGGCGCCGACCACGGCATGACCCGGGCGCTCGACGAAGGCCTGGCGCTCGGCCCGCGTCTGCTCCACGGCGGCAAGGCGCTCTCCCAGACCGGCGGCCACGGCGACCTGCGCCCGCTCAGCGACGACGCGCTGCCCTGCTGCGAGTCCCGCCCCAACTTCGGCCGGGTCGCGGACGGCGTGGACGCCGTCCGGGCCGCCGCCCGGGACGAGTTCCGCAAGGGTGCCCGGCACCTCAAGGTGCTGCTCTCCGGCGGCGTCGCCTCCCCGCACGACGAGATCGCCGCCGTCCAGTACAGCGAGGAGGAGATCCGCGCGGCCGTCGAGGAGGCGGAGAACCACAACCGCTACGTCACCGTGCACGCCTACCACCCGCGCGCGATCGACCGGGCGCTGCGTGCCGGAGTGCGCTGCGTCGAGCACGGCAACCTGCTGGCGGACTCCACGATCGCGCTGCTGCTGGAGAAGGACGCCTTCCTGGTGCCCACCCTGGTCGCGTACGAGCAGACGGCGAAGCTCGGCGCCCGCTCGGGCCTGCCGCCGGCCTCGCTCGGGAAGCTGGCCGAGGTCCGCGACCAGGGCCTCGCCGCGCTGGAGCGCGCCCACCGCGCGGGCGTCAACCTGGTCTACGGCAGCGACCTGCTCGGCCCGCTGCACCCGGCCCAGCTGGAGGAGTTCACCCTCCGCGCCCAGGTCCAGCCCGCCGCGGACGTGCTCCGTTCGGCGACCACGACGGCGGCGCGGCTGCTCGGCCTCGAAGGCCGGATCGGCACCCTCGCCCCGGGCGCCCACGCCGACCTGCTGGTGGTGGACGGCGACCCGCTGGCCGACCTCTCCGTCCTCACCCACCCGGACCGGCACCTGAAGCACGTGATCAAGGCCGGTGCCGTCATCTGACGAAACGGGCGGGCGCTCCAGGAGGAACGCCCGCCCGTCGTGCGGCAACCGCGGTCGTGCGGTGACCACTTCGCGGTGTCCACTTCGCGGTGCCCACTTCTTCGCGGCGCCGCCGAGCGAGAACGGCAAAGGGCGGGCACCCCGGAGACTCCGGAGTGTCCGCCCTCGGGCAGGACCTGGCTACCTGCCGGCGCGTTGGGCCACCCGCACGCCTACTTGCCCGCGCGCTTCGTCAGGAAGGCCTCGACCTCGTCCCGGATCTCCGGGGTGTCCAGCCCGCGCACCGTCATCGTGGTGCGGCGCCGCAGCACGTCGTCCGCCGTGTACGCCCACTCGTTGTCGGCCGCGTAGGCGACCTGCGCCCAGACGTCCGGACCGTCGTCGTGGATCGGCCGGCCGAGCTCCGGGTTCTCGTCGATCAGGCGGGCGATCTCGAAGGACAGCGTGCCGTAGTGGGTGGCCAGGTGCTTGGCCACCAGCGGCTCCATCCGCGAGCCCGGCTCACGGTCGATCAGCAGCCGGTGCGCGACGGCGTTCGGCGCGCCGACGCCCGGCAGCGGCACGGTCGGGGCGATCGGCGACATGTCCTCGCCGAGGCTGGTGCCGGGCACGTGGGCCAGCTTCTCCAGCACGGTGCGGCCGATGTGCCGGTAGGTGGTCCACTTGCCGCCGGAGACCGACAGCATGCCGCCGCGGCCCTCGGTGACGACGGTCTCGCGCTTGGCGGCGGCGGTGTCGCCGGGGCCGCCGGGCAGCACCCGCAGACCGGCGAAGGCGTAGGTGATCAGGCTCCGGTCGAGGTGCTCGTCGCGGATCGCGTGCGCGGCCTCGCCCATGATCTGGTCGATGTCCGCCTCGGTGGCCCGGACGTCCTGCGGGTCGCCGGTGTACTCCTCGTCGGTGGTCCCGAGCAGGACGTGGTCCTCCCACGGGATGGCGAAGGAGACGCGGTACTTGTCGATCGGGATGGTCAGCGCGGCGCGCCACGGCGAGCGGCGCTTGACCACGACGTGCGCGCCCTTGGAGAGGCGGATCGACGGCGCGGCGCCGGCGTCCTCCATCCGGCGCAGGTGGTCCACCCACGGGCCGGTGGCGTTGAGCACCAGGCGGGCGTTGACGCCGAACTCGCTGCCGTCCAGGCGGTCGCGCAGTTCGGCGCCGGTGACCCGGCCCGCGGTGAAGCGCAGACCGGTGACCTCGGCGTGGTTGAGCACCACGGCGCCGGCGTCCACCGCGGCGCGGACGGTCATCACGGCGACGCGCGAGTCGTTCATCTGGTGGTCGCCGTAGACGGCCACCGAGCGCAGGCCCTCGGTGCGCAGCGCGGGCACCTGCTGGGCGGCGTGCGCGGCGGTGGAGACCCGGCCCATGCCGTCACGGAAGGCGGAGAGCGCCGAGTAGAGGAACACACCGGCGCCGAGCTTGGCCGCGCCGTGCGGGCCGCCCTTGTAGACCGGCACGAAGAAGGTCAGCGGGTTGACCAGGTGCGGGGCCACGTCGGTGGAGAGCGCGCGGCGCTCCTTGTGGTTCTCGGCGACCAGCTTGACCGCGCCGGTCTGCAGGTAGCGCAGACCGCCGTGGACGAGCTTGGAGGAGGCGCTGGAGGTGGCGCCGGCGAAGTCGCCGGCGTCGACCATGGCGACCTTGAGGCCGGCCTGGGACGCGGTCCAGGCGACGGCCGTGCCGAGGATGCCGCCCCCGATCACCAGCAGGTCGTAGGTGGCCTTGCCGAGCAGCTCGCGGGTCTCGGTGCGGGAGGCGGTGCGGCCGGCGGTGCGCTCGGCGCCCAGGGTCGGGATGGTTGCCATGGTGGTTGTGTACGGCGCGCGGGTCGGGCGGCGCCGCTACTCCTCTCGTGTGCGGTGCGGCCTCTGCGGTGAGGCCGGTAGGCCCGGTGCGGCGGGCCGGTGAAACGGAACCGGGCCGGCCGGGGCACGAAGCCCCGACCGGCTCGACGGTCAGCTGTTCTCTTCCTCCTCCACCCAGCCCATGGTGCGCTCCACGGCCTTGAGCCACTTCTTGTACTCGCGCTCCCGGGTGGCCTCGTCCATGCGGGGGGTCCACTCGGCGGCGCGGTGCCAGTTGGCCCGCAGGGTGTCGAGGTCGTTCCAGAAGCCGACGGCGAGACCGGCCGCGTAGGCGGCGCCGAGGGCGGTGGTCTCGGCCACGTACGGGCGCTCGACCGGGGCGTCCAGGACGTCGGCGATGTTCTGCATGAGCAGGTTGTTGCTGGTCATGCCGCCGTCGACCTTGAGGGCGGTGAGCTCGACCCCGGAGTCCTTCTGCATGGCGTCGACGACCTCGCGGGTCTGCCAGGCGGTGGCCTCCAGGACGGCCCGGGCCAGGTGGCCCTTGGTGACGTACCGGGTCAGACCGGCGATCACACCGCGGGCGTCGGAGCGCCAGTACGGGGCGAACAGGCCGGAGAAGGCCGGGACGAAGTAGGCGCCGCCGTTGTCCTCGACCGTGTTGGCGAGGGTCTCGATCTCGGCGGCGGTGGAGATGATGCCGAGCTGGTCGCGCAGCCACTGGACGAGCGAGCCGGTGACGGCGATGGAGCCCTCCAGGGCGTACACCGGGGCCTGGTCGCCGATCCGGTAGCCGACGGTGGTCAGCAGGCCGTGGTACGAGTTGACGATCTTCTCGCCGGTGTTCAGCAGCAGGAAGGTGCCGGTGCCGTAGGTGGACTTGGCCTCGCCCTCGTCGAAGCAGGTCTGGCCGAACAGCGCGGCCTGCTGGTCGCCGAGCGCGGAGGCGACCGGCACACCGGCCAGGTCGCCGACGGCCTCGCCGTACACCTCGGCGGAGGAGCGGATCTCCGGCAGGACGGCCAGCGGCACGCCCATCGATTCGGCGATCTTCTCGTCCCACTCCAGGGTGTGGAGGTTCATCAGCATGGTGCGGCTGGCGTTGGTGACGTCGGTGACGTGCTTGCCGCCGTCGACACCGCCGGTGAGGTTCCAGATCACCCAGGTGTCCATGGTGCCGAAGAGGATGTCGCCGGCCTCGGCGCGCTCGCGCAGGCCCTCGACGTTGTCCAGCAGCCAGCGGATCTTCGGGCCGGCGAAGTAGCTGGCCAGCGGGAGGCCGGTCTCGCGGCGGAAGCGGTCCTGGCCGACGTTGCGGCCGAGCTCGCGGCAGAGCGCCTCGGTGCGGGTGTCCTGCCACACCAGCGCGTTGTGCACCGGCTCACCGGTGTTCCTGTCCCACAGGACGGTGGTCTCGCGCTGGTTGGTGATACCGATCGCGCGGATGTCGTCCCTGGTCAGACCGGCCTTCTCCAGCGCGCCGCGGATGACCGACTGCACCCGGGTCCAGATCTCGGCGGCGTCGTGCTCGACGTAGCCGGGCTGGGGGAAGATCTGCCGGTGCTCCTGCTGGTCGACGGCGACGATCCGGCCGTCGGCGCCGAAGATGATGCAGCGGCTGGAGGTGGTGCCCTGGTCGATCGCGGCGATGTAGTTGCCAGTGGAGGTCATGAAGGTCCTCGGCTCGGGTTCGGGGGATGCGGGGTGGGTGGGCCTGACGCGCTGTTCGCTCAGTCCCCGTGCTCGGCGGGTTCGACTCTGCCCGTTGGAGGGGGCCCTTTAGAAGAGGGCGTTGTAGAGGAGGCCGGCCGCGGCGCCGCCGATCAGCGGACCGACGACCGGGACCCAGGCGTAAGACCAGTCGGAGCCGCCCTTGTTCGGGATCGGCAGCAGCGAGTGGACGATGCGCGGGCCGAGGTCACGGGCCGGGTTGATCGCGTAGCCGGTCGGGCCACCGAGCGAGAGGCCGATGCCGACCACGACGAGCGCGACGATCAGCGTGCCCATGGCCTCGAGCTTGGGGCTGAGGGTGAGGATCGACATGCAGAGCACCAGGGTGCCGATGATCTCGGTCAGCAGGTTCTGGATCGGGTTCCGGATCTCGGGACCGGTCGAGAAGATGCCGAGCGTGGGCTCCTCGTTGGCCTGGAACTGGCCGAGGTAGGTGAGCCAGACGAGCGTGGCGCCGATCATCGCGCCGAGCATCTGGGAGCCGAGGTAGAGCGGAACCTGGCTCCATTCGCCGCTCTTGACGGCGAGTGCGATGGTGACGGCCGGGTTCAGGTGGGCACCGGACTTGGAGCCGGTCATGTAGGCGGCGATGAGGACCGCGAAGCCCCAGCCGAAGGTGATCGCCAGCCAGCCGGCGTTCAGGGCCTTCGACTTCTTGAGGGTCACGGCGGCGCAGACGCCTCCACCGAGAAGTATCAGGGCAGCGGTACCGAGGGTTTCGCCGACGAAGACGTCGCCGTTGGAGAACGCGGACACAAAGACTCCCTTGTCCATATGGCCCGGAGGTGCGGGTGGGGGCGGGTGGCCGGGCGATCGCTGTGCGGGTGAGCGCAATGTGGGAGTGATCTTCCCGGCCATCGTTCGACAATGTCGACCGTCATGCGGAAGCTTCCCGCCCAGGTCGCCCCCACGTCAAGGCAGGTTTACGCAGCTGTGACCCTTGCCTCGAAGTTACCCAGCGGAGCGTGCCGAATCGGGGCAAAACGCCAGGGCGCGGACAGGCCTCCCGCCCGTCCGCGCCTCAGCGTGACGAAGTGACCGCCGTGACGGCGTCAGAACCGCCCGGCACCCAGGTCGCGCGAGATCGCCCGCGCCGCGCTGCGCACCGAGGCCACCAACGACGGCTTCACGAAGCCGTCCTCGCACACCCGCTCCACCGGGCCGCTGATGCACACCGCGCCCACCGGGTTGCGCCGCCGGTCCTGGATCAGCCCGCCGATCGAGGCCACGCCGTCCCAGGTCTCCTCGATCGAGTCCGCCCAGCCGCGCTCGCGGATCAGCGCGCACTCGGCGTCCACGTCGGCCGCCTCGGTCAACGTCCGCAGGGTGTACGGCTCGTACGGCCCGGCGCCCAACTCCCCGCGCGCGACCGGGTCGTAGGCCACCAGCACCTTGCCCAGCGCGGTGCTGTGCAGCGGCTGCATCGAACCGACCTCCAGCACCTGCCGGGTGTCGTCCGGTCGGAACACGTGGTGCACGATCAACACGCCCTGCTGGTGCAGCACCCCGAGGTAGACGGTCTCGCCGGCCGCCCGGGCCAGGTCGTCCGCCCACACCAGCGCCCGCGCCCGCAGCTCGTGCACGTCCAGGTAGCTCTGGCCGAGCCGCAGCAGTTCGGCGCCCAACTGGTACTTGCCGCTCTCCGGGTCCTGCTCGACGAACCCCTCCTGCTGGAGCGTGCGCAGGATGCCGTGCGCGGTGCCCTTGGCGAGGTCCAGCGCCGTCGCGACCTCGGACAGGCCCAGGCGGCGCTCGCCGCCGGCCAGCAGGCGCATGATCGCGGCGGCCCGGGAGAGCGACTGGATCGGGCCGGGCATTGGAACCTCCGCGCTGACAGGCGGTCGACATTGTCGACCGAAGTGGTAACGGGACGAGTCTGCCAGGCGTCCGCCGGTCCGTGCACCTTCCCCCTTGGTAACCCGCACTCGGCCGCCTGTTAACCTCCGCCGCCCGGCCGGTCCCTTTTGATCGCGCCCGTCCCCTTTATTTAATCCCGGTTTATTCGATCCCGGCCGCTCTCGAGCCCCGGCTCAACCACCGGCTCTCAACCACTGGCTCTCAGCCCCGGCTCTTGCCGACCGCGACCTCCGCCGCCAGCGCCGCGATCCCGTCCGGCCCGACCCGGCAGCAGCCGCCCACCAGCCGGGCCCCGTCCGCCAGCCACCCGCGCACCCGCGCCGAGCGGAACGTCGGCTCCCCGTGCCAGTCCCGCACTCGCGGATCCCAGGACTCGCCGCTGTTCGGGTACACCACCACCGGCTTCCCGGTCACCTCGGCGGCCAGCGCCACCGCCCGGTCCGCGTCCTGCGGTGTGCAGCAGTTCACCCCCACGGCCAGTACCTCGTCCACGTCCCTCGCCAGTGCGAACGCCTCCGCCAGCGGCTGCCCGGCCCGCGTCCGGTCGCCCGCCACGCTGTACGACAGCCAGGCCGGCACGCCGAGCCCGCGGACCACCTCCAGCAGTGCCTGCGCCTCGTCCGCGTCCGGCACCGTCTCCAGCGCCAGCACGTCGGGACCGGCCGTCGCCAGCACCTCCAGCCGCGGCCGGTGGAACGCCGCCAGCCGCGCCACGCTCAGCCCGTACCGCCCCTGGTACTCCGAGCCGTCCGCCAGCACCGCCCCGTACGGACCCACCGAGGCCGCCACCCAGCGCCGTCGGCCGCCCGGCTCGGCCCGCGCCGCCTGCCGGGCCAGCTCCACACCGCTCGCCAGCAGCCGCGCCGCCTCGGCCCGGCCCACCCCGCGCCGCGCGAAGCCCTCGAAGCTCGCCTGGTAGCTCGCGGTGATGGCGACCTCCGCCCCGGCCGCGAAGTACGCCCGGTGGGCGTCGACGATCGCCTCCGGCGCGTCCGCCAGCAGCCGTGCCGACCACAGTCCGTCCGACAGGTCGTACCCGGCCGCCGCCAGCTGGTTCGACATCCCGCCGTCCAGCACCAGTGGACCGGCCGCCAGCGCCGCGGCGAAGTCCGGCGGGGGAGCAGCGGGCATGGCGGGCCTCCTCGGGCGCGGTCGTCGCTGGTCACAGCCTAGAAGCCCGATACCCCCGCCCGCCCGGAAAACCATTTGCTGCTTCGGAAACGAATCGCTACGTTGTGCTCATCCCGAGAACGACGGCGCGCGGTCCGACGCGCGGCGCAGCGAGCAGTGCAGGAGAGGAGCCGGCGATGGCCACCGACGAGACCGGCCCGTCCCCCGCCGGGCCCCGGGCCGGGCAGGACCGAGCCGGGCAGGAACGGTCCGAGCGGGACCAATCCGAGCAGGAATGGCTCGCCGCCTACGATCCGCGCGCCTACACCCCCGTGGCCGTCACCGTCGACGTGGTCGCCCTGACCCTGCGGCACGGCAGCCTGCACGTCCTGCTCGTCGAACGCGCCGCCCCGCCCTACCAGGGATCCTGGGCGCTGCCCGGCGGCTTCCTGCGTGCCGGCGAGGAGGACCTGGACGGGGCCGCCGCCCGCGAACTCGCCGAGGAGACCGGCCTCCTGGGCGGCTCCGAGGTCGAGGCCGCGCTCAGCCGCATCTACCTCGAACAGCTCGGTACCTACGGCGCCCCGCACCGCGACCCGCGCATGCACGTGGTCTCCGTCGCCTACCTCGCCTTCGCCCCCGACCTGCCCGACCCGCAGGCCGGGACGGACGCCGCGGCCGCCGGCTGGTACCCCGTCGCCGACCTCGACCTGCGCCCGAGCAGTCGCCCCGAAGCCGCCGTTGTGCCCGTCGACACCCACGGGGGTGGCGTCGGCGGGCACAGCGGCCCCCTCACGCTCGCCTTCGACCACGCCCGCATCCTCGCCGACGGCCTCGACCGCGCCCGCGCCAAGATCGAGTACAGCCCGCTCGCCACCGCCTTCCTGCCCTACGACTTCACCATCCCCGACCTGCGCGCCGTCTACGAGGCCGTCTGGGACGAGAAGCTCCACCCCGGCAACTTCCACCGCAAGGTGCTCTCCGTCCCCGGCTTCGTCGAGAGCACCGGCACCACCACCGAGCGCGGCGGCGCCCGCGGCGGCCCCCGCGCCCGCACCTACCACGCGGGCGACGCCCAGCTCCTCCACCCCGCCCTGCTGCGCCCCGCCCGCGAGGACGAGATCCGCTGATCGTCCACCGCCGCGCCCGGCTACCATCCGCCCATGACCACTGACGAGGTGACCGGCACGACCAACCGCCCCAACTCCCACTGCCACTGGTGCGGTACGCCCTACCCGCCCGGCACCGACTCCTGGCCCCGGACCTGTCCCGGCTGCCACGAGATCAGCTACCGCAACCCGCTGCCGGTGGTCGTGACCCTCCTCCCGGTCACCCGCCCCGACGGCGAGAGCAACCTCGTCGTGATCCGCCGCACCATCGAGCCCGGCTACGGCCAACTCGCCCTCCCCGGCGGCTACGTGGACTACGGCGAGAGCTGGCAGCAGGCCTGCGTCCGCGAACTGCGCGAGGAGACCGGCATCCTGGCCGACGCCGCCGACATCACCCTGGTCTCCACCGACTCCGACGCCCGCGGCGGCTTCCTGTGCCTCTTCGGCATGCTCCCGCCCCGCCCGCTCGCCGACCTCCCGCCCTCCCGGCCCACCGACGAGACCGACGGCTGGCAACTCTCCACCCCCGACACCCCGCTCGCCTTCGAGTTCCACACCCGCGTCTCCCGCGCCTGGTTCAACGGCGAGTTCACCCAGCGCTGACCAGCACAGGACTCCCGGGGCGGACCCTGGCGCAGCGGGCGCTCACATGGCATGGTCTGCACCGACAGCCCAACCGGACGGGTCTGCCACAAGCACTCCCGTCCCCACCACCGGCCCGGGAGACCACCACCGTGAGCACCCCACCCCAGGACCAGGACCAGCCGCTCTGGCGCCCCGACCCCGCTCGCGCCGCCGCGACCGGCCTCGTGGCCTTCCAGGCCTGGGCCGCCGAACGCCACGGCGCCCCGGCCGCCCCGCTCGCCCCGGCCGCCGACGACCAGCAGGCCGCCGAGCGCTACGCCGCGCTGCACGCCTGGTCCACCGCCGACCTCGACCGGTTCTGGACGGCCGTCACCCAGTGGTTCGACGTCCGCTTCACCCAGGCCCCCGAGGCCGTCCTCGCCGACCCGGCCATGCCCGGCGCCCGCTGGTTCCCCGGCGCCCGCCTCAACTACGCCGAGCACGCTCTGCGCGCCGCCGAGGACCCCGCCAACGCCGACCGCCCGGCGATCCTCCACCTCGACGAGACCACCGACCGGCCCGCCGTCCTCACCTGGTCCGAGCTCCGCCGCCAGGTCGGCTCCCTCGCCGCCGCCCTGCGCGCCCGCGGCATCGGCCCCGGCGACCGCGTCAGCGCCTACCTGCCCAACATCCCGCAGGCCGCCGTCGCCCTCCTCGCCACCGCCGCCGTCGGCGCCGTCTGGACCAGCTGCGCCCCCGACTTCGGCGCCCGCAGCGTCCTCGACCGCCTCCAGCAGATCGAGCCCGCCGTCCTCTTCGCCGTCGACGGCTACCACTACGGCGGCAAGGACCACGACCGCACCGACGTCGTCGCCGAACTGCGCCGTGAACTCCCCAGCCTGCACACCGTCGTGCACGTCCCCCTCCTCGGCGCCCCCGCCCCCGAGGGCGCCCTGCAGTGGGACGACCTGGTCGCCGAAGACGTCACCCCGGTCTTCGAGCCGGTCCCGTTCGACCACCCGCTCTGGGTGCTCTACTCCTCCGGCACCACCGGCCTGCCCAAGGCGATCGTCCAGAGCCAGGGCGGCATCCTGCTCGAACACCTCAAGCAGGTCGGCCTCCACCTCGACCTCGGCCCGCAGGACCGCTTCCTCTGGTACACCTCCACCGGCTGGATGATGTGGAACTTCCTCCTCGCCGGCCTCCTCGTCGGAGCCACGATCGTCACCTACGACGGCAGCCCCGGCCACCCCGACACCGGCGCCCTCTGGTCGGTCGCCGCCCGCACCGGCGCCACCGTCCTCGGCACCTCCGCCGCCTACGTCATCGCCAGCCGCAAGGCCGACCTCCACCCGGGCCGCGACCTGGACCTCTCCGCCGTCCGCTGCATCGGCACCACCGGCTCCCCGCTCCCGCCCGACGGCTTCCGCTGGATCTACGACGAGGTCAAGGAGGACGTCTGGCTCGCCTCCGTCAGCGGCGGCACCGACGTCTGCTCGTGCTTCGTGGGTGGCGTGCCCACCCTCCCGGTCCACCTTGGCGAGATCCAGGCCCCCTCCCTCGGCGCCGCCGTCGAGTCCTGGGACGTCCAGGGCCGCCCGCTCACCGACGCCGTCGGCGAACTCGTCGTCACCAAGCCCATCCCGTCCATGCCCACCGGCTTCTGGAACGACCCCGAGGGCACCCGGTACCACGACAGCTACTTCGACATGTACCCGGGCATCTGGCGCCACGGCGACTGGATCACCGTCACCTCCCGCGGCACCGTCGTCATCCACGGCCGCTCCGACTCCACCCTCAACCGCCAGGGCGTCCGGATGGGCTCCTCCGACATCTACGAGGTCGTCGAACGCCTCCCGGAGATCGCCGAGTCCCTGGTCATCGGCCTGGAGGAGCCGGACGGCGGCTACTGGATGCCGCTCTTCGTCGTCCTCGCCCCCGGCGCCGAACTGGACGACGACCTCATCGGCCGCATCCGCACCTCGCTGCGCACCGAGCTCTCCCCGCGCCACGTCCCGGACGAGGTCATCGCCGTGCGCGGCCTCCCGCACACGCTCACCGGCAAGCGGATCGAGGTCCCGGTGAAGCGCCTGCTCTCCGGCACCCCGCTGGAGCAGGCCGTCAACCCGGGCTCCGTCGACAACATCGAGCACCTGCGCTTCTTCGAGCAGCTCCGCCGCGACCGCCAGGCCTGACCCCGGCCGCAGGACAGAAGGGGCGCTCCCACCATCAACGGTGGAAGCGCCCCTTCTCTGCTGCCCGGGGCTGCCCGGGTCTGCGCTACTCGCCCGACAGCACCTGCTGCGCGGCGGCCCGAGCCTCCTCGGCACTGTCCGTCGCCCGGGCCGCCTCGGCCGCCCGACGGCACTGCGCCAGCGTGTACTTGGCGAGGGTGGTCCGCACGTACGGGATCGAGGCCGCGCCCATGGAGAGGCTGGTGACGCCCAGGCCGGTCAGCACCACGGCCAGCAGCGGGTCCGAGGCCGCCTCGCCGCAGACGCCGCAGCTCTTGCCGGTCGCCCGCGCCGCCTCGGCGGCCGCCGCGATCAGGTCGAGCAGCGCCGGCTGCCACGGGTCCTGCAGCCGGGCCAGCGCACCTACCTGACGGTCGGCCGCGAAGGTGTACTGCGCGAGGTCGTTGGTCCCCAGCGACAGGAACTCGACCTCCTGCAGGATCGCCCGAGCCCGCAACGCGGCCGACGGGATCTCCACCATCGCGCCGAACTTGGCGTCCAGCCCGGCCTGCCGGCACGCGTCCGCGAAGTCCTTGGCGTCCTTGCGGTCGGCGACCATCGGCGCCATCACCTCGAGGTGTACCGGCAATCCCTCGGCGGCCCTGGCCAGCGCACGCAGCTGCGTCTGCATGACCTCGGGGTTCTCCAGCAGGGTGCGCAGACCGCGCACACCCAGCGCCGGGTTCGGCTCGTCGGCCGGGGAGAGGAAGCCCAGCGGCTTGTCCGCACCCGCGTCCAGCGCCCGGACCACGACCCGGCCCTCCGGGAACGCCTCCAGCACCTTTCGGTACTCCTCGACCTGCTTCTCCTCGCCGGGCGCCTTGGCTGAGTCGTCGAGGAACAGGAACTCGGTGCGGAACAGCCCGACGCCCTCGGCGCCGTTCTCCAGCGCCGCCGGCACGTCCGCCGGGCCGCCGACGTTGGCAAGCAGCGGCACCCGGTGCCCGTCCGAGGTCCGGCCCGGACCGGAGGAGGCGGCCAGCGCGGCCTTTCGCTCGGCGGCGATCGCCCGCAGCTCCTCCTGCTTCTGCTGCGACGGGTCCAGCAGGACGTCACCGGAGCTGCCGTCCACGGCCACCACGGTGCCTTCGGCGACCTCGGTCGCCCCCGGCAGCGCGACGACGGCCGGCACGCCCATCGCCCGCGCCAGGATGGCGCTGTGACTGGTCGGCCCGCCCTCCTCGGTCACGAAACCGAGCACCAGGGTCGGATCGAGAAGTGCGGTGTCGGCCGGCGCCAGGTCCCGCGCGAACAGCACGTACGGCTCGTCGCTGTCCGGCACACCCGGCATCGGCACGCCCAGCAGCCTGGCCACGATGCGGTTGCGCACGTCGTCCAGGTCGGCGACCCGGCCGGCCAGGTAGTCCCCGGCCGACGCGAGCAGCGCGCGGTAGGAGGCGAAGGCGTCGTAGACACCGCGCTCGGCGCTGCTCCCGACGGCGATCCGCCGCGACACGTCGGCCATCAGCTCGGGGTCCTGCGCCATCAGCGCCTGGGCCTCCAGCACCGCCTGCGCCTCGCCGCCGGCCAGGTTGCCGCGGGCGATCAGGTCCGCGGCCACCGCCTCGACGGCCGCCTGGGCGCGAGCCTGCTCGCGCGGGGAGTCCTCGGCCGGGATCTGGGTGGTCGGCGGCTCCAGCACTGCCGTCCCCATGTGCCGCACCTGGCCGATCGCGACCCCGTGGCTGACACCCACGCCGCGCAGCGTCTTCTCCATGTCACTGTCTCCGCTGAGAGGAGCGGCCCCGCCGGGAACCGCTGTGTGCCGGGCCGGCCCTGTCATCTGCTGCAGGGCGGGCGTGTGGGAAAGAGTGAGGTCAGCTCCAGCTGAACAGGGTGTCCCCGACGCGGGCGTCCCCGTCCTCGACCAGGCCGCTGAGCGTGTCGGGCGTCGCCTCCAGCGCCACGATCGGCGAGATCGGCGACTTGCCCGCGGCCTCGACGGCAGCCGGGTCCCACTTGATGACGGCCTGGCCACGGGTCACCGTGTCGCCCTTGTTGACGAGCAGCTCGAAGCCCTCGCCGTTCAGCTGCACGGTGTCGATCCCGAGGTGCGTCAGCACGCCGTGCCCGTCCGCGTCCACGACAACGAACGCGTGCGGGTGCATGGAGACGACGACGCCGTCCACCGGAGCGACGGCCTCCGT